>NZ_BTTW01000005.1:0-367918 GCF_036245865.1 Corallococcus caeni | reverse complement strand
GCGCCTGCGCATCGGCCGCTCCACGTTGACGCACGCGGTGGACGGCACGGTGCGCATGGACGTGGACGACGGGACGGCGCCGTGGGGCCGCCCGGTGCGCGCCAGCCTGACGTTGCGGCCGATGACGGGGCGGGGCGCGGAGGTGCAGCTCATGCCGGGCCTGCCGCACTACTGGCAGCCCCTGGCGCCGCGGTCGGAGGCGACGCTGGACGTGTCCTCGCTGGGGCTCAAGGCCGAGGGCCTGGGCTACCACGACACGAACCACGGCCAGGAGCTGCTGGGCTCGCGGCTGTCGGGCTGGCACTGGGCGCGCACGCACCACGCGAACCACACGGTGGTGGACTACCACCTGCCGGACGGCGTGGCGCCGCTGCGCATGATGGCGGGACCCAACGGCGTGGTGTGCGAGCGCGGCCCGAAGCCGGAGCTGCGTCCGACGAGCCTGACGGGCTGGGGGCTGCGGGTCCCCGCGAGGCTGCACGCGGGCAACGAGGGGGTGGGCGAGCCGCGCCTGCTGGAGTCGTCGCCCTTCTACGCGCGGCTGGAGGCCAGGCGCGACACGCTGGACACGATGGGCGAGGTGGCGGACTTCCGCCGCTTCCACTCCCCGTTCATCCGCTGGATGGCGCACTTCCGCACGCGCGTGGGGAGGACGGCATGAACGCGCTCGGCCTCTTCACGCTCGGGTGGGCGGCGCTGGCCGGGGGCTTCAGCGCGGTGGCGCTGGCGCGGCTGTCTCGCCGTGCGCCCGTCGCGGGCGCGGGCTCGCTGCCGTCCGTGCTGCTCCTGCGCCCCGTGGACGCGCCCACGCCGCAGGAGCTGGACAACCTGGAGCTGCCCATCAACTACGCGGGCCCCCTGGAGCAGGTGGTGCTGTCGCCCTACCGGCCCCGGCTGGCGGAGGGCGTGCGCTGGCTTCCGAGCGACCCGGTGTGCCCCAACCGCAAGGTGGGCCACCTGCTCTACGCGCTGCAGACGCTGGACGTGCGCGGACGCGTGGTGCTCGCGGTGGACGCGGACGTGGCGGTGACGGGCGCGCTGGTGGAGGGCCTCGCCTCTCCGCTGGTGGCCGGCGCCGCCTTGAGCACCGCGGCCCCCACGCCCGTGGGCGCGGTGGACGCGGCCGGCCGCGCCATGGCGGGACTGCTGCGCTACACGCACCACAGCTTCCGCGCGCTGCATGCGATGAGCGCGGGCGCGCAGGCCGTGTGCGGCAAGGCGCTCGGGCTTTCACCGCGCGCGGTGGAGGAACTGGTCGGACTGTCGGACCACATCGGCGAGGACCTGGAGCTGGCGAAGCGGCTGCACGCGCGCGGCCTGGACGTGGCGCTGAGCCCCGCGCCCGCGTGGGTGCCCGTGGCCAACGGGACGTCCTGGCGCGTGCCCCTGGAGCGCTTCACGCGCTGGATGCAGGTGCTCGCGAGCCACCGGCCCGGCCTGTACCCCACCGTGCCGCTGCTCTTCACGCCCACCGTGCCGCTGGTGCTCCTGGCCGCGTGGCTCCATGAGCCCGCCGTGTGGCTCGCGGTGGCGGCCCTCGTCGCCGTGCGCACGCTCCTGTCGCTG
Organism: Corallococcus caeni; assembly: GCF_036245865.1. Classification (NCBI taxonomy): domain Bacteria; kingdom Pseudomonadati; phylum Myxococcota; class Myxococcia; order Myxococcales; family Myxococcaceae; genus Corallococcus; species Corallococcus caeni. The sequence continues at coordinate 366,352 of NZ_BTTW01000005.1, read as the reverse complement.
CGCCTCGCCGCGCTGAGCCGCGTGCCCGCGGAGGCGGACTCGGGCCACGCGCTGACGGACTGGGTCCAGGGAGAATTGCTGCTGCTCGCGGCCTTCGCGGCCTCGCTGACGCGGCAGGGACGGGTGACCTGGCGCGGCCATACCTACGCGCTGGAGGCAGGGGGACGCATGAGCCGGGTGGCGCCGCGGTGGAGTGGAGGCCCGGGATGACCTACGCGCGCTTCCTGGGCATCTTCGTCGTGCTGCCCATCCTGTTCCTGCTCGTGCGCTACCGCCGCACGCTGTCGTGGCGGGGCCTGGCGCCCATGGCCATGCTGCTCGTCGTCGTCTACGCGGCCACGTCGCCGTGGGACAACATGGCCGTGAAGTGGGGCCTGTGGGGCTTCGACCCGGAGCGCATCTGGGGCGTGAAGCTGGGCTACCTGCCGCTGGAGGAGTACCTCTTCTTCGGCCTCCAGACCCTGCTCGTGGGCCTGTGGGCGCGCGACCGGCTGGAGCGCGTGCTGACGAAGAAACCCCAGGCCGTGTCGCGGGAGCAGAAGCCCGTCCGCGCGGAGCGGACCCTGGGACCCCGCGAGGTGTCGCCATGATGGAAACGCGCTGGGCGTACCTCATCCACCTGCTGGCGTGGACGCTGCCTGTGATCGCGATCCAGCTGGCGGTGCTCGTGAACCACTACAAGGCCCGCGCGGGAGAGGTCTTGCGCGCGGTGCTGCCCCCCGCGCTGGTCGTGGGCGTGTACCTGTCCATCGCGGACCACCTGGCCATCTCCACCGGCATCTGGAACTTCGGCGAGGGACGCCACGTGGGCGTGTACGTGGGCGCCGTGCCGCTGGAGGAGATCCTCTTCTTCCTCATCACCAGCATCCTGGTGTCGCTGGGACTCGCGCTGTTCACGGCGCTCCTGCGGCTCAAGGAGGCGCGGGCGTCTTGATCCGCGCGGCCAAGGGTGGGCCCTTCGGGTGGGCGGTGGACCGGTACATCGGGTGGAAGGTCCGCTCGACGTTCCGCGGCCTGTGGGTGCGCGGCGAGCTGCCCTCCGACGGCGTGGGCCGGCTCGTCTACCTGAACCACAGCAACTGGTGGGACGGCTTCGTGCTGCACCAGCTCTGCCAGGTGGCGGGCTGGGACGGCTACTGCCTCATGGACGAGGAGAACCTGCGCCGCTACCCCTTCCACACGAAGATGGGCGCGTTCAGCATCCGCAAGCAGGACGCGATGTCGTCCTTGTCCTCGCTGCGGTACGCGAAGGAGCTCTTGCGCAAGCCGAACGCGGCGGTGTGTGTCTTTCCGGAAGGGGAGCACCGGCCCTTCGGCGTCCACCCGCTCCAGTTGGAGCGCGGCGTGGAACTGCTGGCCCGGGCCGCGAAGGCGGAGTGCGTGCCCATCGCCATCCGCTACGCCTTCTTCGAACACGAGCGGCCGGACGTGTTGCTGGAGGTCGGCGCGCCGCACGAGGCCGGGCCGCTCGCGCGCTTCCAGAGCGGCCTGGAGTCGGTGGTGCGGCGGGTGTCCGAGGCGACGGGCCTGGAGGGCTTCACTCGGAAGGTGGCGGGGGCGCGCGGCGTGGCGGAGCGCTGGGACCGCGCGCGAGGCCTGGGCCCATGAGTCTGCGCATCCGCACCATCGCCCGGCTCACCGGCATCCGCGAGGCCACGCTGCGCGCCTGGGAGCGCCGCTACGGGTTCCCGCGCCCGGAGCGCAGCGAGAACAACTACCGCGTCTATTCACGCGACGAGGTGGAGGCCGTCCGCCGGGTGGCGAAGCTGATGGAGGAGGGCCTCTCGGTGAGCGAGGCCATCGCCCAGGTGCGCGACGAACCCGCGCGCACCCTCCCGCCGGAGCCGCCGAGGCTGGAGCGCTTCTGGACGGCGGTGATGATGCTGGACGCGGAAGGGGCGGACGGGGTCCTGTCCGAGGCCCAGGTGGGGCTGGACGCGACCGCCTATTGCGACACCGTCCTCATCCCGCTGCTGCGGGAGATGACCTCCCGCCTGGACGTGGCGCGCGAGCACATGGCGTCCGCGCTGGTGCGGCAGCGGCTGCGCATGCTGCTGGCGGGGATGGAGCGCGTGGGCGACGGGCCTCGGGGGCTCCTCGCCTGTCCGGCGAAGGACCACCACGAGGGGGGGCTCCTGGCGCTGGGCGTGCATCTCAAGGCGCGGGGCTGGCGGGTGACGCTGCTGGGCGCGGACACGCCCGCGGAGGCGCTTCAGGGGGCGTGCAGGCAGTTGCGCCCGGACGTGGTGGCGCTGTCGTTCATCCGCCGGCGGGATGCGGAGGATTTCGTCACCGTGTTGTCCGAAGTGATGCATGCGTGCGCGCCCGTGCCGGTGGTGGTAGGCGGACCCGGCGCGCGCGAGCACCTGAAGACGCTGTTCACGCTGGGCGCGCAGTACGCGGAGTCCGCGGAGGAACTCATCGCGGTCTGGCAACAGGCGCGAAACGCGCAGAACCGACCTTGAAGCACGCACACCATGGCTGAGCGCACCTATCGCATCCACATCGCCGCGGAGCTGTCGGGGGTCCGCGTGGAGCTCATTCGCGCCTGGGAGCGCCGCTACGGGGTGCTGGTGCCCGAGCGCACGCCCGCGGGCTACCGCGTCTACACCGACCGCGACGTGGCCCTGCTCAAGCGGCTCAAGGCGCTGACGGACGAGGGCGTGGCCATCAGCGAGGCGGCGAAGCTGCTGCCCCAGCTGCGCGCGGAGCTGGAAGCGCCACCCCCGCCGGCCCGAGAAGCCACGGACGACCGGCCCGGCCCGCAGCCGGACGCGTGGCGCGCGGCGGTGATGGCCGCGGCCGAGGCGTATGACCAGCCCCGCGTGGCGCGCATCCTGGACGAGGTGCTGGCCTCGCTGCCGCCGCTGAAGGCCTTCGAGGACGTGCTGGTGCCGGTGCAGCGCGAGGTGGGCGAGCGCTGGCACGCGGGAGCGCTGTCGGTGGCGCAGGAGCACCTGGTGACCCAGGTGGTGCGTGAGCGGCTGGTGAGCCTGCTGCACGGCGCGCCCCGGGGAGGGCGCAGGCACGCGGTGCTGGCGTGCTTCCCGGAGGAGGAGCACGAGATTGGCCTGCTGGGCGCGGCGCTGCGGCTGCGCCACGCGGGCCTGCGCGTGACGCTGCTGGGGCAGCGCGTGCCCGCCGAAGGGCTGGGCGAGACGGTGGCGCGAGCAAAGCCAGACGTGGTGGGCCTGTCCGCGGTGATGAACCGGGGCGCCACGGTGTTCGAGGACGTGCTCACGCGCCTGAGGGACGCGCTGCCGAAGGACCTGCCCCTCTGGGTGGGAGGCCCCGCCGCCCAGGCGCACGCGGACATCTGCGAGCGACTGGGCGTGAGGCTCTTCCTCCACGAGGACGACTGGACGCGGCTGGTGGGCTGAGCGGTTCTACTCTTCCAGGGGAAGGGTTCCGTTCTTCCATGCGCGCAGGGTCATCGCCGCACTCACACTCAACAGCGTCGGCGGCGGCTCCGACAACAGGGCAAGCGCACGTTCTGCCTCGCTGGGCGCGAAGCCCAAGGCGGCCGTCGCGGCCCAATACCGCGTCCCTGGCTCCGGATCGGTCAGCAATACCAGCAGGCACTTCTCCGCATCGGGCCCACGGGTACGCAGCTCTTTCCTGACGGCGGCCGCGTGCTTGTACTCCTTGTTGGCGGCGCGAGTATTGAGCGCGTTCAATAAATGACCGTGTTTCGCTGAAAGCTCGTGAAAGCGCGCGATCAACTCTTCCAGCGTCAGCGTCTTGAGGTCCTTTGTCTTCATGGAGAGATGGCGAGCGCGGCGCCCGACAAGGAGGGGTTCACGGGAGGCCCCTCCGCTATTCCGGATCCAAGTCCCAGACGCCTTCTCCCCATCCGTTCAACGTCTGCTGGGCGCCGAAAGCAACGAGCCCTTCTCCTTTCGCAGCCTCCTCCAGCACTGCTCTGGCCTCTGCGGTGCGGTAACGGAGCAGGAAGGCAGCAGCCGTGGCCCTCACGTCTATCCTGGGGTGCTTCAGGAGGATGCAAAGCGCCTCTCTTCCTTCATTACCTCGGGCACGGAGTTCATCAAAAGCCGCGATGTACCGGTCTCCGTGTTTGTCCTCGGGATCCGCACCCACCTGGAAGATCGCGTCCGTCTGTGCCGCGACGTTCTCGGCGAACTCCCTGACCAGTCCCTCCAGAGTCATCGCCAGACTCCCTTCTTGATGTTTTCAATGGCGAGCAAACCGAAATCGCGTTGGGCTGCGTACGACTGCGTACTCAGCCACTCTCGAATGGTCAGGACGCGTGAACGAGTGATGAGAGGGTACTTCCTGGAATAGAACGCGCTGACCATGTCGTGAAGCGCCTTGTCCAGGGCGATGACATTCTCGGTGTTGTGTATCGCTTCAGGTCCGAACTGACGAACATTCCCCTCTGTCTGCTCGACGACGTGGTGCCACTCGCTGTTCGGGCCTGCTCTTCCTCGCGCCTTCGTCATGCCCCGGTGTGTCTGCCAGGCCTTGTGTCCAGAGGAGGCGCTCCCACCGCCGCGAGTTCCACTCGATGACATCGCGACCGCGCCCGGCGCGAGGCTGAACGTGAAGCCGTCCGCGGCGATGGCGACGGACTCGACCTGTCCCACGGCCGCGTAGACCACGCCGGCTTCCGCCTCGGCCCGGACCGCGGCCTGGGCTGCCCCTGGCAGGCCCGGGAGTTTCGCCCCAAGCGTCGCGCCCGTGCTTCCGATGGCCGCCGTCGCCAGCACCACGAAGGCCCGCGCCGCCTGCCGGCCCATCACCTTGCCGAATCGCTCTCCCGCGCCGCGCAACTCGTCGAACGTCAGCGCCGCGTCCGACTCCACCATCAGGTACCGGAAGCCCTGGATGAGTGCCCAGAACGTGTCGATGCCCACGTAGGCGATGAGCCCCGCCGAGATCACCGCCGCCACGCCCTTCGTCGCGGGCTCAGGTACCGTCCAGAGCAGCGCATACGTGGCCGCTGTCCACAAAGCGGCCTGCATCAGCGCCTCGGGATTCGCCATGTCCTTCACGGCGTCCCACAGCTCCTCCAGCACGGCTCCCTTCGCCAGCGCGAGCGCCAGGGCGAAGCGCGCGTCTCCTGTGATGACCGGGCTCTCCTTCAGCAGGCCCAGACAGTCACCGGCCCGTCCGGTCCGTCCGCACCAGCGCAAGTAGGCGCGGGTCAGCTCCTCGTCGGGCCGCGACGGCTCGGCGGACAGGTGCTCACCCGGCCCGAGTGGCGTGATGCGGCGGCGCTTCACGTCCACCAGGTACGAACCGCTCCGGGGCTCCACCTCGAACAGACGCCGGGCGGCTTCCTGGGCACGGGGCGACAGGCGGATGTCCCGCGCCAGCCTCGCCACGGATTCCTTTAGCGCTTCCTCATCCAGCGTGACGCGCCCGGCGGCTCCAGGCGCGCGGGGCACCTGGACGACAGGCGCACCGCGCCCCGTGTCGAGCCGGACGACCTTCGTCGCACCGCTACACCCGGCCAGCGCCCAGAGCAGGGACAGCACCAGCCATGGAAGCCGCATCAGGAACTCCAAGCGCATGCCCTTGCCCCTGCGAACCTACCGCTGAGGGTCCTCCCTCCGTGCGCACCTTGGACCGCAGGGCCTCCCACAGCATCGCGTGGTTGAGCAGGATGCCCTCGATGCCATTCCGGACACTCTCGGAGTCCAGCGCCTCCCGTCAAGCAGGGGGCCATGGTGAGCACCCACGTGGTGCGTTCACCGATCGAGGCCGCCGAGAAATCCGGCGCCGAAGCTCTGAATCCGGCGTCAGAAGGTATCTGCGATCTTTGCAAGCTCCCTCGGCAGAAGTCCCCTGAGAGTGACTCCCGGAAGCTCAGGAGGCGCGGCATCCTGGCCTTGCGGAATCACAACTGCAACGGACCCCTGAGGCCGCCCAGGCGCACGCGGACGTCCGCGAGCGCCTGGGCGTGAAACTCTTCACTCATCAGGACGACGGGACGCGGCTGGCGGGCTGAGCGCCCGCGGGCGTCACGGCCGGCAGAGCGGGGGCAGCGAGCGGGCCAGGCCCACCGCCGAGTCCACCTGCCCGAGCGCCACGGTGAAGGCCTGCTGCGCGGCACCGGGGTTCCCCGCCAGCAGCGAGGTGGTGGCGTCGCGCAGGCTGCTGATGCCGGAGGTGGCCGTGGCGAGCGGAGCGCGGAGGTCCGTCGTCAGTGCCGAGGGCGTCAGCAGCGCCACCGCCGCTTCGGCCTGGGCGACCGCCAGGAGCGCGGAGGTGTTCTGCTGGGTGGCCGCGAGGATGGTGAACAGGTTCAGCGTCGTGAGGGCATTCCGGGTGGTGTCCGCCGCGGTCTGCGCCGCGTTCACCGCGGTGGCGACCGCCGTGATGGCCACGGCTTCGGTGGAGTCCGTGTTCACGCACTGCAAGGACTGCGCGGAGGCCGGCGCGACGTAGAGGGCCACGGTCAGCACGGCAGCGGACAGCCAGTTCGTACGGGTCGTCATGGGCGGGGGTGCGCGTGATGGTGGACACCGCCCCTCCTCCGGAGACAGCGGGACGGGGTCCACCGGCCCGCGCGGGCGGGTGGGGGTTGAGGGTGGGTGAAGAATTACAGCCGGAGGGTAGGGAATAACTGGGGCTGACCCTCGCGTCCGTCAATCAATGACAGACTTCGGGACGAATGGCTGTGCATCCCACAACGCCTGTTTTCTCAATGCGTGAGTGCTTCCAGCGCCTTCGCCTGCGCGTCGATGAAGTTCCCGTAGTCGGACTCCACCTGATCCGCATAGGCGCAGGCGAACTCCGCGACGGCTTCGTCGAAGTGGGCGTTGGTGCCCAGGTATCCCGCGATGAGCGCGGCGTCGCCGGTGCGCGCATGCGCGCGGGCCAGGGTGGCGCCACAGGCGTCCGCGTAGTCCTGGAACACGGGCGCGTCCATCTTCTCCGCGTCCAGCGCGCCCTTCATGTCGCGCAGCTGGCGCACGTAGAAGGCGCCCATGCCCTCCACCTCCGTCCAGCCGAGGAACAGGTCGGAGAACGCCTGCATGCGCCGCTGGCCCACCACCACGCGCTCGCCCGCGCTGTGGAACTCGCTGGGTCCCAGGTAGGGCTCCAAGACAGACGCCTTCGCCTCCTTGAGCTGCAACACCAGCGGGTCCTCCCCGCCGTTGCCTTCACACAGCACGACGTAGGCCTGGAGCCCCACGCTGCCCACGCCCACGACCTTGAAGCCCCACTCCTTGCGCTGGTAGCGCAGGCACAGGTCGCGCACCGCGCCGTCCAGCGACTCCAGGTAGCCCACCGTGAGCCGCTTGATGCGCCGCTCCAGCTCCGACGGCGACACGTCCATCTTCACCGCCGTGAGCGGGAAGAGCAGGGGCGGCTGGTAGGCCAGGTGGCGCTGGCCGTTGCGCTCGACGGTGAGCTTCTCCACCGCGTGCGCGCTGGTGTGCCGCTTCGCCTTCTCCACCGCCTCCGTGGCCAGCCTCGCGGTGTCGTCGGAGCCGGCGTTCTTCAGCTCCTTCGCGTCCACGTGCAGCGACCAGACCTCCAGCAGGCTCTTGGTCGTCAGCTCGCGCATGGTGAGCCGGTAGGACTCCACGGCCTTGCGCGCGGCCTTCTTCCCGCAGCGAGCGCCCAGGCCGTTCTGCTTCGCCGCCATGACGAAGCTGGCGGCCAGGCGCTTCACGTCCCATTCGAAGGGGCCGGGCAGCGTCTCGTCGAAGTCGTTGAGGTCGAAGATGAGGTTGCGCTCGGGCGTGCCGAACAGGCCGAAGTTGGCCAGGTGCGCGTCGCCGCAAATCTGGCTGCGCAGGCCGCTGTTCGGCGTGTGGGCCAGGTCGCGCGCCATGACGAAGGGCGTGCCGCGCAGGAAGGCGAAGGGGGACTCCGACATGCGCTCATGGCGCACGGGCACCAGCCACGGCAGCCGCGTGGCGTCGGACTCCTTGAGCTGCGCGAGCGGGTCGCGTCCCCGGAACGCCTTCCACGTGGCGTGGCTGCCACGGGGACAGCGCTTGCGCAGGGCGCGGCCGGCGTCCATGCGCTCCTCCACGGAGCGGAAGTCCACGGCCTGGAGCCGCGAGGGCTTCAGCTTCCGGGGCGTGCGCCGCGTGCGCTGCTGCTTCTGGGTGGATACGAGGGGAACCTTCGCGGCCCCCAGCTCCGATGTGCCTTCCGCATCCATGGGGTGTGTGACTCCTCACCGCCAAAAGTGGATCCGCCCCCCTGGAACCGGAAGCGTCCGGGGCCGGAAAATCGTCCGCCTCCAGGGACGACGACGTGGGGAGTGTTCACCCTTGAGTAGAGTTCCACTCGATGCAACTCAAACTGGGACTCCTCGTGGGAGCACTGCTCCTGACCGCTTGCGCCGAAGCACCCCTTCCCGCGACCGCTGGAGCCGTCCGCAAGTGGGTAGGACCTCGCGTGGACGTGCCTGGCGGGGGCCAGTTCCGGACCGTCATCCACTACGGCCCGTGGCAGTGCAGCTCCCAGCTCATGACCTACTGCCAGGAGAAGTGTGCTGGGAGTGGGCATGTGCTTCAGGGCTGCATGTGGCTGGCGGATGTGAAGATGGACTTCGAAGGCACGATGGTCAGGGCTGGGAGCCGGTTCGGGCTGACTCAGTGCTGCTGCAACTACGGGACGCTCAGCCCGCTCCAGACGGAGGCAGCCCGCGGTCGCTGGAAGAACATCAGGGAGGGATTCCGTGGCCAGTGGGCGGAACGCTTTGGGGCGTGGCCCGCCGAAGCCAACGGGAAGCCTTTCGAAGGGCACCACATCCGGGACCTCTGGCATGGAGGCAATCCCACGGACTGGGACAACATCCTCCCGTTCCCCAAGGACATCCATCAGGACCTGTTCGGCCTCTACAACCAGTGCTACGCGAACGAGCCTCCGTGGACGCAGGTGGGCCCGGACCATCCCTACGGAGAGTAGACCCATGTCGATGAGCGACTTGCTCGAAGAGGTCTCACGCCTCCATCACGTCCGCCCACCCGCAACGCCGGAACAAATCGATGCGTTCGAGCAAAGGGTAGGGTGGCGTCTCGACCCGGACCTCCGAGCCTTTTATCTGCACTGCGACGGTGCGGACCTGTTCGACCCCGTGGACCCCGCCTTCTCCTTCCTCCCCCTGGAGCGGATTCGCCGGGCACGGGTCGTGATGCGCAAGGACGATACCGACCGCGCGGGGCCTGCGTCCTGGTTCGCCATCGCCGAGGTGCAGGACAGCAACTACATCCTTCTCGATGTGAACCAGCACTCCAACGGCCGATACCCCATCCGCGACGGCTACAACGAAGCGTTCCCGGACCCAGACTACTGCCGCCAGATCGCCGGTTCGTTTTCCGAGTTCCTCGCGGGAGCACTCCGCTCCAACGGGCGCTGGTTCTGGCTCCGCGAGAACGGGTAGCCGTCCCTGCGCTACACCGCCCGTGGCGTGAGCGGGATGCCGCCCTTCGGACGCAGGGTGATGGCGGGGAGGACCTCGGGTGCGGGCCCGGGCCCGGCGTCGAAGTGGAAGCGCTGGAGCAGCGTGGCCAGCACCAGGCGAATCACCATCAACGCGGAGCCCGCGCCGATGCAGAGCCGGGGCCCTCCTCCGAAGGGACACCAGGCGAAGCGTGGGAGGCGCCGCTCCAGCCCGTCCGCCCAGCGCTCGGGACGGAAGGCCTCCGGCTCCGGGAAGTGGCGCGCGTCACGGTGCAGCGCCCACTGTGACCACGCGACCACCGTGCCGGCGGGGACGTGGACGCCGTCCATCCGGTCGTCCGCCTCCGCCACCCGGCTCATGCCCCACGCGGGCGGATACAAACGCAGCGACTCCTTCACCACCTGCTCGCAGTACGGCAGCGACGGCAGGTCCGCCACCGTGGGCTCGCGGCCTCCCAGCTCCCGCCGCAGCGCGGCCTCCGCCTCCGGGTGACGCGCCAGCAACCACAGACTGAGCGCCAGCGCCGCGGCCGTCGTCTCATGCCCGGCGATCATCAACGTCAGACATTCGTCGCGCAACTGCGCGTCCGTCAGGGGCTCGCCTTCCCCGGCCTGCGCCTCCAGCAGCAGGCCCAGCAGGTCGTCTCCGGGACCGCCCTGCCTCCTCCGAACCTCCACCACGTCGTCCACGACGGCGTGCAGGGTGCGCAGGGCGGCCTGGAACCGCCGCTGCCCCGGCGTGGGCACCCAGGCCGGCAGCGGGAGGGGCGTGTCGAAGAGGAACTGGGCGTGCAGCATCACCGCCTCCATGGCCCGCCCCAGCTCCCGCGCCCGCGCGGAGAGGTCCGCACCGAAGAGCGTCCCGGCCACCACGTCCAGCGTCAGCGCCATCATCTCCGGGTACGCGTTGAAGGCCTCTCCCTCCCGCCGTGACTCGAGCCAGGTGTTCGCGGCCCTCACCGCCACGCTCCCGTGCGCGGCCAGCAGGTGTTTGTGGAAGGCCGGCTGCATCATCCGCCGCCGCCGCATCCAGACGTCGCCGTGGCTGGTGAACAGCCCCTGGCCCACCACCGCCTCCAGGGCGCGCTTCTGGAAGGCGTCCTTCGGGTAGTTGCGGAAGTTCTTCACCAGCACGTGCTCGATGGCCTCCGACGTGTTGAGCAGGTAGACGGCCGTCCCCACGAAGCGGGTCCGCACCACCGCGCCCGCGCCCGCGTAGCGCAGGAAGAAGCCCAGCGGGTCCTTGCGGTACTCCAGCCCCTGGCCCACCCAGGGAAGCCCTGACGGAAGCCGGGGCGGAAGGACCGCGGGGTCGGAAGTGACGGCGTGCATGCGGCGAGTGTAGCCGAGCCGCAACAGTGGGAGCCCCTACGAGGCCGTCCCGCCGTGACGGTGCACGCTACAAACCCAGACACCTGTGACATGCGGGGCTACAGCGACTTGCTGCGTCAGCTCGTTTTGCTGCGTAAACAGGAACATTTGTTTTCGCAGGTTACTGGCTCGGAGGGTGCAGGAGCGCTGGCCGCCGGGCGCGGGAGGTCTCGTGCCCGGTGTTTCACCCCCGGGTGAAACACACCCCCTTTTTCGAGGTCGAAGACATGCGGACGATGAAGACGGCATTCGCGATGGCGGCGGCTTTCCTGACCCTGGCGGGTTGCCAGGGACCGGACGACGGCGCACAGGCTCCCATGGACACGCAGGAGTCGCAGGCGCAGGGCTGTGTCTCGCGGTTCAATGGCATCCAGAGCTGTGCCACCGGCAACGCGCAGCTGACCGCCACGGCGGAAGGGCTCCAGGTCTCCGGGCTCGCGAACCCGCAGGCGGACGGTGTCGCCAGCCGGTTCTCCGACGCGCAAGGCTGGCAGCAGACCACGCGGATGACCCTGGGCCAGGGCCAGGGCCAGGGCCGGTTCTCGCTGGCCGCGCGCGACACGGACCAGGTGGTCAGCACGCTGAGCGTCACGCCGAACTCGACCGGGACGCAGCTGGCCCTGGCGCCCGCCTTCACCGGCACGGCCGGCGGCTCCAGCTACCGCGTCAACGTGTACCGCGACGGCGTGTACCAGGGCGGCGGCACCCAGGAGCCCGCCGCCCGCGTCATCATCTTCACGGACTGGATGGGCAACGTGTACATGGCCTGGGGCTTCGCCAACATCGACTTCCGCCACCTGCCGTTCCCCTACGCCGTGCGCGAGACCGCCGCGCCCCAGACCGAGGTGGGCGCCTGCAACTGGCGCATGAGCCTCAAGGGCAAGACCTTCACCACCCTGGTGAACGGCCAGCAGCTCACCGGTGACACGCTGGAGCTGGTGGAGCAGATCGGCGACGGCGCCTATCCCTACCGTCACTTCTCCGGCATCGACGTGAAGGGCTCCGCCAGCGGCTACACCATCCTGAACGAGGCCACCGCCCAGGCCGACGGCGCCCAGGCGCGCTAGCCGTTCCGTCGTGACACCTCCCGTCCCCCGGCTTCGTGCCAGGGGACGGGGGCGTGGGGGGCCTACCTGGGGTGGAAGCACTTCGTGTCGGTGTTGCCTTCGTCCTGGTTGTAGAGGACGGCCTCCGCCCACCGGATGACGTCCAGGCCCACGGCGCCGAACTCGAACGCGAAGGCGGTGAAGACAATCTCCTCCTTGGCCGGTGAGGGGGTGAAGCCTCCCAGGCACTCGAGCGCCGTCCCCGTGTAGCGCAGCAGGTTGGCGCCGAGCTTCTCCGTATCCGTCATGAAGCCATGCGAGTTGGACACCGGCTCGTCCCCGGCCAGGGCCGCCATCTCCATCACGTAGCTCAGGACGGAGAGGATGAGCCCGCCAACGCCAATGACCCCGAGCAGCCCCGTGTCCACCTGCTCCAGGACCTTCGCGGCGAGCTTCGTGTCCTCGCCCGTCGGAGGCCTCCAGCCCAGGTAGGCCACGCAGCCCGAGGTCATGGCCTCCACGGCGGTGACGCACCAGAGGAGCAGGTCCACCACCCGCTGGGGGATGTTTTCGTCGGTGGGGAAGGTGCCGGCCACGCCCGCCGCGGTCGCGACGGCCTGGAGGGTGGCGTTGACCTTCTTGAGCGGGCCTTCGACCTTCGCGATGCTCAGCAGCGCCGAGGCCTCCAGGAAGAGGGAGTAGAGGAGGGAGGCGATCTCCGCCCCGGCGCCGCCCAGGATGGAGTAGGCGCAGGCCTTCGGGCCCAGGTTGCTCGTCTTCGCGGCCAGCTCCAGGGTCGGCTGTGCGCGCCAGGGCATCCGCGCCAGCTCCAGCGTGGCCTGTTGGGCCTGGGGCTGGCTGGGGACGGGCGCCTCGCCCGTGAGCAGCTTGTAGACAATCGTCAGCGGGATGGCCGTGAGCAGGCTGAGGGCGCTCAGCATGGTCAGCTGCTCTTCACCCGTGAGCTTCTTGTAGAGCCACGTGATGACCGGGATGTTGAACGGCCGCAGCAGCACGTCCTGGATGATGGCCTGGGTCAGGTCCTCCACGACTTCACAGAGGCCCAGCACCAGGTCCCGCATGGCGCTCAGCAGCGCCTTGCCCGCCTCGCCCGCGACGAGCTTCACGATGGCGTGCAGGCTGAGGTTGCCCTGCTGCGCGAGCGTCTGGAGGCCCTGGAGCAGCTCCGTCACGCTCGTCGCGACATCCGACAGGATGTCCTGCACGGTCTGGACGAAGTCGGAGATGGCCTCCATCACCGGGTTGTCCGGCGCGTCCGACGTGCTCTGGCCGATGCCGCCGTGGGACATCTGGTACGTGGAGAAGCTCGCACCCGGGCTGGTGGTGAGGCAGTCGAGCGCGGACTGCTGCTCCGCGCTCGCCGAGGACTGAGCCTGGGCCGTCACCTGCTGCGTGCTCACGTCCTGAAGCCCCAGGGCGGAGTCACAGAGGCTGTCGAACTGCGCGATGAGCGAGTCGAAGAAGGAGGTGATGGTGGCCTCCGACCCCTTCAGCTTGCCCGCGAGCGCCAGGAGCGCGTCCTGCGTCATCGCCTCCAGCGCGCGCTGGGTGGCCAGGATGTCGTCCCACGCGAACAGGAAGCCCAGGAACGCGATGATGTCTTCAATCAGCACCGCCAACTGCTGGAACAGCCAGCTGATGAGCTGGAGCGCTTCCTTGATCGTCCGGACGACGAAGGACACCACCTGCTCGCCAATCTTCACGAAGAACTGGAGCAGCGTCTTCGTGCCGCTGACGATGGGCTGGATGACGTACTCGTAGACAGCGCCCGCGGCGCTCTTGAGCGCCTGGAGCACGTCACCCGCCGCCGTCTCGATGGCGTTCGTCACGTTGCCCAGCACCCGGAAGGACGTCTGGGTCTTCGCCATCGCCGTGGGCGCCATCGTCGGCGCCGCGGGCTCCACGGGCGCCGCCGAGCCGTCCGCGGGCAGGCTGTCCATGTTGTCCATGAGCTGCTGGAGCGACGCCTGCACCTGCGCCACCAGGTCCGGATCCGCGCCGGGAGGGACCACGGGCGTGCCGTCCGGCTTCTTCCACTGGGACAGGTCCGCGGACTTCAGCTTCGCGGCCAGGTTCGCGCGCAGCTCCTTGCTGGGGTCCGCCGTCACGTCCTGGGCGAGGAACGCCGCGCTGAAGCGGAACACGGGCGTGCCCACGTCGGACACCTTGTTGATGAGCGTCACCGTGCCGCTGGCGTCCGTCTTCACCTCCACGCGCGTGCTGGCGTCCAGGTCCGTCCAGTAGCCGTTCACCATCACGCGGGACCACTCGGAGGCGTTCACCCGCACCGGCTGGTTCACGATGGGGGCGCCCTGCGCGTCGGTGAAGCGCACCACCGTGGTGTAGCTGGGGAACTCCTGCCCGTTGGCCAGGGTGGGCAACACCATGTCCGTGTTCTGCCAGGCGGTGGTGTCCGGGTCCTGCCACAGGTACGTGATGAGGCTGTTGTCCGTGGAGGTGACGAACAGCTCGCCCGTGGAGCGCTTCTGGTTGCGGCGCGGGGCCAGCCGCGCCACGTGCTCGCGCTGCTGGAGCGGCACGGACCAGCCGGCGGTGGCGCCCACCGCGTTGTTCAGGGAGAACAGCCGCTGGCTGCCGTCCACCGCCCAGACGCTGACGCGCTGCGAGTCCTGCTGTGCCAGCACCGACGTGACCCCGGACAGCACGGCCGACGACGCGATGGTCAGCGCGGTGCTCTTGGCGTTCTTCAGGCCGGTGGAGGGGAACCACGACAGCCCGTCACCGCCCACGTACAGCGCGCTCAGCCCCCCGTTCTGGCGGTCCTCCAGCGCCCACAGGCAGCGCGCGCCCGGCGGCGCCGTCACTGACAGCGAGTGCGTGGTGTTGGTGGAAGGGTCCAGGAGGCTGGTGAACGTGAGGCACCGCTTGCCGGTGTTGTCGTCGAACAGCGACCACGTGCCCCGGTAGGAGATGCCGGTGATGGAGGCCCGGGCCACCACCACGTCGTGCAGCGTCTGCATGTCCTTGGGCGGCGCCCAGTTCACCCACGCGCTGTTCGTGCTGCTCGTGGACGCGTCCACGAAGTAGCGGCCCGTGGTGCCGGACGTGTTCTTCACCTCGGCCACCAGCAGCGGCGGCTCGCTGGCGCTGACGAAGTCACCCAGCAGCAGCCGCTGCACGGGCATGCCGGCGGGGGCGCCGTTGCGCTGGACCCACGCGGTGTTGAGCGTGTTCCAGGGGCCGCCGTCCGGCGTGGGCGTGAGCGCCGGGGAGACGAACACGCGGCTGCCGCCCGCGCCGTCATCCAGGGCCACGGCGATGATGACCTGGCCCGAGGGGGCCTGGACCACCGCGTAGCCCTGCACGTCGTGGTTGGCGTCCGGGCTGAGCTCCACCTGGCGCCAGCCGGTCGTCACGGTGGTGTCGCGCAACATCACCCACAGCGTCTTGCGCGCGGTGTTCGCGGCGGACGCGCCCACGCTGAACAACAGCGGGGAGCCGCCGGTGTCCTCCGCGGAGGCCAGCGGGTAGGCCGCGTCCACGGAGGTCGCGGCCAGGTAGTTGGACATGAGGCTGGAGGAAACGGTCGCCGTTCCCGTCTGGGGAGTCTGGGACATGGAGGGTTCCTTGGATGTCTTTGAGAGGGATTGGCGCTTCAGCCGGGGAAGGACACGTCCACCTGGACGGCGCCCTCGGCGTTGAAGACGAACTGGCTGTAGTCGTGCGCGGAGCCCGTGGGCAGCACGACGCAGTCCTCGACGTCCAGCGCCATGGACGCGTTGTCACGGAAGGCGGTGGCCAGGTTGCTGGCGAAGTCCTGCGCCTGCTTCGTGATGGCGTCCTGCGGCGACGTGGAGGACCAGTTGAACAGCTTGTCCAGCGCGTTGAAGACCCAGCCATCCAGGGTCTTGTCCACGCTCGGCGCCGGAGCCTGGCCCAGGACGATGTTCACGGACGTCACCAGCTTGCCGCCGCTGCCGGCCTGCAAGGTGACGGTGCCCGTCCAGGGCTGTACGTAGGTGGCCCGTCCCAGGACGTCCTTCATGCCCAGGCCGATGAAGTCCAGCGGGTACTGACTCACCTCGATGTTCACCTGGAACTGCCCCGTGAGGGACAGCGTGCAGCGGTCGGTCTGGGTGAGGTCGGGCTGGGTGGTGAAGCTGATGCCCTCCGTGCCGGCCACGTACTGGTCGAAGCCGTTGTTCACCTGGACGAACTCGCCCCGGCCGTCGTTCTTGCTGGAGTTGTCCTTCGTGCCGACGCACTGGTACTTCAGCGGCGCCAGCCGGTTGATGGAGCCCGGGATGCCGGAGGCCCTCAGGATGGCGGGCAGCACCACCGGCTTCAGGTAGCCCTCGCCCAGCGTGTCCTGGCTGAGGAACAGCCGCGCCCGCGCCTCCGCCGGGGTGCCGTCCGGGTTGGTGGTGGCGGCCAGCGGCGCGGTGAAGCCGAAGCGCGAGGCCCACGCGGGCTCCTTCCGGCCCCGGCTCATCATGCACACGTTGAGCGTGCTGTAGTTCCCGTTGGTGCCGTAGCGGGTGGTGCGCTCCTTCGCGAACGTGGGGACGATGCTCGCGGGGCTGCCCGGCGCCTGCGTCGTGTACGCCACGTCCATGTGGCCCACACCGGCCAGCGTGGCCTGGAGCGCGCTCTGCGCGGCCTGGCTGAGCGCCACGGGCTGGTTGCTCGCGTTCACCACCTGGAGCGACCGGAACAGCGACGGGTTGGCCAGGTCCAGGAAGAGGCGGTAGACGGAGTAGTTGAGCGACTGGAGCCCCTGGATGTGCTGCTTCGCCTCCGACGTGGCGGCCAGCGTGTTGGGGTCCGTCACCTGCGCCTGCGACAGGTCCAGCGACACGATGACCGTCGTCCCCGACAGCGCCTGCGTCTTCGTCGCGCCTGACTCCACGTACTGGAGGGTCGCGGTGGTGAAGGGCAGGTGCACGTCCAGGTGGGTCGTCTGGTCGTCGGGCACCGACACGGTCGGGTCGCCCATGGCCGTCACGGTGAGCTGCGCGCCGCCGCTGGCGGTCTGCGTGAACGAAGACGGGATGAGCTGGTAGTAGCGCAGCGCGTGCAGTTGCTTGTTGATGAGCCCCACCGACAGCGCCCACACCAGGTCCCACTCATGGGGCGCGCGCGGCTTGAAGTCCACCCGGTAGGTGGTCGCGTGATGGTCGCCGGACGTGTCCGTCTGGGTGATGACCACCGGCGCGAGGTTGGTGTCCGTGGTGGCGGTATAGGACTCGTGGTGCTGCGCTCCGCTGGAGTAGTTCCAGTAGAAGGAGAGGGGTACCTGCTCGTTCCCCGTCTCCAGCTTGTACGTCACCGTGCCCTCGGGCCCGGGAGAGAGGGAGTTGTTCTGCTCGATGGTGAAGGCCGTGCTGGCGCCCGCCGCGATGCTGGTGGCGGGGGCACTGCCGCTGAGCGAGCCGTCCTTGTAGTCAACGGTGCCGCGGTTATCGATGGGGCAGCCGGAGTTGTTCTGGATGGTGAGGGTCGTCGAGATCGTCATGAGAGGACCAGGCAGGTGGGGGACATGTGTCGCGAAACACAACCTGTTTCACGGACACGCTGTCTTTGACTGCAAGGCCAGGACCAATCCCTGACGCACCGTCATCGCGTTCACTGCTCGCGCGCGGGCCCGGAACTGCGTGCTGACGGGACGCGCGTGCGTCGTGCGGCGCGCTAACGCTCGTCGCCGAGCACCGGCCTCAGCTGTCCGCTGTTGATGGCCAGCGACAGCCGCTGCTCCATGGCTTCACGTTCGTCGTGGGTCCCCGCGCGAAGCGCCTGGTGGAAGCGCTGTTGATCTGCTTCCGTCCAGCGGCCCCGCGTGATGGCGTCCGCCAGGACCTGCTGGCACTGACGGGACGCCTCCACCTGTTCGGGCGTGGGGGCGGGGCGCGGGTCCTCCTCGGGCTCCGCGGAAGACGCCGCCACGGGTTCCCTCGCCGCGAGCACGGCGAGCTGTTCGCGGATCAGCCGCAGCTCCTCTCGGGAGTCCGGCGCCTGCATCACCACGGAGGTCGGCGCGGGACGGGACTGCATGAGGACGCGGAGGTGCTGGGCGTGGGCTTCCAGCTTCGCGTCCAGCATCTGCTCCACGCGGGACTCCAGCGTGGCGAAGGTCAGCGCCACGCCCCCGGTGATGCCGAGCGCGATGCCCGGGACCTGTGACAGGAGTGTCTGGAGGAAGGTCTTCATCGTGAGCCTCCGGGAGCGTGACGCAGGAAGGTGTGACTACGGCGCCTTCGGCTCCAGCTGCGAACCCTTGAGCACGTCGATGGACTGACAGACGCCGCTCGCGTCCCAGGAGAAGTACAGGTAGGCCGAGTCGCTGGCGGACTGGGCGCTGCGGATGAGCACCGGCGAGTACGACACGCAGGACACGTAGACGCTCGCCGAGCTGTTGGCGAAGCACCGCACGGACTCGCCCGCCGTCACGTCCGCGAAGGTGCGGCAATAGATGTTCTGGATGGCGTCCGCGCTGTTGCGCGCCGTGCCCATCGCGCCGTACGCGTAGCGGCTGGCCGTGCTGATGACCACGGGGAACGTCACCTTCGACCCCGCGTACGCCACGGGCACGGCCAGCAGCACCAGCGCGACGGACATCCCCAACGCCTGCGTGAAACGCTTCATGGTGTGGACTCCTTCAGTGGAAATGGCTGAAGGGGTTACGACCGCCGCGGCGTTTATTCCCGTGACGTTTCCGGAGGGCGTCCTTCCCACCCGCGAGGGCCCGCCCCTATCGTCCCGGGACATCCCCCATTGAAGGAGCGTCCGCATGGGCAGCTATCTGGACTTCTACCGCCGCTCCATTGAAGCGCCGGAGGCGTTCTGGGCGGAGCAGGCCCGTCTCATCGACTGGGAGCGGCCCTTCGACGCGGTGCTGGATGCCTCCCGACCGCCCTTCGCGCGCTGGTTCGTCGGCGGGCGCACCAACCTGTGCCACAACGCCGTGGACCGGCACCTGGCCACCCGCGCGGACCAGCCGGCGCTCGTCTTTGAATCCTCCGAAACGGACCAGCGCCGCCAGTACACCTACGCGCAGCTGCACGCGGAGGTGAACCGCGTGGCGGCCATGCTGGGCTCGCTGGGCGTGAAGCGCGGCGACCGCGTCATCGTCTACATGCCCATGGTGCCGGAGGCCGTCTTCGTGCTGCTCGCGTGCACGCGGCTGGGGGCCATCCACTCGGTGGTGTTCGGCGGCTTCGCGGCGCACAGCCTGGCCCTGCGCATCGACGACGCGAAGCCCGTGCTGCTGGTGACGGCGGACGCGGGCATGCGCGCGGGCCGGGTCATCCCCTACAAGCCGCTGGTGGATGAGGCCCTGTCGCTCGCGAAGCACCCGCCCGCGCAGGTGCTGGTGCTGGACCGGGGCCTGGTGCCCGGCAGCCCCGTCACGCCGGGGCGCGACGTGGACTTCGCCACGCTGGGCGCGCGGCACGAAGGGGCCCAGGTGCCGGTGGAGTGGCTGGAGTCCTCCGAGCCCAGCTACATCCTCTACACGTCCGGCACCACCGGGAAGCCCAAGGGCGTGCAGCGCGACACGGGCGGCTACGCGGTGGCGCTGGCCGCGTCCATGCGCCACATCTACACGGGGCAGCCCGGCGAGGCGATGTTCACCGCCTCCGACATCGGCTGGGTGGTGGGCCACTCGTACATCGTCTACGGCCCGCTCCTGAACGGCATGACGACGGTCCTCTACGAGGGCCTGCCCATCCGGCCGGATGCCGCCGTCTGGTGGCGCCTCATCGAGCACCACAAGGTGAGCGTGATGTTCACGTCCCCCACCGCCATCCGCATCCTGAAGAAGCAGGACGCCGCGTTCCTCGAGCGCCACGACACCTCCCGCCTGCGCTACCTGTTCCTCGCCGGGGAGCCGCTGGATGCGCCCACGCACGCGTGGATTTCGGACGCGCTGCCGGCCACGCAGGTGCTGGACAACTACTGGCAGACGGAGACGGGCTGGCCCATCCTGGGGCCCGTCCCCGGAGTGGAACCGCGCAAGCGCAAGCTGGGCTCACCGGGCACGGCCATCTACGGCTACCGCGTGAAGCTGGTGGACGGCTTGAGCGGGGAAGAGGTGACGGCGCCGAACCACAAGGGCGTGCTTGTGATTGAGCCGCCGCTGCCGCCGGGGTGCCTGTCCACGGTGTGGGGGGACGACGCGCGCTTCGTCTCCACGTACTTCTCCAGCTTCGACACGCCCCTCTACAACACCTTCGACTGGGCCACGCGCGACGAGGACGGGGACTACTTCATCCTGGGCCGCACGGACGACGTCATCAACGTGGCGGGCCACCGGCTGGGCACGCGGGAGATTGAAGAGGCCATCAGCGGCCACCCGGGCGTCGCGGAGGTGGCGGTGGTGGGCGTGAAGGACGAGCTCAAGGGCCAGGTGGTGATGGCCTTCGCCGTGCCCAGGGACCCCGCGCGCCTGCATCGCGAGGAGGACCGCGACGCCCTCGCCCGCGAGGTGATGGACACGGTGGGCCGCACGCTGGGGGCCGTGGCCCGCCCCGCGGCCGTGTACGTGGTGGCGAACCTGCCCAAGACGCGCTCCGGCAAGCTGCTGCGCCGGAGCATCCAGGCGGTGGCGGAGGACCGCGAGCCGGGGGACCTCACCACCATCGAGGACCCGGGCGCCCTGGAGGGCATCCAGGCCGCCGTGAAGGCGCGGCCCCCGAAGCCCTGAAACAGGACGGGCCCCCGACGCGGTCGCCTGGGCCGAGGCGACCGCTCCGGAGGCCCGTGGACGGCCTGCCTGCTGCCTACTGCCCGGAGCTCACCGTGAAGGTGGAGCCGGAGAACGCGCTGTAGGCGCGGATGAGCACGTAGTAGGTGCCCGACTGCGCGGCGTTGATGGTGCAGGACTCGTCGCTGGTGGCGCCCGCGGAGCGGCAGTCGTAGCTGGTGGTCGTGGGCGCGCTGCCGAACTTCACGTACAGGTCCGCGTCACCCGTGCCGCCGGCCAGTTGGAAGCGCATCGCGGTGGCGCCGGACGGCTTGACGTAGCTGAGGTTCGTGTTGCTGTTGCGGGCGCCGGAGACGTTGGTCAGCGTCGCGAGGGTCGTCCAGGTCGGCGGCGCGGCCACGCCCACGGCGGTCCACGCCTCGTTGACGGACGTGACGGCGCTGGAGCCGTACAGGTCGGCGGCGGCCTGCGCGGTGGCGCCGCGCGCGTCGGAGAAGGTGCTGCCCGGCGTCAGGTAGACGGTGTTCGCGCGGTAGAAGATGGCCGCGCCCTTCTGGATGCTGGCGTAGGTGTTGGCGTCGAGCGCGGGCACCACGTTGCTCGTCTTGCCGCGCGGGTGCGTGCCGCCCTTGACCATCAGGTGGAACGCCAGGTTCGCGATGCCGGAGTTCCAGTGCACGCCGCCGCTGTCGGACGTGCCGGTGTAGCGCGTGGGGTAGTAGTCGTAGTCCCCCGCGATGGCCGGGTCGTTCATGTAGCGCAAGGCGTCGCCCGCGGTGGCCGGCGTCCAGCACTCCTCGCCAATCTTCCAGGTGTTGGCGCTGACGGCGCCGTCCCGGTACGCCTCGATGGAGGCGCCGAAGATGTCGGACATGGCCTCGTTCAGCGCGCCGGACTCGTTGGCGTAGATGAGCTCCGAGGACGTGTCGGTGACGGCGTGCGTGAGCTCGTGGCCGACGACGTCCAGCACGGTGAGCGCGCTGGACTGCACGCCGTCGCCGTCGCCGTAGACCATCTGCGTGCCGTCCCAGAACGCGTTCACGTAGTTCTTGCTGTAGTGGACGCTGGAGGTGAGCGCCGTGCCCAGCCCGTCGTAGCTGTCCCGGCCGAACACGTTGGCGTAGAAGTCATACGTGAAGCCCGCGTTGTCGTGGGCCTGGTCTAGCAGCGCGTCGCCCGACGGGCCCTGGCCCTCGCTGCGCACCAGCGTGCCCGGCAGCGTCGTGCGGTTCTTCGCCGTGTACGTCTTGCGGTTGCGGCTGGTCTGCAGGTTGTCGAAGCCCCAGACGGTGTCGCCCGTCCGCGCGTCGATGAAGACGTTGGGCATGGAGGGCAGGCCGTCCACGTCCACCGTCGCCAGCTGCACGCGCCACGTCAGGCGGGTGTCCTTCGGGTCCGCGAGGATCTGCAGGTCCGCCCGGGGCGCGCCCGTGAGCACGCTGCCCGCCGCCTCCTGAGCGGCCACGGCGCGCTGGATGGCCTCGTCCGCCTTGAGCCGGGGCGTGGTCTCCACCTTGAGGTCGCGCACGAGCCGGTCCGTCACGCCCTCGACCGCGCCGTTCGCGCCCAGGTGGACGATGGCCGCCGCGCCAAAGACAGGCACGCCCTGGAAGGTCTGCGTGAGGCGCTCATGCGCCTGGCCGCGCGCATCCACGTGGAAGCGCCGCGAGGTCAGCTCCCCCGCGCCCTTGAAGAAGCCGGGGCGCTCCGCCTGGAGCCGGCGCAGGCCGTCGCCACGCACCGGCTTCGCGGCCAGCGCGCTGTCCTGCTGTGCCACGGCCTTCGAACTGTCTTCAATGGTTTCAGTCGGACCGCAGGCGCTTCCCAGCAGCAGGAAGGACGCGAGCGAGGCGTAATGACGGATGCGCATGGAGGACTCCGGTTCGCGCGGGGAGCGCTTTCCAGGGGGTGTGGTTTCACCCAGAAAGTAAAATTCCTGGGTAATTCAGGAGACTCGGGGAGCCGTGAAACGGCCACGGCGGCGATCAGCGAGCTCCTGCCCACACACGCGAGGTCCTGGTGACGCGCACCCTGCTTCAGCCCCGGCGCTTCGCCTCGCGCTTCGCGCCGGGCGGGACGGGGTCCTTGGGGAGGTGCCGCAACCCCATCCACCCGAGCGCCGCCACGTGGCGGGCCACGTTCTCCGTGGAGAAGGCCTTGCCCTCCGCGGCCCACCAGTGGCCCACCTGCGTCACCATGCCCACCAGCGCGTTGGCGTAGATGGGCGCCACCTTGGACGGGTAGCCGGCGCGCTCGAACTCGCTGCGGAAGACGTCCCCCACGCGCTGGGCCAGGTCGTCGATGACGCGCGTCAGTCCGCGCCGCGCCGCCGCCGTGGGCGAGTCCCGCGTGAGCACCGCGAAGCCCGCCGGCTCGTCCTTCACGTAGGCCATGAACGCCAGCACCGCGTCCTCGAAGCGCTGCCGGGGCGTGCCCTGCGCGATGCTCGCCGACACGCGCGCCACCAGGTCGTCCATCTCCCGGTCCACGATGGCCGCGTACAGTCCCTCCTTCGCTCCGAAGTGCTCGTAGACGATGGGCTTGGACACGCCCGCCTGCTGGGCGACCTCCTCGATGGACGTCGCCTCGTAGCCCTTCGACGCGAAGGCCGCCCGCCCAATCTCCATCAACTGGACCCGGCGCTCGGCGCCCGTCAGCCGCTGTCTCTTCTTCAAGTTGACCTCGAACCTACCCACCAGTAACTTACCGGACCGAAACCTACCATCCCGTAGGTACGGCGAGGAGCCGACACCGTCATGAAATGCCGCGTTTCGAAGGGTGTCGAGTCCGCCATGGGGCGCGCGTGAGCGCGGCGGTGCCTGGAATGGAGAAGCCGAAGCTGCGGGGCGTGCTGCACCAGTGGGCGGCGGCGTTCGCGGTGGGGGCGGGGGTGGTGCTGGTGGCGATGGCGCCCACGCCGCGCACGGTGCTGGCGTCCTCGCTGTACGCGCTGAGCCTGGTGGGGCTGTTCACCATCAGCGCGACGTACCACCGGGTGAACTGGTCCCCGAAGGCGCGTGCGTGGATGCGGCGGGCGGACCACGCGGCCATCTTCCTGCTCATCGCGGGGACGTACACGCCGGTCATCCTGCTGGGGCTGCCGCCGGAGGTGGGCAACACGCTGATGGCGTGGCTCTACGCGGGCGCGGTGCTGGGCATCCTGCAATCGCTGTTCTGGGTGGGCGCGCCCAAGTGGGTGACGGCGGCGCTGGCCATTGGAGTGGGGTGGACGATGATGCCGTACTTCGGCGACGTCTTCCGCGCGCTGGGCACCTCCGCCATCGTGCTCATCCTTGGCGGAGGGTTGGCGTACACGCTGGGGGCGCTCGCGTATGCCTTCAAGCGGCCCAACCCCCGGCCGGGCGTCTTCGGCTACCACGAGGTGTTCCACGCCATGACGCTGGTGGGCGCGGGGCTGCACTTCGTGCTGGTGCTGCGCATGGTGCGCGCGGCGGGGTAGGGCGTCTGTCT
Source organism: Corallococcus caeni (assembly GCF_036245865.1). Taxonomy (NCBI): domain Bacteria; kingdom Pseudomonadati; phylum Myxococcota; class Myxococcia; order Myxococcales; family Myxococcaceae; genus Corallococcus; species Corallococcus caeni. The sequence continues at coordinate 342,391 of NZ_BTTW01000005.1, read as the reverse complement.
TTCCCGGCCGGACTGCGCTAGAGCAGCGCTCCGGAGGGGACATGTCCATTCATCTTCGTGGAATGCTGTGGGTCGCGGTCCTGGCGATGGGGCAGGGCTGCGCGACGTCGAATGCGCTGAGGGATCCGGAGCTGCGGCGGCGGGCGGCGAACATCGCCATCGTCAAGGCGGAGGAGCTGCCCCAGCGGAAGTTCAAGTTCCTGGGCGAGGTCGAGGCGGCCACCTGCACCAGTGGCATCTACCGGACCAACTACTCGCCCGCGGCCCTCCAGGAGATGCTGAAGGGCGAGGCCGCGCGGCTGGAGGCCGACGCCGTCACCAACGTGGCGTGCGGCGAGGGCGGCGTGCGCTTCCAGTGCTGGACGTCCTACGAGTGCCGGGGAGACGCCATCCGCTGGGAGGGGCCTCCCTCGAACGCCGCCTCGGAGCCGAAGTTCACGCTCCTCCAGCGGGAGTAACGGCGGCGGGCGCTTGTCTCAGCGGCCCGCGACGGCGGCGAGCCGGCGCTTCGAGGCCGCCTGCTCCGGGGCCTTCCGACCCAGGTACGTCTCTCCCCAGGACTTGAGCGCGGCAATCACGCCGCGCAGTGTCTGGCCTTGCGGCGTGAGGCTGTATTCGACGCGCGGAGGGACCTCCGCGTACACCTGCCGGTGCACGAGCCCGCTCTCCTCCAGCTCGCGCAGGTGCTGCGTGAGCATCCGCTGCGTGACGTCCGGGATGCGCTTGCGCAGCTCTCCGAAGCGGAGCGTGCCTTCGAGCAGGTGGTAGAGGATGAGCCCCTTCCACTTGCCGCCAATCACATCCAGCGTCGCGGACACCGGACAACCAGAGGAGCAGTCATAGGTCTTGTGCCGGGCCATGGTTCCCTTTTTGTACGTATGGGCGGAAATCCTGCGTACTTGTCCACTTCAACCTTCGGGACGATGTTGCACGCAAAGGAGCCCCCCATGCGAGCTGTCGCCCTCACGAAGTACCTCCCCAGTGACCACCCCGAAGCCTTCGTCGACGTGGAGCTCCCCGACCCCACGCCCGGCCCCGGCGACCTGCTGGTGCGCGTGCGCGCCGTGTCGGTGAACCCGGTGGACGTGAAGGTGCGCGCGCCCAAGGACAAGGTGGAGGCCTCACCGCGCGTGCTCGGCTGGGACGCGGCGGGCGTGGTGGAGGCGGTGGGCCGGGACGTGAAGCGCTTCCGCCCCGGTGACGAGGTGTTCTACGCGGGCTCCATCGCGAAGCCCGGCACGGACTCCGAGCTGCACGTCGTGGACGCGCGCATCGTGGGCCGCAAGCCCAAGGGGCTGACGTTCGCCCAGGCGGCCGCGCTGCCGCTCACCTCCATCACCGCGTGGGAGCTGCTGTTCGAGCGCCTGGGCGTGCCCCAGCGGAAGACGGGCACCCCGAAGGACGCGCTGCTCGTGGTGGGCGGCGCGGGCGGCGTGGGGTCCATGGCCATCCAGCTCGCCAGCAAGCTGACGGACCTCACGGTCATCGCCACCGCGTCGCGGCCGGAGACGGTGGAGTGGTGCAAGTCGTTGGGCGCTCACCACGTGGTGGACCACCGCCAGCCGCTGGCGGCGCAGGTGCAGGCGCTGGTGCCCGGTGGCGTGCGCTACGTGATGGCGCTCACCGCGACGGAGCAGCACTTCGCGCAGCTGGTGGAGCTGATGGCCCCGTTCGGGCACCTGGGCATCATCGACGACCCGCAGACGCCGCTCGACGTGAACGCGATGAAGCGCAAGAGCCTGGCGCTGCACTGGGAGCTGATGTTCACCCGCGCCCTCTACGACGCGGATCCGCTGTCCCAGCAGCGGCTGCTCGACACCGTGGCGGACCTGGTGGAGGCGGGGACGCTGCGCACCACCATGACCCAGGACTTCGGGCCGCTCACCGCCGCCAACCTGCGGCGCGCGCACGCGGCGGTGGAGACGGGCCGCACGCTGGGGAAGATTGTGCTGAGCGGCTTTCCCTGAAGCGCTCCGGAGGCCGTGAAGTCCGCCGCGCCCGCCGGTAGACTCGCGGGCCTCTTGGACTCCGTGGAAGACGCATCCGGAAGTGCGTGGCGAGCCTGGGCGAAGCGGGCCGCCGTGTGGTCCGCGCCCGCGCTCTTCTCCGCGCTGGAGACGTACACCTTCAGCCGGGGCATGCCCGAGCCGCCCGCGCTATGGCGGGTGCTCGCCGCACAGGTGCCCGCCTGGTACGTGTGGCTGCCGCTCACGCCGTGGCTCGCCCGGCTCGCGGCGCGTGAGCCCTTGAGCCCCCCGCGTCCGCGCCCGGTGTTCGTGCACCTGGCGGCGTGCCTGGGCGTGGGGGCCCTCTTCGCGGGTGTGTACGCGGTGACGACGGCCGTGTTCATGCCCATGCCTGGAAGGGAGACGGCCTGGGCCGCGCGCTGGCTGCAGGTGTGGTGGGGCTGGCTGCCGATGATGGGCATGGCCTACGCGACGGTGCTGGCGGTGGCCTCCGCCACCCGGGCCTCCCAGCGAGCGCGGGACAGCGAGCGGCAGGCCGCGGCGCTCGCGGTGCAGCTGGCCGAGTCCCGGCTGCTCGCGCTCCAGACGCAGCTGCAACCGCACTTCTTGTTCAACACGCTCAACGCCATCGTCGTGCTGGTGCGCGAGCGGGAGACGGAAGAGGCCGCGCGCATGCTGGTGTTGCTGAGCGACCTGCTTCGTCAGCTGCTCCAGCAGGGCGCCACCCAGGAGGTGTCCCTGCGCGACGAGGTGGCGGTGCTGTCACGCTACCTGGAGCTCCAGCAGCTGCGCTTCGCGGACCGGCTGCGCGTGGAGTGGGCCGTGGAGCCGGACGCGCTGGATGCCCGGGTGCCCCACCTGGTGCTCCAGCCGCTCGCGGAGAACGCGCTCCGTCACGGCATCGGCATGCGGTCCGCGTCCGGGGTGCTGCGCATCCGTGCGCGGCGGCGCGGTGACGCGCTGGAGCTGACCGTGAGTGACGACGGCCCGGGGTTGCCCCCGGACTTCGACCTGGAAGCGGCCAGCGGGATTGGCCTGTCGAACACGCGCGCGCGCCTGTCGCAGCTCTACGGCGAAGCCGGGCAACTGCGCGTCGCCAACGCGGAAGGGCATGGCACCGTGGCCACGGTCCTGTTGCCATGGCGTTCCATGCCGGGCACCGCCAGGGTGGCGCATGGCTGAGCTGCGGGTGCTGCTGGTGGATGACGAGCCATTGGCCCGGAAGGGATTGCGTCAGGCTCTCGCACGCCATCCGGACGCCGTGGTGAGCGGTGAGTGCCGCGACGGCCGGGAGGCGGTGGAGGCCATCCGCGCCCAGCGGCCCCACCTGGTGCTGCTGGACGTGCAGATGCCGGAGCTGGATGGCTTCGGCGTGCTGCGCGAAGTGGGCGCGGAGCACATGCCCGCCGTCATCTTCGTCACCGCGTTCGACACCTTCGCCGTGAAGGCCTTCACCGTGCACGCGGTGGACTACCTGGTGAAGCCCTTCGACGACGCGCGCTTCGACGAGGCCCTGGCCCGGGCCCGCCAGCGGCTGCGCGCGGGCGAGGCCGCGGAGCTGGGGCGGCGGCTCGCGGACCTGTTGGCGGACGCGGGCCCGGCGCCAAGGCCCGCCGAACCTCCCGCGGACCGGCTGCTGGTGCGCGTGGGCCTGCGCTCCGTGCTCGTCCCGGTCGCGGACATCGAGTGGATCGAAGCGGACGACTACTGCGTCACGCTGCACGCGGACGGCAAGGCCCACGTGCTGCGCGAGAGCCTGGCGGCACTGGAGGCGCGGTTGGATCCGGAGCGCTTCGTTCGCATCCACCGCTCCGCCATCGTCAACGTGGAGTGCATCCAGGAGGTGCACCGGCCCTCGCCCACGGAGCAGGTGGTGGTGCTGCGAAGCGGCCAGCGCCTGCGAGTGAGCCGCAGCCGCCGTGAACACCTGGAGCGACGCCTGGGCCGGGCCCGCTGAGAGATGATCAACGGTCGTCGCTCGCCCACTCCGCGCGGAGATTGGCGACCATTTTCAGGGCCTCGGCATCAGAGGAGGACTGAGCCATGGATTCGGCTCTTGCCAGGCACGAACGCGCGCTGTCCGCCTGACCCAACCGCCAGCAACCGCTTCTTCGTAATAGAGCGCTGCTTGCGAAAGTCTCCCGACGACCTCGCAGTGGAGTCCCGCTATCCTGGCCAGGAGGGATGTGTTGGCTGGCCTTTCCTTGTCTGACCGGGTGCGAGCGAGAGCAGACTCCAGGCAAGCGATGGCCTCACCCGCCCTGCCTGCCTGGGCGAGTTCCGACGCGGTCCGAAGGGGATTCTCGGCAGTCACCATGAAAGCCTAACAAAACCTGTCGATGCTCCGCGGGGTGCTACTCCGGATTTCAAACCTGTCCGACTGTCGGACAGGTTCGTGCGGTGCGCCGCGGAAAGGGGAGCCCTCGCGGGCCTCAGCGCGCGCGGGCCTTCTCCACGGCGGTGGTGAGCGCGCTCCAGTCCGTGGGCTTCAGGTGCATGCCGAACACGCGGGCCACCGGCAGCTTCTCGCGCGTGGCCACCTCCACCGTCTCATCCACCTGCTGCACGTTGAAGAACGCGCCGTCCGGCTGGGGCTGCACCAGGTCCGACGTGTAGAGCAGCCGGTGCTCCGGCAGCCACGCGAACACCATCCGCTCTCCCGTCTCCGTGCGCACCGGGACCAGCTCCAGCCGGTTCTTCCCGTTGCCCAGCACCCGGCGCCCGTCCACGACCTGGAGCTTCGCGGCGCGCGGCTTCCTCGCGAGCGCATCCGGGAGCAGCGTGCGCGGCGACGCCACCAGCCGCTCCACCAGCGCGCGGTTGAGGTCCAGCACGTACACCGGGATGCCCCGCGCCACGTACTCCCGCAGCCCACCAACGTGCGGCCAGGCATCGCTGGTGGACACCACGGCCTTCACCTTCAGGCCCGGGAAGCGCTTCGCGGCCTCCTCCAGCACGCGCGCCGAGTAGCCCGACGCGAGCGGCCCCTCCACCACCACCACGCCGTCCTCCTGCGCCACCAGCGCCACGTTCCACGCGCCCGGCAGCTGCACCACGCCCGGCGCCAGCTCCACGGGCGGAGCGTCCGGACGGAGCGCGGGCGTGTCGTCCAGCTTCCTCGCGCGGCGTGCCTCGAAGCCCTGCTTCACGTCCTCCGCCACGGCGAAGTCCGCGTCCGTGAGCGGCGGATCCACCGTCACCGCCGTCACCGTGACGGAGTGGTGGGGCTGGCCGTTGCGCGCCCACTCCCAGTGGCGCGGGTAGCGCAGGCCGCCGGACTCCAGGGACCACGCCTGGAAGGACAGCACCGTGCGCACGTCGCCCCAGACGCTCCAGAAAGGGTCTTCCGGATGCGCGCCCACCGTCTCCACCGCCGTGGGCAGGCCCGTGCGGGCGTTGAGGAACAGGCGCACGCTCGCGCGGTCCAGGTGGAAGGCGACCACGTGGTGGGGCACCTCCTGCAACACGGTGTCCGCCTGGGCTCGCAGGTCCTTCGCGTCCAGGGCCGCGAGCAGCACGTGCTCTGGCGCGAGGGCCATCCGCTCCTGGAGGTCCTGGAGCTGCGCGGCGCCCAGGGGCCTCCACTTCCCATCGAACTCCGCCGCCGCCACGCCGTCGGCCAGCAGCATCGTCACGCTCCTCCAGTCGTCCATCACCACCCCGCGCGCCTCGGACTTCTGACGCAGACGGCCCCGGCGCAGGTCGCTCACCTCGTCGAACTGCTCGTACATGACGAGGAAGGGCGGCGTGGGACGCTCGGACTGCTCCAGCAGGTTCCAGTGGCCCACGCCCCGGATGCGCAGGCCCGTGAGCGCGCGGAGCCGGGCCTCGCCGCCCATGGCCTCGGCGGCGGCGCGGACGTGGGCGCGGCCGGGGTCCTCGGCGGCGGCGGCGGGCAGGGCGATGAGCAGCAGCACGGCGACAGCGGAGGTCAGCAAGGGTCTTCGCATGGACCCAGGATGTCCTGGCCGGAGCCTGCCCTCGGGGGCCATGCCGCCAGTGACGCGAACGGCGCGGCGAACGGTGGGCGGAGCGCGGCGAATGGTGGAGGCCCGGCCGTCCCCCACACCTGGCAACCAGCCTGACCCGGGGCCCGGCCGCACGGCCGGTCGCAGGGCGATGGGACGGTGCACATCTTCGCCCCGGGTGAAGACGCCCGGGGCCAGGGGTGGACGATGAAGCGGACGGCGGCGGATCAATTCGTGGAGGTCCTCGCGCTCGCGGGGGTGAAGCGCATCTACGGGGTGGTGGGCGACAGCCTCAACGCCATCACCGAGGCGCTGCGCAAGCGCGGCGACATCGAATGGGTCCCCATGCGCAGCGAGGAGGCCGCCGCCTTCGCGGCCGGCGCGGAGGCGCACCTCACCGGGCAGCTCGCGGTGTGCGCGGGCAGCTGCGGCCCCGGCAACACCCACCTCATCAACGGCCTCTATGACTGCCACCGCAGCCGGGTGCCGGTGCTGGCCATCGCGGCGCAGATTCCCTCCGTGGAGCTGGGCACCGGCTACTTCCAGGAGACCCACCCGGAGAACCTCTTCCGCGAGTGCAGCCACTACTGCGAGCTCATCTCCGCCCCCAACCAGATGCAGCGCACCGCGGAGATCGCCGTGCGCAACGCCCTGGGCAAGCGCGGCGTGTCCGTGGTGGTGATCCCCGGCGACGTCGCGCAGCAGAAGGAGGAGCCATCCCGGCCGCCCACCGCGGAGTCCCTGCGGCTCTCCGCGCCCCAGGTGCTGCCCTCCGCCGAATCACTGGAGCAGCTGGCCACGCTGCTCAACGCCGGGGGCCGCGTGACGCTCCTGTGTGGCGCGGGCTGCGAGGACGCGGGGCCGCAGGTGGTGGAGCTGGCGAAGCGGCTCCAGGCGCCCGTCGTCTCCGCCCTCCGGGGCAAGGAGTTCGTGGAGAAGGACAACCCCCACTTCGTGGGGCTCACGGGGCTCATCGGCTACGCGTCCGGGTACTGGGCGATGATCGACTGCGACGTGCTGGTGATGCTGGGCACGGACTTCCCCTACCGGCAGTTCTACCCGGACCGCGAGGACACGCGCGTCATCCAGGTGGACGTGCGCCCGGAGAACATCGGCAAGCGCACGCGCGTGGACCTGGGCGTGGTGGGCAGCGTGACGCCGACGCTCCAGGCGCTCCTGCCCAGGCTGGAGGCCCGTAGCGACGCGAAGCACCTGGAGCGCGCGCTCGCGCACTACCGCAAGACGCGTGAGGAGTTGGACGCGCTGGGGCAGGGCACTGTCGGCCGCAAGCCCATCCACCCGCCGCAGGTGGCCCGCGCGTTCGACCTCCAGGGGGCCGACGACGCCATCTTCACCTGCGACGTGGGCCTGCCCACGGTGTGGGCCGCGCGCTACGCGACCATGAAGGGCGGCCGGAGGTTGGTGGGCTCCTTCAACCACGGCTCCATGGCCAGCGCGCTCGCGCAGGCGATTGGCGCGCAGAAGGCCTTCCCGGACCGGCAGGTCGTCTCCTTCTCCGGCGACGGCGGCTTCACGATGCTGATGGGGGACGTGCTCACCCTGGTGCAGCTGTCGCTGCCCATCAAGATCGTCGTGTTCAACAACAGCTCCCTGGGCTTCGTGGCCATGGAGCAGCAGGTGGGCGGCATGCTCAGCGTGGGCACCGCGATGCACCCCACGAACTTCGCCGCGCTGGCGGAAGCGCTGGGCATGAAGGGACTGCGCGTGGAGGATCCGGGGCAGGTGGACGAAGCCGTCCAGCAGGCGCTCGCGACGCCGGGCCCCGTGCTGGTGGACGCCGTGGTCAGCAAGGCGGAGCTGGTGATGCCCCCGCGCATCACCGCGTCCATGGCCGCGGGCTTCACCCTGTTCGGCATCAAGGCCCTGCTCAACGGCCGCACCACCGAGGTGCTGGAACTGGCGCGCACGAACCTCTGGCGCTGAACCCCCTGCTGTTCCCGGGGACGCGTGTTGGCAGGGCGTACGGCCATGTAGGCAGGCTGCCGCACCGATAAAAAAGAGGGCGTGTCGATTCGTGGGCCCCTGCTTCGACGTGGAGTAGAAGCCCCGCGCTCTTACCTGCCACGGAGTACGCCATGGACGCCGCCCTTTCCTCCTCCACCCCCGAGGTGGAGGCCACCCCGAAGAAGAAGTCGTTCGCCCGCCACCTGCCGACGGCGGCCCGCGTGTTCATGGGGCTGGTGTTCTTTGTCTTCGGCCTGAACGGGTTCCTGGAGTTCATCCCCACGCCCAAGGACCTGAACCCGGCGGATCCGGCGGTGGCCTTCGGCATCGCGATGAAGGCGACGGGCTTCCTGTTCTGGCTGGTGAAGGGCACGGAGACGGTGGCTGGGTTGCTGCTGCTGTCCAACCGCTTCGTCCCGCTGGCGCTGGCGATCATCGCGCCGGTCATCGTGAACATCTTCCTGACGCACGCCCTCCTCGCGCCGGCGGGCCTGGGCCTGGCGGTCATGCTCCTGGCGGCGGAGCTGTTCCTCGCCTGGTCCTACCGGGCGGTGTACCGCCCGATGCTCGCCATGCGCGTGACGCCTTCCTGAGCAGGCGCGCAGCCCCCCGGCGAAGGCGGCCCAGGATGGCGTGGAGCAGTCCCCCCTCGTTGCGCACCGCTCCCCCGGTGTGCCCGAGGGCGCCGGTGGATGGAGGCTCGAACTGCGGGTCCCCCATCGGAGACGAGGTGCCCCGACCTGCCCGGCAGCCGGACAGGACTCCCAAGACCGCGCCCTGCATGTCCCTGACGCACACTTCATCAGGCTCGCTGGAGTCGAACCCGGCGGGCGCTGGAAACAGCGCCTCGCTGTCCGGTTCCATGGGGAGGGTTTCCGCATGGGGGCGGGGCGCAACCTTGAGGTCCCCGATGGCCTCGGAAGCGGGCGCAAGGTGGCCGAGGCCCGGCGCCTCGATGTCAGGGTGCGTCTCCCGCGCGGTCGCTGTCGCGAGGCCGCAAGGGACGTGCTCCTCACCATCAGGGTGTGTCGCCAGCTCCTCGTCTTGCGCGGCAGCTGACGCAGCAGGCGCGACTACCGGTGCGGGAGCGTCGAGGAGGCAGTCCTGGGCGCGGTGCGCTTCGGGGACGGCAGGCGCGAATTGCGCGAGCACGCGCTCATCGCACGCCTTCATCAGTACCGGCAGCTTGTGCTGGAGGGCCAGCGCGTCGCGCTCTCCCAGGGCCCTCATCGCGCACCAGGCCCACTCGCGTAGCAGCTCTCCGCCCATGAGGGGCAGCAGTTGGGCCACGCCTCCCAGGAAGGCCCGCTGCAGGGACTGAACGAGGAGCACGTACCCGGGACGCTCCGCCACCCTGGCCGCCAGCCGCAGCAACTCGAATTCCACCTGCGCGCACCAGGCCCCTGACTCCCAGTGTGCCGCGTCCTGCAACTTGTAGCACGCGTCCGCCAGCCGGTTCAGGTCCAGCTCAGAGCCCCTCGCGCAGCAGTCGCTCAGGAGCTCCAGCAGCACCTGCCGCTTGAGGCTGAAGGCGCTCTCCAGGAGCCACCGGGCTTCCGGGGTGCGCGCGTCATGCAGTGCCAGCCCCAGGTTCTCCAGCGTCAGCGACTCATCCAGCGCCACTGCTCGCGTCTTGCGTCCGGGGCGTTGCACCACCAGCCCCCGCGCCGCCAGCCGCCGCAGTGCTTCGCGAATGGTGCCCCGGCAGGTCTCATAGTGCCGCGCCAGCTTCGCTTCCGAGCCGAACTGCCCGCCTGGCGGCAGCCGCCCCTGCATGATGTCGCGCTCAAGCTGCGCTTCCACGTACGCCACGAGTCCGCCCCGCCCCATCCTCATCCCCCTTCTCGTTCCAGCGTCGCCATCCAACCATGGGGGTCTGACATGGACGCGCTGCCCCACCGCACGCGTTGTCTTCCATGCGGGGACCCTCTCCGGGACCGAACGGCGCGAACCGGTCGGACAGTCGGACACGTTCGCGGGCTGGGCCCCATGTGGCGCAAACGTGTCCGACAGTCGGACAGGTTTCTGGAGAGCGCGCCCGGCAGGCGGCCTCTTTCCGTGGCGCCCTGCCTTGGCGTCGGCGCGAACACTCCGTCGCGGCTCACCGATGCGCTCCGCGAGATGCTCGCCGTCGCGGAGGCGCTTGGGGCGAACCGTTGGCGGCCTACCTGGCCGCTTCACGCAGCTCCATGAGGAGGCGGCCCCGCATGTTGCTGCCGCTGCCGTCTCCTCCGTCGCCCCAGTGGACGTCGTTCTCCGTTTGCTCCACCCGCTTTGTCGCCAGTGGCCCGGAGCAGGCGTGCGAGGTCCTCATGTTGGGAGAACTTCGCCTGGAGCGCCTCCCGCATCACCGCCACCTTCACGGACTTTCAGTCGCGGCGAGGCTTGCGGTTGCGGCCCATGCACGCCGCCAGCATCGGGGAGCTGGCCCCGCGGGGCTCCTCCTGGTCCGAGGCATTCTTGAGCTTCCGGGCCTGCAAGAAGTGCTCGGTGGTCGGCCAGGTCTTGCCCCGGACCTTGGCGGGATGGTGCTCGAAGTTCGAGCACCCCCGTGGTCGTCGGTCACGCTGTCGAGGTGGATGACGCCTGCCATGCGGTCCCCCTGAGGCGCGAGGCTTCGCGCGCTGCTTGTGCTTGCGCCAGGGATTGAAAGGGGCCGGGCCTATTTCAGGCTCTTGAGGTCGATGACGAAGCGGTACCTCACGTCGCCCTTCTCCAGTCGCGTGAACGCTTCGTTGATGGCCTGGATGGGAATGAGTTCGATGTCGGAGACGATGCCGTGCTCGCCGCAGAAGTCGAGCATCGCCTGCGTCTCCGGCAGGCCGCCGGTGCCGGAGCCGGAGAAGCTGGCGCGGCGGGAGAGCAGCGAGATGGGCGCCACCTCCAGCGGCTTCGCCGGGAAGCCCACCAGCACCAGGTGCCCGTCGCGCCGCAGCAGCCCCAGGTAGGCGTTGACGTCATGGGCCGCGGACACCGTGTCGAGGATGAAGTCGAGCGAGTTCGCCTTCGCCGCCAGCTCCTCCGGCCTCGACGACACCACCACCTCGTGAGCGCCCAGCCGCAGCGCGTCCTGCTTCTTGCGGTCGGTGTGGCTGAACACGGTGACGTGCGCGCCCAGCGCCAGCGCGAACTTCACGCCCAGGTGCCCCAGCCCGCCCAGCCCCACCACGCCGACCTTCTGGCCCGGCCCCACCTTCCAGTGGCGCAGCGGTGAGTACGTGGTAATGCCCGCGCACAGGAGCGGCGCCACCGCCGCGGGGTCCAGGTTCGCGGGCACCTTCAGCGCGAAGTGCTCGTCCACCACGACGCTGTCCGAATAGCCGCCCTGCGTGAAGGCCTTTCCGTCCTGCTCGGGGCTGCCGTAGGTCAGCACGCCGCGGACCTTGCAGTACTGCTCATACCCGTCCTGGCAGTCCGCGCAGGCGCGGCACGAATCCACCATCGTGCCCACGCCCGCCAGGTCCCCCGGCCGGAACCTCGTCACGTCGCGGCCCACGCGCACCACGCGGCCCACGATTTCGTGCCCCGGCACCAGCGGGTATGGCGAGAAGCCCCAGTCGTCGCGGGCCATGTGCAGGTCCGTGTGGCAGACGCCGCAGTAGAGGATCTCCAACTGGACGTCGCGAGGGCCGGGCTCGCGGCGCTCGAAGGAGAAGGGGGCGAGCGGGGACCGGGCGTCCGGGGCCGCGTAACCGCGAGCGGGAATCATGGGCAGTGCTCCTGGGGTGGTACCGCGTGACGCCCGGAAACATGCGCTGGAAGCCTCATTCGAGAAACGGATGGAATCCGCACGCGGCATGTCGGAAAACTTCCGAATGGCCTCCACTCCCCTCAACGCCCTGAATGCCTTCCTCGCCGTGGGACGCCGGCGCAGCTTCGCGGCGGCGGCCGTGGAGCTGGGCATCTCGCCGTCCGCGCTGAGTCAGCAGGTGCGCCAGCTGGAGGCCCGGCTGGGCGTGCCGCTGCTCACCCGGACGACTCGCAGCGTGGCGCTGACGGACGCGGGGCAGCGGCTGCTGGAGCGCGCGGGACCTTCCGTGGAGCAGGCGCTGGAGGCCCTGGAGGCGGCCACCGCCAGCGCGGGCGAGGTGACGGGGCGCGTGCGGCTGTCCGTGCCTGGAATCTCCCTGGCCACCGTCGTCACCCCCATCCTGCTGCGCTTCGCCCAGCGCCATCCCCAGGTGGAGGTGGACCTGCGCATCGAGGACCGGATGGTGGACATCGTGGCGGAGGGGCTGGACGCGGGCATCCGCCCGTTCGAGATCGTCGAGCGGGACATGGTGCAGGTCCGCCTGTCCAAGCGCTTCCGCTACGTCGTCGTGGGGGCTCCCGCGTACCTCAAGCGCAGGGGCACTCCCCAGCGCCCTGAGGAGCTGCTGGACCACGACTGCCTGAACATCCGCCTGCCCTCCACGGGAGCCCGGTACGCGTGGGAGCTGGAGCGCGGCAAGAAGACCTGGCGCATCCCGGTGCGAGGCCCCGTGCTCGCCGCCCACGAAGGGGTGCTGGTGGCGATGGCGGAGGCGGGCCTGGGCCTCATGTATGCCTTTGAGCCCACCCTCGTGCCGCGCCTCAAGCGCGGCACCCTGAAGCTCGTCCTGGAACCGTACGCGGCGTGGCAGGAGGGGTTGTTCCTCTACTTCCCCAGCCGCGCCCAGGTGTCCCCCGCGTTCCGCGCCTTCCTCGACGTGGCCCGCGAGGTGACAGCCGAAAGGGCCTGAAGGTCAGTCGCGCGGCGGGCCGCGGCGGCGGTCCACCACGCCCGTGGTGACGGGCAGCTCCGCGGCCTTCACGCTCCGGGCGCGCAGGCCCAGGGTCGCGGTGTCCTCCGCCGGCAGCCCCGCCCAGGTCCGCAGCCGCTCCAGCGCCACGGCCTGGTCCGCCTCCGGCAGGCCGGTGATGCGGGCGCTGTGATTGCCGCCCGGCTCGAAGAACCGGTACGAGTCATTGCGCGCGCTCACGCTGAACGCGCCCGTGGACCACGGGTCGTTCTCTCCGTAGACCAGCAGGATGCGCTCGCCGAACGCCTTCACCCAGCCCTCCACGAGCGGCATGGCGAAGGGGTTGAAGGGATATGGCTTCATGTCGAAGGGCACGAGCGCCCGCGGGTCATAGCCCCGGGGATAGCGCTGGACGCCGCGCAGGTGCTCCTCCGCGGACGCGTAGCTGCCCAGCTGCGTGGCGGCCTGGAAGTCGTAGGGCGCGTAGTAGTCCAGGTCGCCGTCGCTCATGTACGTGATGCCCACGACGTCATCCATCAGGTCCACCAGCCCCTGCGCGGGGCCGCCCTTCGGGGGGAGCAGGTCGCACAGCGACGCGTCGCCGTACTGCCAGAACGCGAAGGCGAACTCGAGGACGGTGAACTCCAGCGCCTTGTCCACGCCCAGGAAGTCGTAGGTCCGGCCATACGCCGCGCCCGCGGCCTGGAAGAGGGGCTCCACCTCCGCGCGCCGCTCCAGCACCTCGCGCTGGAAGACGCGGATGGCCTCACGGCACTCGGGCGTGCCCAGCTTGCCCAGGAACTTCACGTAGCGCGGGTCCTGCGTGCCGTAGCTGTTGGGCGCCACGTAGGCCACCGTGGCGTCCACGTCGCGCGGGAAGAACGCCCGGTGGTAGAGCGACGTCATGCCGCCCTTGCTGCCGCCGGTGCTGATCCACTTGCCCGGGAAGAGCGGCTTGAGGGCCTGGACGATGCGGTGGTGGTCCGCGGCCGCCTGCTCGATGCTCAGCAGCCTCCAGTTCGCGGGCTGCGGGATGGAGGGCGTGAAGAAGCGGTGCTCCACCAGCAGCTGGTTGCCCTGCACCAGGTAGGTGGGCTCCGTCTGATACGGGAACGTGCTGATGCCATACCCCGTGCTGGCCAGCACCGTGGGCGCCTCCGCGCTCCGGAAGAGCAGCGTCATCCGCTGCTGGAAGCGCGTGCCATTCGGGTGCAGGTGGTCCGCCGGCTGCTCATAGCTCAGCACGAAGAACCGGATGCCCGGCGCGGGTGCGGGCCGCTCCTGCACCACCGTGAGGCCGGGAACCGCCTGCAATTGGGCCAGGATGTCCGGCGCCGCGTCCTGTGTGAGGGATTGCGCCTGGACTTCCGGCGCGCTCGGGGCCGCCGCCTCCAAGGGAAGCTCACTGCCACCACACGCTTGCAGCCCCAGCGCCAGCGCACAGGCGAGCACCAGGGGACGACCGAAGAAACGCGTCATATGGGAAATACCTCCTGTCTTGGAAAGACGCTACGAAGATGCTGGGGTCGCATTTCGTGAAGAAGGACTTCCCAGGTGCCCCGGGCAACTATTTGCGTCGCGGAGGTGAGTCGCGCAGCAGCCGCTGGCCCTGGCGCAGGTGCTTCGCCAGCGCGGTGTAGGAGCCCTCCTGGTACCTGTCCCATGCCTCGGGGTGCAGCAGCTGCTCCAGCGCCGCGGCGATGACCCGGGAGTGACCATGGAGGTGCGCTTCCGCGTGGAGCCGGTCCACGGCGTCCGCGCGGTCGTCCGCCACCACCGCGCGGGCCGTCAGCGTGTCGGCGTAGGTGGAGTAATCATTGAAGTAGGTCCATGCCGCGCCGCGCAGGCTGAGGCCTTCCAGCGCGACCAGCTCTCCGTGGAAGAGGAGGTTGTCCGCCTGGATGGAGCCGCCCGCGAAGAGCAGGGCGTAGTCGATCCCTTCGTGGACGATGTTGCCCTCCACCACCACGTCCCCCGCGACCAGCAGGCGGGACTGGTCGTCCAGGAGGAGGTGCCCCTTCACGTGGAGGCGGCCCTCTTCGACGAGGAGGTCCTCGCCTTCGGAGAGCCTCAGGTCGCCGTCCACCTGCTTCGTCGCGACGGAGGGCGGAAGGCTGGCCTTGAGGTGGGCCCGCTTCGCGGCCGTCCCGCAGGGATCATGGAGCGATGGGTGTTCCATCAACTTCTGGAGCAGTGACATGGCGGGGTCCTGTTCGGTGTGGAGTTCTGCCTCTAAGGTCGTGCGTCATGAACGTCTACGAGATTCGCGGTGCCTTCGGCCTGGAGAACCTGGTGCGCGCGGAGCGGCCAGACCCCACGCCCGGCCCCTTCCAGGTGCGCGTGCGCGTGAAGGCCACGAGCCTCAACTCGCGCGACCTCATGATGGTGGAGGGCCGCTACAACCCGCGCCAGAAGCTGCCGCTGGTGCCCAACTCGGACGGCGCGGGCGTGGTGGACGCGGTGGGGCCGGGTGTCACCCGCGTGAAGCCCGGCGACCGGGTGATGACGCTGTTCGCGCAGGGATGGCAGGCCGGTGAGCCCACGAAGGCCATCACCGCCACCACGCTGGGCGGGCCGCTGGACGGCGCGCTCGCGGACACGGTGCTCCTGCACGAGGACGGCGTGGTGCCCACGCCCGCGTACCTGTCCGACGAGGAGGCCGCCACGCTGCCGTGCGCGGCGGTGACGGCGTGGAGCGCGCTCGTCACGCAGGGCGGGCTCAAGGCCGGCGACACGGTGCTGGTCCAGGGCACGGGCGGCGTGTCCATCTTCGCGCTGCAGATTGCCCGGCTGTTCGGCGCGCACGTCATCGTCACGTCCAGCCGCGACGACAAGCTGGAGCGGGCCCTGAAGCTGGGCGCGCAGGAGGGCATCAACTACGTCACCACGCCAGACTGGGAGAAGGCGGTGCGCACGCTCACCGGCGGCGTGGGCGTGGACCACGTGGTGGAGGTGGGGGGCTCGGGCACCTTCGAGAAGTCACTCAAGGCGGTGCGCGTGGGCGGCACCGTGTCCGTCATCGGCGTGCTCTCCGGTGGGGCGGGCTCCGTGTCGCTCGTCCCCATCCTGATGCAGAACCTGCGCGTGCAGGGCGTGTTCGTGGGGCACCGTCAGTCCTTCGAGGCCCTCACGCGCGCGTTCGCGCTCAATGACATCCACCCGGTGGTGGACCGCGTGTTCCCCTTCGCGGAGGCGCGCGCCGCCTTCGAGCACATGAAGCAGGGCGCGCACTTCGGGAAGATTGTCATCAAGGTGAGCTGACCCACGCGAAGTGGAAGTGCGCCTCCACCGTGGCGGCCGTGGTGCTCTTGGGCAGCGGCGGGAAGGGCGCCGCCTTCTTCACCGCGGCCAGCGCGGCGGCGTCCCACGCCTTGGCGCCGGACTCCGTGAGGATGGCGGTGGAGACCAGCTTGCCGTCCTTGTCGAGCACGGCCTGCACGATGGTCTTCTTGCCCAGGGCCGGTGTGCCCTTGGGGCCCGGCTGCTTCCAGGCCTTCGCGACGCGCTGGAAGGCCTGCTGCTGGTAGGCGGGGCTGTCCACCGAGCCCTGGAAGTAGGTCTGGAGCTGGGGACTGCCGCTCGCGGCCAGCGCCCCGGAAGCGAGGGCCAGCGCGAGCACCACCACGGCGGTTTTCGTCAGACGGAGCATGGGCCGAATATAGGGCCCGCTCAGCTCCTCGGCTCGGGGCTCCGGGGCGGCGGCGCCTTCACCTCGGGCGGCTTGCCGGCGCCCTTCTCCGGCAGCCAGGACAGGTCGTACACGGCCGCGTCGCCCGCGCTGCGCATCAGCACCACGGAGGCGCCGTGCGCGCCGCTCATCTCCAGGCCGGCGGCGAACAGGCCCCGGTAGAAGCCCGCCACCACCACCGGGCGGCAGGTGAGCACGTAGCGCGTGGGGCCCGTCTGCTCCAGCCGCGCCTCCAGGTAGTTGGTGCCCGTGCGCAGGTTGCGCGTCATCCGCTCCAGCATCCGGTGCGGGCCCAGCAGCCGCACCCCCGCCAGGAGCGCGCTGCCGATGAGCGTGGCCCCGTAGCCCTCCAGGAAGCGCCGGCCCACCACCTCCGCGCCGTCGTCCAGCGTGGCCGCGGGTGCGAGCACGGCCGCCGCCAGCTTCAGCGACTCCACCCAAACCTCCAGGGGATAGGCCACCGACAGCTTCCCGCGCGGGTCGATGCCGGCCTCGCGCAGCTGCCGCGCGCAGGAATCGTCCAGGCGGTCACCCAGGGCGCGAATCAGCCCTTCGAAGCTCTGCTGGAACACGAGGCGTTCGGGACTCGGCATGCCCTCCCACGCTACCCGTGTGAGCGGGGCTGTCTCAACCCGGGAGGTTCCCAGATTTCAAGAACGTGCCGTGGATTGTTCGAAAACGCAGTGCGGCACGGGGCCCGGCGGGTCGGTCGACGCGGTTCGACGCGTCGAAAGGGGGGCGGCGCAGGGGCCTTCCGAGGGAAGGGGGCGTGGCATCGCGGTTGCTCTGGGAGGGAGGCGTCACCCCAACCTCCTCAGGAGCAAGACCATGGGCACTCCCTCCGTGATTTTCGTCGCCAACAACACCAGCGGCGCCAACTGGCTGCCGGGCACGCCCACCATCGACCACGGCGCCATCAGCCCGTCGACGCCGCCCAACGTGACGACGCAGGCGGGCACGCAGAACCTGTTCACCGCGGAGCCCAACTGGGGGCTGATGGGGGACGAGGGGGCCGTGACGTACTCGAGCGGCGCCAGCCCGTCGGACCAGTTCGTGCTGTGGTGGGACAACCGCTGGTCGCACGCCTCCGGCCCGGGCGTCATCGCGAAGAGCGCCAACTACGACATCTCCTCCACGGTGTCGTTCAACCAGGGCTCCGGCAACTACACCGTCACGGTGAGCCTGGCGCCGAAGTCGTCGCGCCGCTGAGGTCCGGAGGCGGGTGGGGTAGGGTCGTGGGCCATGCCGCACGACCCCCTCGCCGACATCTCCACGGCCGCGATGCAGGAGCGCGGAGCCGCCCGGGGGGCGCCCCGGGTCGTGCCCGCGCTGACGGTGGTGTCCCATCCGGTGCCCCGGCGCGTGGGGGACCGGCGGCTGCTGGACGCGCTCGTGGCGGGCCGCCCGGTGGCCCTGTCGCGCAACGCGCCGGACTTCGCCCCGCCGGGCAGCTCGCTGGGGCTGCCGCTTGCGGATCCGTTCGTGAGCCGCAAGCCGCTGGAGTTCTCCCCGCTGCCGGACGGCGGCGTGCGGCTGACGGTGCCGGAGGACGGAACGCACGTGGTGGTGGCGGGCACCCCGCTCCAGGGTACGCGCGACTTCGGGCCGTCGGAGTGGAGGGACGGCGTGGCGCTGGAGCTGTCCGGCCGCGTGGTGCTGCTGCTGCACGCGGTGGAGCTGGACGGTGAGGGCGCGGCGGACACGCTGGGCATGGTGGGCCAGAGCGTGGGCCTGCGGCGGCTGCGCAAGCACATCGAGCGGGTGGCGGACCTGGACGTGTCGGTGCTCATCCGCGGCGAGACGGGCACGGGCAAGGAGCTGGTGGCGCAGGCCATCCACCGGCTGGGGCCGCGCAAGGCGGGGCGCTTCGTGAGCGTCAACCTGGGCGCCATCCCCAAGGAGCTGGCCGCGGCGGAGCTGTTCGGCTCGCAGAAGGGCGCGTACTCGGGGGCGACGCGGGACCGCGAGGGCTTCTTCCGCGCGGCGCACGGGGGCACGCTGTTCCTGGACGAGGTGGGCGAGGCGCCGCCGGAAGTGCAGGTGATGCTCCTGCGCGTGCTGGAGACCGGGGAGCTGTACCCCGTGGGCGCCAGCAGTCCGGTGACGGTGGACGTGCGGCTCATCGCCGCGACGGACGCGCATCTGGAGGAGCAGATCCGCGACGGGCGCTTCAAGGCGCCGCTGCTGCACCGGCTGGCGGGCTACGACCTGCGCGTGCCCGCGCTGCGCGAGCGGCGCGAGGACGTGGGCCGGTTGTTCTTCCACTTCGCGCGCGAGGAGCTGGCGGCGCTGGGGGAGGAGGCGCGGCTGGACACGGAGGACCCGCACGCGGAGCCGTGGCTGCCCGCGCCGCTGGCGTCGAGGCTGGTGCGAGCGGCGTGGCCGGGGAACATCCGGCAGCTTCGCAACCTCACGCGGCAGCTCGTGATTGGGAGCCGGGGGCAGGCTCGGCTGCAGGCGGATTCGCAGCTGGATGAGCTGCTGGGGGTGCCGGAGGTGGCGGCGCAATCGCCAGGAACAGGCGCGACGCTGCCCGCGGGCGCTCCCGAGGCGGACGTGGCGGCGGTGCCCCGGCGCAAGCCCTCGCAGGTGACGGAGGCGGAGCTGCTGGCCGCGCTGCGGGCGAGCGCGTGGGACCTGAAGGCCACGGCGGATGCGCTGGGCATCCCGCGCCCGTCCGTCTACGACCTCATCGAGCGGAGCCCGAACCTGCGCACGGCGGGGGACCTGGGCGCGGACGAAATCACCCGCTGCTTCGAAGCCTGCGGCGGCGACCTCGACGCGATGGTGCGCACGCTGGAGGTGTCGAAGCGCGCGCTGGGACGGCGGCTGAAGGAGCTGGGGCTGGTGGCGAAGGGGACGTAAGCAGGTAGGTACGCCGCGTGGCACGCTGGATGCTGAGCCGTCGCGCCGTCAGTGTTCATCCCCTGGAGGGTCCCCCATGCGAAGCCGCTTCGTCTTCCCGCTGTGCCTCACCGGACTGCTGCTGGCCTGCGCCAGCGGCCCCCGTGCCACCTCCTCAGAACCCGCGTCGGACGACACCGGCCCGGTGCAGCCCTGCGCGCCGAGAGAGGGCGCGCGGACCGAGGGCGGCACGCAGGTAACCATCATCACCAGCTCGGATGGCAAGGTCCACTTCAGCCCCAACGCGGTGCAGGTGCAGGCCGGTGATACGGTGACGTTCGTGTCGCAGGTGCAGCAGGACCGGTGCATCGGTCTGTCGAACAGCGCGCTCCTGAAGGAGGGGGCGCCGAACCCCCTGCTGGTACCCGCCTGCCAGAGCGCTTCGTGGAAGGTGCGCGGTAAGGACGAGCCGGGGTCGAACACCTCGTGGTGGTCCTGCCCGACGAGCGACTGCTCCAAGTGCACCCAGCCCCAGGGCATCACCGAGACCATCAACGGCACACTGGAAGTCACCGGCCGCGGCGAGGACTGAAGCAAGCCTGTCCCCCGGATGGAACCGGTCAGGGCTTGCGGGCCCTGGCCGGCCTGACGGGCCGCTTTGGAGGCTCGGCTGGCGCCCCGGTCCCGGTGCTCGCGGTGACAGCTCGGAGCTCGTCAAGGCCGAGCTGGATGTGCCGTGAGAGGTCCTGCGCCTTCGGGTCCTCGAGCCAGCGCTCGAACGCGACCTTGAAGACGGCGATGCCTGCCTCGGCGGCCAGGCTCGCCGCGGGCTCGGTGACGCCGCGCTTCCGCAGGGTGTCCGCGGCCGCCGAGGCGAGGGAGGCCAGCTTGCTCAGCTCGCGCTCCCGCAGCTCGGCGTGCGCGGCAAGGAGCGTCTGGCGCGCCCGGGCATGGTCGCGGCGGTCCTTGAAGAAGGGGGCCATGGACTCCAGGGCGGCGGCGACCGCGTCGAGCGGCGCGGTCCCCTGCGAGGCCTCCGCGATGGTGGTGACGATGCGCTCGTGGAGCGCGTCAGAGCCCCCGAACAGGACCTCCTTCTTGTCGGTGAAGTAGCGGAAGAACGTCCGCTCCGTGAGCCCCGCGCGCGCGGCGATCTCCTCCACCGTCGTCCGGTCGTACCCGTGCTCCTGGAACAGCGTCATCGCCGCCTGTGCGAGCCGGTCTCGTGCGTTGGGTTCCCAGCGGCCCATGGGCATCAACATAACCTGATTGCAGCCACTGACATCACTTGTTAGTAGTGATGTCAGTAGCTGACATGAGGGAGCTTTTCCATGCGCGTATTCGTCACGGGTGCATCGGGGTTCATTGGCTCGGCGGTCGTCCCCGAGCTTCTGGGGGCGGGGCATCAGGTGGTGGGGCTTGCCCGTTCGGAGGCTTCGGCCCGGACCCTGGAGGCGGCGGGGGCGGAGGTGCATCGCGGTTCGCTGGACGACCCGGACAGCCTGCGGGCCGGGGCGGCGAAGGCGGACGGAGTCATCCACCTGGCGTTCATCCACGACTTCTCCCGCTTCGAGGACTCGGTGCGTGCCGACGCGCGAGCGATTGACGCCATCGGCGCGGCGCTCGAGGGCTCCCAGCGACCTTTCGTCAACGCGGCGGGGCTGCTGTTCCTGGCGCCGGGACGCGTCGTCGAGGAGACCGACGCGGCGGCTCCGGCGGGGCGTGGCGCGTCCGAGGCGAAGATGCTCGCGCTGGCCGAGCGAGGCGTGCGCACGTCCATCGTGAGGCTTCCGCCGTCGGTTCATGGCAAGGGTGACCACGGCTTCGTGCCGCACCTCATCGCCTCCGCGCGGCGGACGGGCGTGGCCGCCTACGTCGGGGAGGGGGCGAATCGTTGGCCTGGCGTGCACCGGTCCGACGCGGCCCGGCTCTTCCGGCTCGCGCTGGAGCGAGCCCCCGCGGGTTCGAGGCTCCACGCCGTCGCCGATGAGGGCGTGCCGACCCGGGAGCTCGCGAACATCATTGGCCGCCGGTTGGGGGTTCCAGTCGCTTCGAAGACGCCAGCGGAGGCGGGCGACTTCCTCGGCTTCCTGGGGGCGCTCTTCGCTCTCGATGCCCCCGCGTCGAGCGCCCGCACGCGCGAACTGCTCGGCTGGCGGCCCGAAGGGCCCGGGCTCCTGGCGGATCTCGACGACGAGCATTACTTCGCACCGGACGCTGGCACGGTTCTGTGAGCGCGATGGAGGAGCGCTGACCTGCCCCGGGATGCCTCAGCCCGAGGTCTCGCGGTTGCTCACGTCCAGTCGCGAACCGTGGCGAAGTCCGAAGCAGCGCTCCCGGCGTAGAGGGCAAGGGGCATGCGCCGATGCCAAGGCCTCGGACCTCCATGCCGTGCACCCGGGCCCGATGCGGCCCCAACTGGTCCGACAGTCGGACCGGTTGCCGCTGCTTGAACTGAGCGGGAGCACCCCCGGCCGCGTCGTTCCAAACCTGTCCGACAGTCGGACCGGTTGCCGCTGCTTGAGCCGAGCGGGAGCACCTCCGGCTGCGTCGTTCCAAACCTGTCCGACAGTCGGACCGGTTGCCGCTGCTTGAACTGAGCGGGAGCACCCCCGGCCGCGTCGTTCCAAAACCTGTCCGACAGTCGGACAGGTTCGTGCGGTTCGCCTCCGCCGCAGGGTCCCTGCAGGGTTTTCTCTTTCTCAGCTCCGAAGGCTGGGGGCATCTCGGTGGACCCGTGATGCCTCGGGCGGCGAAGGTCCGCCCCCGCCACCGCGACGGCTCGTCGAGCGGAAGCCCGTGGCGCCGTGCATTGCGCCAGTGCGGCGGGGCACTCGCCCTCCATCGGCTGACGCTTCGAACCACGACCCGTGTTGGGTTCTCGTGGATCGGGTCCTTCTCGCCGGCTCACTGCACATGAGGCGGGCCAGCGAAGGTCATCCGACCCGTGCGGTCAGTCCGGTGGCAGCTTCGCGAGGGCTCGCCGCAGGGCATCACGCAACCCGTTCGCATCCTTCCATCGCGGACGCGCGGTGAGCACGGCTTCGGTGAGCGACAGGCCCTGCTGGAGGTGGGCGCGTGCCTCCGGGCCGGAGGAGGCCGCGCTCCATTCACGCAGGAGGGCGCCGTAGGCCAGGCGCTGATCCAGGTTCTCGGGCTCCAGCTCCAGCGCCTTCTGGAAGTCGTTCGCCGCGGCCTGGAAGGACGCGTCTGGCTTCACGCCCCGCCGGGCCTCCTCGCGGGCCTGGAGCGCCCGCGCTTCGCCCCGCCAGCGCCACGCCTGCGCGAGCGACGGGTTGAGCTTCAGCGCGCGCTCCAGCGCCTCCGTGGCCTGGGTGAGCGCCGGGCGTGGGTCCCCTCCCTGCTTCAGCGCGTAGGCCGCCACGGTGTGGTGCACCTGGCCCAGGTTGGCCCACGGTTCAGCGAGTCCTGGCAGCAACGCCGTGGCCTGCTGGAGTTCGGCCTGGGCCTCCTTCGCGCTCGCAGTGGGGTCCTGGTCGCGCAGCCGCCTCCAGGTCGCGCGCCACATGCGCACCTCACCCAGGTTGTTGTGCGCGAAGCCCACCTTGGGCGCGATGGCGATGGCCTCAAGGAAGGCCTGCTCCGCCTCATCCAACAAGGGCTCCGGCGCGTCTCCCCGGTCCCACGCCTCACGGGCCTGGTCGAGCAGGACGGTGCCCACTCCGTTCCGCAACGGAGGCAGCTTCGGGTTGATGGTGACGCCGTGACGGTAGGCCTCCAGCGCGCGGGCAAGTCCCGGCCCCGCGTCGCCGCCGTGGTCGCGCAGGCGCAGGGCGAGCGCGCGGTGCACCTCCGCCAGATAGAACCACGCGACGACGTGGCCCGGGTCGAGCGTGCTCGCGCGCTCCAGCGCCGTCCTTGCCTCCTCCAGGTCCCCGTCCTTCGACGGAGCTCGCGGATGGTTGGCGCGGTTCACGTAGGCCGTGCCCAGGTTGATCCACGCATCCGGCCGCTTCGCATCCAGCGCCAAGGCGTGTCGATAGGACGTGATGGCCTGCTGCCGGAAGGGCAGCGAGTCGCCGCCGCGTCCGTCCTCGGAGTCCGCCCACACCTTGAAGACGAGCCCCAGGTCCAGGTGGAAGTCGTAGTCTCGCGAGGACTCCGGGATGGATTCGAAGGCGGCGACGGCGGCGCGCAGTTGTTCGCGCGGATCCTCGTTGCGGTCCTGCCGGTAGCGGGCCCACTGCCACCAGCCCATGGCCAGCGCGTGGCGTGCCTCCACCCTGGACGGTTCGAGCCTCAGCGCTTCCTTCGCCGCGTCGAGCGTCCGGGCGAGGAGCGGCTCCACGTCGCCTCCACTGCTCAAGCGCGCCTGGGCGAGGCGCCGGTGGAGCCGGGCCTCCAGCACCCACGTCTCCGCTTCATCGGGAGCCGCCGTGCGCGCGCGTGACACGGCCTCCATCCCGCGCGTGTACGCGGGCAGCACGTCGCCCTTGCCGGACAGCTCCAGCAGCAGGGCCTCCTGCTCCAGCTCCGCCCGCGCACGGTGCACGGCGGACACGCTGCGGCCAATCTCCGCCGCCGCCTCGTAGGCCCGGCGTCCGGCCTCCAGGTCATCGCGAGCGGCGTCGCGTTCACTCGCCAGGGCATGGCGCACGGCGCGGGCGAGCAGGACGTCGCCTCGGAGCAGCGGCGCTTCGTGGAACCACGGCAGCCGCGTGCCCAGCGCGTCCAGGGACTTCAGCGCGTCCTCGAAGCGC
The DNA here is from genome assembly GCF_036245865.1 of Corallococcus caeni. NCBI lineage: Bacteria > Pseudomonadati > Myxococcota > Myxococcia > Myxococcales > Myxococcaceae > Corallococcus > Corallococcus caeni. The sequence continues at coordinate 318,517 of NZ_BTTW01000005.1, read as the reverse complement.
TCCTCGTGGAAGGCGCGGAGGGCCTCCGCGTACTCAGGGGCGGGCACCTCCGCTCCCCGGCCCTGCTCCAGGAACGCCAGCGCCGGAGCTCGCGAGCGCGTCTGGGCTTCGAGTCGCTTCGCCTCGCGGCTGGCCGCGTCCGGGATGCGGTCCGCCTCCATCCGCTCGCGCTGGTAGCGGTGGCCCAGCACCAGTGCGAGCGAATACGCCACGCGGGGCTCGCGGAAGCCCTTCGCCCAGGCGGCCTCCAGGTGCGTGCGCGCGGCCTCCTCGTCCCCCAGCGCGAGGAACCCGCGTCCCAGCGCGTAGTGGCCCGGGCCCTCCGCGACGGGGCCCGCATCGCGCATGGACGCTTCGATGTCGCGCATGCGGGCGCGCATCGCCTCGCGGTCCGGCCGCGTGTCGTGCAGGGGCGCCTGGCCGGAATAGCGGGCCTGGGCCGCGATGCGTTCAACGCCTTCGGTGAAGCGACGGGTCAGGGCCTCGCGCTGGGAGACCTCGCGCCGGGCCATCACGCCCTGGCCCACGGTGCCCGCGACGGCGAGCCCGGTGATGCCCGCGACGACGACGGCGACCCGGTGACGGGCCACCCACTTGCGCACGCGGTACGCGGGGCCGGTGCGCGCGAGGACCCGGTCGCCTTCGAGGAACCGCGTGAGGTCGTCCGCCAGGGCCCGCGCGGAGCCGTAGCGCCGCGAGCGCTCCTTCTCCAGACACTTGAGGACGATGGCCTCCAGGTCCGCCGGAAGCTCCGCGTCCAGCTCGCGCGGGCGGCGGGGCTCCTGGGTGGCGATGCGGCCGAGCACCTCCAATCCATTGGCACCGGTGACAGGCGGTTGGCCAGTCAGCAGGTGGTACAGCGTGGCCCCCAGGCTGTAGACGTCCGCGCGCCGGTCCAGGTGGGACACCTCGCCCCGAGCCTGCTCAGGGGCCATGTACTGGGGCGTGCCCAGCACGGTGCCGGTGGCGGTGGCGGCGTCGTCGCTGGTCCAGTCGCGCGCCAGTCCGAAGTCCATGACGTAGGGGCGCAGGGCGCCGTCCTCGCCGCGCTCCACGAGGATGTTGGAGGGCTTGAGGTCGCGGTGCACGAGCCCGGCCAGATGGGCGGCGTGCACGCCCAGCGCGGCGTCGCGCAGCACGAGCGCCTTCTGCTCCACGGACAGCGTGCCGGCCAGGGTGTGCAGCGGCGCCCCCGGGATGTACTGCATGGCGATGTACGCGCGGCCCTGGACCTCACCGACCTCGTACACGCGGCAGACGCGTTCATGGTCCACGCGGGCCTGGGCGCGGGCCTCGGAGATGAAGCGGCGCGACAGCTCCGGGTCCTCGTCGCGGACGAACTTCAGCGCCACGTCGCGGTGCAGCCGCAGGTCCCGGGCCAGGAAGACGCGGCCCATGCCGCCCTGGCCCAGGAAGCGGATGGACCGGTAGAGCGCCCAGTGCGGCACCGGGAACGCGGGCCCGTCCACTCCGGAGGCAGGCGCGGCGCCCGGAGGCAACGTGTCGTCGGCGGTGCCCGGCGCAGGGCCCATGCGCACGGGCGCTTCGGCATGCACGGGGCCGTGCGGCGTGCCCTCCCGCGGGCGTTCTTCGTCGCGGAGCGCGCTGTCGCGCGGGCGCTCCCCCTTGCTTCCGGGCGGAGGTGGCGTCTCCGCCTCCAGGCTCCGGCGCAGCGACACGAGCGAAGCCGCGGAGAGCCGTCCCTGCTCCACGAGGAGCTGGAGCGGAGAGACGCCGCGCCGCGCGGCCTCCTCGCGCACGGCCTCCACGTCCTCGCGGGAGAGGAGCCCCTCTGCCAGGGCCATGCGCAGCTCCGCCTCATCCGCCTCAAGCACGCCAGCACGCTCCCATCGCCGGAGGAGCGTAGCGGAGCCTCCCGCTTCCACGCACGTCGCCACACGGCGGCGCGGCGCGACTTGCGGTGCCCGCCCGCCCGTTCCCAAGATGCGCGCATGAGCTCCATGTGGGTCCTGGAAACGCCGCAGCCGCCGCCGGACGCGCGCATCGCCTATGGTGAAGCCCCGCAGCAGTTCACCGAGCTGCGCAAGCCCAAGGGCAAGGGCCCGCACCCCGTGGTCCTCTTCGTCCACGGCGGCTTCTGGCGCGCCGAGTACGGCCTGGAGCACGCGGGCCACCTGTGCGCGGACCTGACGAAGCGCGGCTTCGCGACGTGGAGCCTGGAGTACCGCCGCGTGGGCCAGGCCGGCGGTGGCTTCCCCGGCACCCTGGAGGACGTGGCCTCCGCCGCGGACCACCTGGTGGACGCCGCCCCGTCGCTGGGGCTGGACCTCTCCAACGTGGTGGCCATGGGCCACTCCGCCGGCGGACACCTGGCCATGTGGCTGGCCGCGCGCCACCGCCTCACGCCGAAGCAGGCGCTGTACCGCGACGCACCCCTGAAGCTGAAGGGCGTGGTGTCCCTGGCCGGCGTGCTGGACCTGGCGCAGGGCGCGGCGCTGGACCTGGGCAAGGGCATCGTGAAGACCTTCATGGGCGGCACCCCGGAGCAGTTCCCCGAGCGCTACGCGGTGGCCTCGCCCGCCGCGCTCCAGCCGCTGAAGTTGCCGCAGGTCCTCCTCCACGGCACCGAGGACGACACCGTCCCCCTGAAGGTCAGCGAGGGCTTCCACGCCCGGGGCGTCCAGCAGAAAGACCCCGTGCACCTGGTGCCCTTGAAGGGCGCGGGCCACTTCGAGCTCATCGACCCACGCTCCAAGGAGTGGCCCCGCGTGGTCCAGGCCGTGCGGACGCTGCGCTAGCGTCCGCCGTGCGCCCGGGGCTCCCTGGAGCCGGGGCTACTTCTTCTGGGGGTTCGCTTCCGGGGGCGGCTTGGACAGCGCGGGCGGGAACGCGTTGAAGCGGCGCCACAGTTCGTAGGCGAGCGGCACCTGTTCGAGCAGCACCCACCCATGGGCCCGCACGCCCTGGCGCAGCAGGTCGCTCGCCGGCCAGGGCTCACCGGGCAGGGGCGTGACGAGGATGCGGAAGCGGCCCGGCTGGCCGCCACCCGCCGCGTCGATGACGGAGACCTCACCCCCGAAGGTGCCCACGGCCACGGAGGGCCAGCCGCTGGCCTGGAGCGCGGGCCAGCCCTCGAACTGCAGCCGCACCTGCCGCTCGCGCATCACCAGCGGCAGGTCGTTGCCGTCCATCCACAGCTCCACCGCGCGCGAGCGCGTCTCCGGCACGAGCACGGCCAGCGGCTCCCCCGTCTTCACGTACATGGCGCTGTCGCCCGCGTTCCTGCGCAGGATGACGCCCGCGCGCGGCGCCGTCACCAGCTGCCGCCCCTGGCGCGCCAACCGCGTGTCCACCCGCGCCAGCTCCGCCCGGGCGCTGGTGAGCTCCTTCATCACGTCCGCCTCCTTGAGCTGCGCTTCCTCGTACTGCTTGCGCGAGCTGAGGCCCTCGTTGAAGAGCTGCCACTGGCGCCGCACGTTGCGCAGCGCCGTGTCGAGCGCGCGCTCGGCCGCCGCGAGGCGGGCCTGCGCCGCCTCCTGTTCGGAGCGCAGGCGCTGGAGCAGCTCCGGGTCGTTGTCCACGATGCGCGCGATGGGGTCCCCCTTGGCCACGTGCGAGCCCTCCTGGACGAACCACGCGTCCAGCCACCCGTCCAGCGGGGCGTCCACGCGCTGCTGGCGCTCGTCCGGCGAGTACGCCACCACCTGGCCTTCTCCAAAGGCCGACTGCTGCCAGGGGATGAACGCCAGGCCGAACGCGAGCAGGACGCCCGCGACCACCATCCCGCCCGCGAGCCTGCGCGCGGAGGCCACCGGGCGGACGCGCGCGAAGGACCCGATGCGGCCATCCTGCAAGGAGACGCGATAGGGCATGCTCATGACGGCTTCACCTCCACCAGGGTGTTCGCTTGCACGCGCAGCGCGCGGTCACAGCGCGCCGCGAGCTCCGGCAGGTGCGTGGTGAGCAGCAGCGTCCACGGCGCGCCGGGGGTCAGCAGCCGGTCCACCACCTGCGAGCGCACGTCCGCGTCCAGGCTGTCCAGGGCTTCATCCAGCACGAGCATCCGCGGGCGGCCCACCAGGGCGCGCGCGAGCATCAGCCGCTGGGCCTGCCCTGGAGACAGCAGCGTGTGGCCGCCCGACAGGCGCGTGCGCAGGCCGTCCGGGAGCCGCGACAGCTCATCCAGCAGACACACCGCGTCCAGCGCCTGTCGCACGTCCTGGAGCGACACGTCCGCGCGGCCCACCGCCACGTTCTCCTGCACCGTGCCGTCGAAGAGCTGGATGCCGCGCACCAGCGCCACCTGGGCCTGCAGCGAGTCGGTGGACGCCTCGCGCAGGTCCATGCCGTCCAGCTCCACGAAGCCGTGGGCCGGCTCCCGCAGGCCCACGGCCACGTCCACCAGCAGGCGCTTGCCGGAGCTGTACGGGCCGACGATGGCGACGCGGCTGCCGGGCTCCACCTTCAGGTCCACGTCGCGCAACGTCGCGGTGGAGAGCGGGCTGGCCGGGAGGCTCACGTCCCGCAGGCGCAGGGCCGCGGCGCGCCCGTCCCGGCGGTCCAGGGGTTCGCCCCCGTCCGGCTGGATGGGCAGGTCGAAGAGGTGGCCCACCTTGTCCACCGCGGCCAGCAGGTCATAGAGGCTCTCCAGGTACTTGCCGAACTTGGCGAAGCTGGCCACCACCGGGGCGACGATGAGCTCCGCGGCCACGAGCTGGCCCAGGCTCAGCTGCTGGCGGGTGACGAGCCAGCCTCCCACGCCCAGCAGCAGCCCGCTCGCGAGCGCCTGGACCGCGAGCGTTCCCGCCACCTGGCGCAGCAGGATGCGGAAGTGCCCGGAGCGCGCCTCCAGATAGGCCTGGGTCGCCTCATCCGCGCGCCGCAGGGCCAGCGCCCCGCCCGCCGGCCCCCAGAAGGCGAGCGGCACCCGCGCCAGCTCCGCCAGCCAGCCCACGACCTCGTACTTCCGATACGACTCCTGGACGCTGGTGCGCACCGCGCCCCGCCCGAGCCCGAAGAGCACCAGCGCCATGCTCCCCAGCAGCAGCAGGTCGAAGCCGAGCAGCAGCGGGCTGTAGAAGGCCAGCACCGTCAGCCCGACGAGCGCCTGGAGCGCGAGCGCCAGCCCATCCAGCAGGATGAGGGAGGTCGCCTTCTGGATGGTCATCACGTCCATGAAGCGGTTCACCAGCTCCGACACGCGGTGGGTGTCATGCACCTGCGCCCGCACGCGCGGCAGCCGCCAGGCGAGGTCCACCGCCATGCGCGCGAAGAGCCGCTGCTGGAGCCGCTCCGCCACCAGGACCTGCATCAGCCGCAGGCCCCCGGCCAGGACGAGCAGGCCGAAGACGACGAGCCCCAGCACCGCCAGGGGCTGGAGCACGGTCCCGAAGGCGGCGGTGTTCACCACCGCCTGCGCGGTGATGGGCACCACGAGCGAGAGCAGCCCCACGCCCGCGCCGTAGACGACGAGGACCCAGAGGTCACCGCGCTCCGGCGTGAGCACGGCCTTCAGCCGCTCCCAGGGGGTCAGGTGAGGGTGATGCGTGTCCGTGGCCATTGTGTTCATCTCCCCGGCGTGGTGACCGTGGCGACCGGCAGCGCCAGCGCGGCGCGCAACGTCGCCGCGGCCTTGAAGTACTCCGCGAGTGCATCCACCTCGCGCACCTGGGCCTCCGCCGCCGTCTGCTCGCGCAGGTTCACGAGCAGCAGGCTGCTGTCGCCGTGGCGCAGGCGCGTGCGCTCACCCTGCGCCAGCTCCCGCGCGGCGGCCGCCTCCGTCCGGGCGAGCAGCACCCGTGACCCGGCCGCGTCCAGGGCCGCGCGCGCGTCCCCCACCTCCACGGCGGCCCGCTCGCGCTGCAGCCGCAGCTGGGCCTCCACGCGCGCCACGGACGCGCGCGTGCCGCCGTCGCGTCCCCGCGCCGCGCGGTTCAGCAGCGGCACGTCCAGCACCACGCCCACCTCCAGCTCCGTCTTGCGCAGCCGCTCCGGCCCCGAGCCCAGGTCCTGCGCGGCCGCCACCGTCACGTCGATGAGGGGCGCCTGCTGGTTGGCCGCGAAGCGCGCCTCCACCCGCTGCTGGGCGGCCTGGGCCTCCAGCCGCGACACATCCGGGCGCCGCGCCAGCATGTCGCCGAGCGGCTCGGCGGCGGGGGGCGGCGCGTCCAGCGCGGGGAAGTCCGCGGGCAGCCGCTCAGGAAGGACGGGCACGGGGTTGCCGTCCGCGTCGCGCAGGTACAGCGCCAGCTCCAGCGCCGCCTGCTTCAACAGCCGCTCCGCCGCCACCACCTGCGACTCGCGCTGCGCGAGTGCGCGCTGGTTGTCCGTCAGCTCGAGGGCCGCCAGGTCCCCCTTGCGCACGCGCTTCGCCAGTTGCGTGTCCCGGGCGCGCGCGAACTCCAGCAGCTCCCCGGCGATGGCCTTGCGGCGGCCGGCCGCGACCCAGTCCCAGTAGCGGTGGGCCGCGTTCCTCGAAGCGTCGAGCGCGGCCTGCCGCACGGAGTGCTCCGCCGCGGTGTGCCCCAGCCGCGCCCGCTCCAGCGTGGCCCTGCGGCGGTCCACCGGGCCGTTGCGCCACAGCGGCACCGTCACCCCGGCGCGCAGCTCGCCCGCGCTCAGCGTCTCCAGGTTGCCGTAGTACTCCGGAATCTTTCCGTCCCCCCGGCGCCAACCGCCGAAGACGGTGGCCCCGTGGTACGGCGTGGGCTGCTGCAGCGTCGCCTCCAGCCGCGTGTACGGGTAGGGGCCCACGGGGAAGGCCGTGGCACGCGCCTTCAGCTCCGGGTCGAAGCCGCCCTGCGCGGCGAGCAGCTCCATGCGCGCGGCCTCCGCGTCCAGCCGGGCCGCCTCGATGAGGGGGAAGTGGGACGCGGTGGAGGCCAGCACCTCCTCCAGCGACAGCGGTGGCGGGGAGGACGAGGACACGCCCCGCGCGCTCGCCGGCGGGCTCCACGACGTCAGCACCAGGCCGCACAGCGCGGCCGCGCACGGCGCGCGCCAGGGCCTGCTGGCGCGGGGCTCTTCGCTCACGTCGCTCCCCGGGCCCGGGGCGTGCTGTCTGGGAGTGCCGCGCATCGACTTCCTCCAGGCGCGGATGGGGACGCGGGCCCCATCCGTTTCGCCGGCCCTGGAAATACGAGCGCGGCGATATATCGGCAAATAGGTAATTGGCGCGCTGAAGCCACAGGAAAGCCGATATATGGCGGCGATGGACTGGCTCAACTACCACCACCTGCTGTACTTCTGGACGGTCGTGCGCGAGGGCGGTGTCGTGGCCGCGGGGCGCAAGCTGCGGCTCAGCCAGCCCACGGTGACGGGGCAGGTGCGGGCCCTCGAGCAGGCCCTAGGAGAGAAGCTGTTCGAGCGCGCCGGCCGCAAGCTCGTGCTCACGGAGGTGGGCCGCTACGTCTACCGCTACGCGGATGAGATCTTCACGCTGGGCAACGAGCTGCAGAACGGGCTGAAGGGGCTGCCCACGGCGCGCCCGCGCAAGCTGCTGGTGGGCGTGTCGGAGGTGATGCCGAAGCTCATCGCGCACCGGCTGCTGGAGCCCGCGATGCGGATGTCCGAAGAGGTGCAGCTCATCTGCACCGAGGACCGGACGGAGAAGCTGCTGAGCGACCTGTCCCAGCACGCGCTGGACCTCGTGCTGTCGGACTCGCCCGTGCCGCCCGCCTCCGGCATCCGCGCCTACAACCACCTGCTGGGCGAGTGCGGGACGACGCTGTTCGCGACCGCGCGGCTCGCGGCGTCCCTGCGCCGCGGCTTCCCGAAGTCGCTGGACGGAGCCCCCTTCCTGCTCCTGGCGGAGGTCGCGCCGTCACGTCGCTCGCTCATGCAGTGGCTGGAGTCGCAGGGGGTGCGCCCCCGCGTCCGGGGCGAGTTCCAGGACAGCGCGTTGATGAAGGCCTTCGGGCAGGCCGGCGAGGGCGTCTTCCCGGGCCCCTCCGTCATCGAGGCGGAGATCCGCTCCCAGTACGACGTGGAGGTCGTGGGCCGCGTGGACGCGGTGCGCGAGCACTTCTACGCGCTCACCGTCGAGCGGCGGCTGCGGCACCCCGCGGCGGTCGCCATCTCCGACGCGGCGCGCACGCACCTGTTCCGGCAGGCCTGAAGGGGGCGGCTCCGGCGCGCGCTTCAGCGCTCCGCGAAGGACCGGGGAGTTCTTCCCAGCAGCCAGCCAGCCGAGCCCTCCGTTCCCCGCCCGGAAGGGGAACCGGGGGAGGCGCCCTGGGTCCGTCCGGGCCACCGGATGCGCACCCTGTCCTTCGGTCCTGGGTGAGGGACGGGAGGAGCATCCACATGGCGACGATGGACGTGATGCGTGGGCCGGGCATGGAGCGGCTGTCGCGTGGCGCGAAGGAGGCCGCGAGCCACCCGTGGGCGAAGAAGCTGGGCCGCATGGGCTACGCGGCGAAGGGCGCGGTCTACGCCATCATCGGCGTGCTGGCGCTGAAGCTCGCGGCGGGCGAGGGCGGCCGCGCCACGGACAGCCGCGGCGCGGTGGCCACCGTCGCGCACGGGCCCTTCGGCATCGCGCTGCTGTCGCTGCTGACGGTGGGCCTCGTCGGCTTCGTCGTCTGGCGCTTCGCGCAGGCGTTCGCGGACACGGAGGACAAGGGCTCGGACGCGAAGGGGCTGGCCGCGCGCGCCATGTACCTCATCAGCGGCGTCATCTACGGCTCGCTGGCGCTGTTCGCGGTGAAGAGCGTGGTGGGCGCATCACAGGGGAGGGGCAAGGGCACGCAGGGCTGGACGGCGACGCTGATGGAGCAGCCCTTCGGCCGCGTCCTGGTGGTGCTGGTGGGCCTGGGCATCATCGGCTTCGCGCTGAAGCAGTTCCACACGGCGTGGAAGGCGAAGTTCCGGGAGAAGCTCACGCTCACGGGCCCGGCGGCGAGTCACCAGCACCGCGTGGAGCGGGTGTGCCAGTTCGGCATCGCGGCGCGCGGCGTGGTGTTCGCCGTCATCGGCGGCTTCCTGGTGCTCGCGGGCGTGGACGCCAACCCGGGTGAGGCCAAGGGCCTGGGTGAGGCCCTGGCCGTCGTCGCCCGCCAACCCGCGGGCGACGTGCTCCTGGGGGTGGTGGCGGCGGGCCTGGTGGCCTACGCCGCCTACCTGTTCCTCCAGGCGCGCTACCGCCAGTTCTAGAAGAGGTTCCAGAGGTACTGGTTCGTCACCTCGTGGTGGAACTGGATCTCCGCGTCCTTCACGCGGGTGCCCAGCTGCTTGGGGCAGCGGTCCGCGGAGGCCACCTTCAGCTCCGCGTACTTGCCCTGCACCTGCTCACCCAGCGTCTGCGCGATGAACTGGCTGCCCTTGAAGAAGCGCACCGCGTCGTAGATGTTGTCCGGCAGGAAGCGCGTGCGGCTGCGCTTGGTCTCCGCGTCCTCCTGCGGCTGCGGCCCCTCCAGGCCCGTCTTCAGCAGCGTGAAGAGGACCATGTACGGGTTCGCGTCCGGCGCCACGGAGCGGCACTCGACGCGCGCGCTGCGCTCGTTGCCGAACGGGATGCGCACCATGGCGCCGCGGTTGTTCGCGGAGGCCTTGATCTGGTTGGGCGCCTCGTAGTGCGGATCCAGCCGGCGGTACGAGTTCACGCTGGAGTTGAGCACCAGGCAGATGTCGTTCGCGTTGGTGAGGATGCGGTCGATGAACTCCCAGCCCATCGCCGACAGGCCGTCCTGGCCGCCCTTGTCGTAGAAGAGGTTCTTGCCGCCCTTGGACAGCGACATGTTGATGTGCATGCCGTTGCCGTTCACGCCCGTGACGGGCTTGGGCAGGAAGCTGGCCGTCAGCCCCTGCTGCGCGGCGACCTGACGGCAGAGCAGCTTGTAGAGCTGGATCTGGTCGGCGGCGACCAGCGCCTCGCTGTAGGAGAAGTTCATCTCGAACTGGGAGGGCGCCACCTCCGGGTGGTCCTTCTCGTTCTCGAAGCCCATGGCGCGCTGCGCTTCCGCGGCCTTGTCGATGAAGGCGCGCAGCCCGTCGCCCGGCAGCGCGTGGTAGTAGCCGCCGATGGAGATGAACTCGAACTTGCCCTCTTCGTGGTAGTGGCGCTCGGCGTCACGGTTCTTGAAGAGGAAGCCCTCGATTTCGGGCGCCGCGTGGAACACGGTGCCGTCCTTCTGGAACAGCTGCTCGGTGGCGCGCTTGAGCTGGCCGCGCATGTCCGAGTGGTACGGCGTGCCGTCGCGCTCCAGGACCTCGCAGAACGCCAGCACCTTGCCGGGGCCGAAGATGTCCGACGGCAGCCAGTAGAACGCGCTCCAGTCCACGTTCAGGCGCAGGTCGCTCTCCGCCTGCGCGGAGAAGCCGCGGATGGAGGAGCCGTCGAAGGTGAGGTTGTCCGCGCTCTTGAGGAGGAACTTCTTGTCGTAGTCCAGCATGTGCAGCCGACCTTCCAGGTCGGTGAAGCACACGGTGACGGCCTTGATGCGCTTCTCGTCGGTCAGGTACTTGATCCGCTCCTCGCGAATCTTGTCCGCCGACTCGCGCTTGATGCGCTGGCGCTTCACCTTGAGGTTGAGCTCCTCCAACTCGTCGTAGGGAATCTCCAGGAAGTCCCGCAGCGGCTTCTGCTCCATGGTCCTGCCTCCAGGCGTGTCCCCGGTTCCGGAATACCGGCGGAGACATCAAAAGCACGGGCGCAGGTATTTACATTCCGCGACGCGAAATCAAGCCTAAATTCTGCGGACTGAAGGCTAAAGGGCTTGTCGGGCCGCTCACAGGGGACAAAACGTCAAGGGACGGGGGGCCTGACGCCCCGGCCAGTGGACACTGCGCGCCGCGCTGCGTTGGCCGCGTGTCCGCATCTGGACGTCCGGGCTACGGGAGGGGGACGAGCCCCTGCTCGGGCAGGGGCGTGCCGGCCGGCCAGAGCACGTACGCGGCCCCCCGGGAGTGCTGCCAGGCTCGCCACAGCGCGGCGCGGGGGTAGGTGGCGCTGGTGGTTTCGTTGGAGCCGAAAGCAGGGTCGTTGACGAGGACGTCGCCGGAATCGGTGAAGCCCTTCACGACGATGAGGTGGCCGTCGGTGCGGCGGGCGGCGCCACCGGGGAGCTCTCCGGGTTCGTAGGCGATGCTGATGCTGACGGGGATGCCGGCGGCGATGAGGCGCTCCACGGGGGCGAAGGAGTCGAAGCGGGCGACGAGTCCGTGCAGCGCGCCGTTGGCCATGCTGGCGGCGTAGGCGGTGTTGAAGCTCCAGTTGCCGGTGCCCTTGTAGACCCAGTCGTAGGTGTGGGCGGCGGCGGTGGGCACGGGGTGTTCCAGGTCCGCGCGGCCCAGCTTCCGGCTCCAGTAGCCGAGCAGCATGGTGGTGGACGTGGGGGAGCACCAGACCTCGCCGCCGTCGGGGTAGATCATCTGCGAGTAGCCCGGCACGTCGAGCACCACGCCCCACCCGGTGCGGTCCGACGTGGCGTCCTGGGGCGTCAGGCGCGTGTCGGTGACGGCGGCGGCGAGCGCCCGGACGCGGGGGCTCGAGTCCGCGCGTTCGGAGAAGAGGTGGACGGTGACGCGCAGGGCGTCCGCGCGGCGCTTCAGGTTGAGGGTGTCGGTGAGGACGTTGCCGTCGGCGTCACCCTGGCCCTCCACGCTGTGGCGGGCGACGGTGGTGGTGTCGAAGGCCCAGACGCCCAGCTCGTAGTCCTTGGTCCAGGTGCCCTCGATGCGGGCGGAGACGGTGAGCTTCACCCAGGTGCCCGGAGGCGTCTGCGCGTCGAAGGACGGCACCACGCTGTCGAAGCCGCCGGGGACGGACTGGACCTCGGAGGTGGCGGTGCCGAAGCGGAACGTGCCCCCGTTGTAGAAGCTGCCGCCGTCCAGCCAGCCGCCCGCGGGGAACGGGTCGGTGCCTTCCTTGGAGGTGGATGGGTCCAGCTCCAGCGCGCCTTCGGCGGTGACGCGGGTGCCGTCGCGGGAGAAGCGCGCGAGGTCGCCCGTCACGGCCGTCTTCTGCCAAAGGCGCGCGGGCGAGCCTGCTTCCGGAGTCGCGTCCGGCGAGGCCGACGGCGGCGAGGAGGCGCAGGCCCAGATGCAGGAGGCCAGCAGGACGGCGGAGAGGACGCGAGCGCGGGCGTTCACGCCCGGGATTGTCGCAAACGCTCGCACGGGGGCTCAAGGCGGATTCCTGGAAAGTCAGGCTGAGCGGACAGAAGGCGGCCAGGGGCCGGAAGGTCAGACGCGGTTGCTAAAGCGCCACGCGCGACCCCCTGGGGCCGCCCCGATGACCCACGCCCCTCTCTATACGGTTGAGTTCTACGAGGAAGCGAATGGCTTCTCGCCCGTCTTCCAATGGATGACCGAGGTGCTCTCCCCAGCGCAGCGGCGCGCCGTGACTGCCGCATTGGAGGAACTCGTCGCGCCAATGGGGCCCGACATCGTGGCAACGGAGTTCGGCAAGAACCTGGGGGGCGGCATCATCGAGCTGCGCTTGCGGCAAGGTGAGGAGCAGCTTCTCAGACGTGTCGGCAAGGCTCCCAGGGACGCTCACCCGGAGGACACGGGCGAGGAGATCTTCCTCCGCATCTTCTTCCACGCGCACGGACAGAAACGGGCGCTGGTCCTCCACGGCTACGACAAGGGCCGCAATGCGGCCAAGCGGTACCAACAACAACAGATAGGTGTCGCGGAGGCCCGGCTTGCCCGCTTCAAGCAGCGTGAGAAGCAGGAGGGCAAGGTGAAGAGGAGGCAAGCCCACGCAGCGAAGCCGAAGCCCGGGCGGTAGCAGTTGCTGGTTATGGGTTATAGGAATATCGTCCCTTTGGAGATTCCATGCGCACCCTCAAGGACCTGACTGGCTTCGTGGAAGAGGAGGCCGCTGCGGAAGGGCCTGCTGCTCAAGCGGAGCTGCAGGCCCAGCGCGACCGTTTCCGCATCGCTCGGGAGTTGGCCCTGTTGCGGAAGGCGCAGGGCCTGACGCAGGCGCAGCTCTCCGCGAGAGCGGGGGTGCCCCAGAGTGAGATCAGCAAGATTGAATCGGGAAAGGCGAACGCCACCGGGCTGACGCTCTTCCGCATGGCCCATGCGATGGGCCACGCATTCCGACTGGAGCCTGTCGGGCGCGTCGCGGCTCCCAGCAGCCCCCGCCGGCCTGGCGCCGCGGGGAAGGGGCGCACCGCGCGGAAGCGTGCAACCCGGTCACGCAAGTTCGAGCCCGCGTGACCCGCGGTGATGGCTTGGTGAGCCTGGAGCCGTCCACGTCCGAAGTGGACTCGCAGCCGGCCCGCCGCAGCGACCAGTCCACCAGGGCCTTGGAGAGGAGCCCCTCACGCCCAGAGGTCCTGCTCCAGCGTGTCCAGCAGCGCCAGTGCCGCCTCGGGCGTGGGCATGCCCGCCTCCGTGATGATGCTCGCGTCCAGCGGCACCGCGACCTCTTCCCTCAGGAGCGCCACCGCGCGCTTCTGCGCCTCGCGCAACGTCTCACGCTCCTGGGCGGAGAGGCGCGGACGGGCCCACTGGTCGATGTCCCACGACAGGGCCGCGTGCCGCGTCTCGTCCTCCGCGATGCGGACCATGGCCTCGCGCACCTCCAGGTCACGCGCATGCAGCGCCTGGTGGTGCGCGAGCAGCGCGCCGTACGTCTCCCGCACGCAGCCCTCCACCGCGTTCTCCAGCGCCACGTCCATGAGCGAGCGCGGGGGCAGCTCCGCCACCACCGGACGCTGGGGCGTGCCGCCGAAGCGCCGCGCCAACTGGTCCGTCACCCGGGCGTGCTGGACCTCCTCCATGGCACTCCTGCGCGCCGCGTCCTGGAGGCCCACGTCCGCGCCGTGCAACTCCAGTTCATCGCGCAGCCGCAGGAACGCATGGACCGACGCCGCCTCCAGGTGCGCCGCGTCCGCGAAGTAGCGCCCCAGCGCCTCCGGGTCCTGGCACGCCTCCGCGACCTGGAGCCCCACCGGCCGCCGGCCGATGTTGCAGTTGGGGTTCCCCTTCTCCAGGACGCGCTTCTCCTGCTCCTGGACCTCGCCGGAGGCGGTCACCTTCACCACGTGCTGCGTCAGCTCCGTGCCCGGCCCGCAGGCGTAACCCTTCGTGCCGATGACGCTGAAGCTGCCGTCGTCGTTCTTCTTCACCGCGCCGCTCTTCAGCTCGGAGCAGCTCACGCTGTAGCCCGCGGCGAAGGTCTTGAGCACCGCCTCCTGCTCGGTGTCGACCGTGCCCAGCACCTGCTGGAGCTCCGCCAGCGTCGCGTGGGTCTTCACCTCGTCACCCCGCGTCGTCACCAGGAAGGCGTCGGAGCAGATGTCCAGGCAGACGTGGTGGAAGCCGGCGTTCACGGTCGCGTTCTCCAGCGCGGTTTCGCACGCGGGAACGTCGGTGGCCGTAGCGCAAGCCTGGCCGGAGGACGACGCCGCGAAGGGCGTGAAAACCTGGCCCGGTCCGTTCGTGGTGATGTAGCGGAGCTGCACGAAGTCCGGTGCCGGCGCCAGCGTCAGGTCACTGACGGCGAGGCCCTGGTCCGTGCACGCAACCTTCGAATAGCCCGTCAGGTCCGTGCTCCCTTCCGTGCCACAGCCCGCCAGCACCAGGGGCGTGGCGAGCGAGGCGTGCAGGGCCCGCGAGAAGAGACGGCGCAGTCGGTGGATGTTCACGGACACGACTCCAGGGCAAGCGGTGTGTCCGGGCACTGAGCAATGCGGATGCCAGCGGGTCTCCCCAGGGGCGCCCTCTGTCCGCGCCGCTCGGAAAGCCGAGGAGGACTCGGAAAGTTGAGGGGGACAGGACCTAGCCGCCGCGCTTCCGGGGCGTCTTCCGGGCCGGGGGGCGAGCAGCGCGCGGCCGTTCAATGAGCGCGGCCAGCCCGTCCAGGATGCGCTCCAGGCCGAAGGCATAGGCATGGTCCGGGTCGTACGCGGCGCCATGGGCCGCGCCCGCCGCGGAGCCCACCCGGGACGCGGTGGGGTAGCGCTCCGCATCGAACATGCGCGTGAGCAGGGGCGCGTTCGCCTCCCACCAGTCCCCGTCACTCATCCGTGACTCCAGCCGCGCGGCGCGCTGGTCCGAGGCCGCCCGCGCGGAGGACTCCACGAAGCCCAGCACGAACGTCAACGCGGCGTCCTGCGCCACGTCGTCCAGGCCCACGCCTTCGAGCGCCTGGAGCTCGTACTCGTACTTGGCCAACTGGCCCGGGCCGAGGGGCGGGCGCGTGGTGGACACATCCGCGAGCCATGGGTGCTCGGTGAACAGGGCGCGGTTGTCATGCGCCACGGCCTCCAGCCGCGAGCGCCAGTTCCGGGCCTTCGGCTTGCGCCGGGCCATGCCCGCGTAGAGGGTGTCGAGCATCACGTCGATGAGCTCCGCCCGCCCCGGCACATAGGTGTAGAGCGCCATGGGCGCGATGCCCAGCCTCCCCGCCAGCGCCCGCATCGTCACCGCGTCCAGCCCCTCCGCGTCCGCCAGCGCCACCGCCGCCTCGACTACGGCGGTGACGGTGAGCGTCTGCTTCGGACCGCGCTGGCCCTTCGCGGGCAGGGACTCCCGCCACAACAGCTCCAGCGTCCGGGTGGGGTCTCCCATGCTGCTGCGATGCGATGCCATGCGCCGGATTCTTCCAACGCCGCGACCTTGACGTGCAACTCCGTACGACGTACGTAGATTGAGCCGTCGAACCCGTGGGGAGGAACCGTCCATGCGAGTCACCGCTTCCGCCGTGTCCCTGAACGTCGATGACGTGGAGGCCTCCGCGTCCTTCCTGAAGCGCCACTTCGGCTTCACGGAGGCGATGGCCGCGGATGGCTTCGTGTCGCTGAGCCGGCCCGACGTGGGCTTCAACGTCATCTACCTGCGCACGGGCCTGAAGACGCTCAAGCCGGAGTCGCTCAAGGCGCGCCGGGCGGACGGGCTCATCGTCGCGTTCGTCGTGGACGACATCGACGCGGAGTACGCGCGCATCCAGGCGGAGGGCGTGAACATCCTGACGCCCATCGAGACGGAGGCCTGGGGCGAGCGCTACTTCCAGGTCGCCGACGCGAACGGCGTCATCGTCCAGCTCGTGCAGTGGATGCACGCGCCGGGCACCACGGCCTGAGTTCCAGGCGCACCGGCGGGTAGGAAAGTCTCCGGTCCCGGAACCGGCCTGGCAGGCAGCCGGGACGTTTGCCGGATGTCAGACCGAGTGGATAGCGTGCAGCTCATGCCGGACATCCGCCTGCCTGCCGAAGCGAAGTACAAGAACGAGCTGGACGCCCTCGCCGCGCATGACGACAAGCCCCGCCCACCGGGTTGGGCGCTGTCGCCTCGCGCGGTGGAGACGTACATCCTGGGCAGCCCCAAGCCCGTGGGCGGCGTGGCCATCACGCCCAAGTACGTGGGCGACAAGGGGCTCATCCAGGTGTGCATCGCGACGCTCGCGTCGGACCGCGCGCTGATGCTCGTGGGCGAGCCGGGTACCGCGAAGAGCTGGCTGTCGGAGCACCTGTCCGCGGCCATCAGCGGCACGTCCGCGCTCGTCGTCCAGGGCACGGCGGGGACCAGCGAGGACCACATCAAGTACTCGTGGAACTACGCGCTCTTGCTCGCGCAGGGCCCCACGCCGGAGGCGCTGGTGCCGTCGCCCATCCTGCGCGCCATGCGCTCGGGCAAGTTCGCCCGCTTTGAAGAGGTGACGCGCACGTCGCCGGAGATTCAAGACTCGCTCATCTCCATCCTGTCGGAGAAGCAGGTGTCGGTGCCGGAGCTGGGGGAGGTGACGAGCGCGCAGCGCGGCTTCAACCTCATCGCCACCGCGAACACGCGCGACCGCGGCGTCAACGAGATGAGCGCCGCGCTCAAGCGCCGCTTCAACTTCGTCACCGTGCCGGTGGTGGAGGACCTGGAGCAGGAGATTCAAATCGTCACCAAGCGCGAGGCGGAGCTGCGCACGGACTACCAGGTGGGCGTACCGCCGCCGGAGGAGCTGTCGCGCGTGCTGCTGACGCTCTTCCACGAGCTGCGCAAGGGCGTGACGAAGGACGGCAAGACGAAGGTGCGCACGCCCGGGGCGGTGCTGTCCACGGCGGAGGCCATCAGCGTGCTGTTCAACAGCTCCATCCTCGCGCAGCAGTTCGGCTCCGGGACGGTGACGTCGCAGGAGCTGGCGGCGTCGCTGGTGGGCGCGGTGGTGAAGGAGCAGGAGGACGACGTGAAGGCGCTGCGCGAGTACATGGAGACGGTGGCCAAGACACGTTCGGGCCCGTGGAAGGAGCTGTACACCGCGAGCAAGAAGCTCCTGAGGGGCTGATGGACTTCGCCCTGCTGTCCCGGGTGCGGCACTTCCCGGTCCGTCACCACTCGCCGCGCACCACCGCCGTGCTCCTGAAGTGGCTGGAGCGGGTGAAGCCGGAGGTGGTCCTCGTGGAGGGCCCCTGCGACGCCACCGCGCTGGTGGACGTGCTGTGCGACGCGCAGACCCGGCCGCCCGTGGCCATCCTGGGCTACCGCACGGATGGCACCCCGTCCTCCTCGCTGTGGCCCTTCGCGGCGTACTCGCCGGAGTACCAGGCGCTGAAGTGGGCCCGGGCGAACGGCGCACGGGCGGAGTTCATCGATATCCCGGTGGGCGTCAGCCTCGCGGTGGACCGCCAGGTGCCCGGCCTGGGCCTGGAGGCGGAGGCCACGGGGCCGGATGCGGCCGCGCTGGAGGAGGAGCCGGTGGTGCCGGTGACGGAGGCGTTCGCGCGCTCGCACGGCTACCGCTCCTTCGAGGAGTTCTGGGAGGCGTCCTTCGAGGCGCCGGACTGGAGCCCGGAGCAGTTCCAGCCGCTGCTCATCGCCTGGGCGGAGGTCCTCAACGCGGGGCCCCGGCTGGCCTATCACGGCCAGCGCGACGCCTTCATGGCGCGCAAGGTGCTGGAGGTGGTGGCGGGAGGCGTGGCGCCGGAGAAGGTGGCGGTGGTGGCGGGCGCGGCCCACATCGCGGCCTTCCTGGCGAAGAGCGTGGACCCGGCGGAGGAGGCGAAGCTGCCGCAGGCCGGGCCATGCGCGGTGACGGTGATTCCGTACAGCTTCCCGCGCCTGTCGGAGCAGCTGGGGTACGGCGCGGGCAACCGGGCGCCGCACTTCTACCAGAAGGCCCACGAGGCGAACTGCGACTTCCGGCGGGCCACGCTGGAGGTGCTGCTGGACTTCGCGGCGCACCTGCGGATGCGCGGCTTCTCCGCGTCGCTGTCGGACGTGCTGGAGGCGTACCGGCTGGCGGTGACGCTGTCGGATCTGCGCGAGAAGAGCGCCCCGGGCCTGGATGAGCTGCGCGAGGCCACGGTCGCCACGCTGTGCCGGGGCGACGCGACGCACGTGGACGGCTTCCTGTGGAAGAGCGTCATCGGCCATGAAGTGGGGCAGGTGGCGAGCCGCATCGGGCAGAACTCGCTCCAGGCGGAGTTCTGGCGCGAGGTGGGCGAGCGGCGGCTGCCGCGCACGGACAGCCCGGAGACGTTCACGCTGCGGCTCAACAACCCGGTGGAGGTGGGCTCCTCCGTGTTCCTCCACCGGCTGCGCGTGGCGGGCATCCCGTACGCCACGCTGTCCGGCACGGGCTCGTCGCGCAAGCAGGGTGGGGAGGCGGAGGCCGGCGGCTACGCGGCGCTCACCCGCGTGCGCGAGGCGTGGCAGGCGCAGTGGACGCCGTCCACGGACGTGGCGCTGGTGGAGAAGATTGTCCTGGGTGACTCGCTGGAGGCCGTGACGACGCGCGTGCTCCAGGAGCGGCTGACCCAGGCGAAGACGACGGCCCAGGCGGCGGACGTGTTGCTGGAGTCCGTCATCACCGGCTGCTCCCAGACGGTGGCCCAGGCGCTCAAGGTCTGTGACGCGCACGCGGCCACGGACGCGGACCTGCCGTCGCTCGCGTCCGCGGCGCGGGCGCTGTCGGGGCTGATGGCCTACGGCACCTCGCGCGCGCACTCGGACGTGGGCGACGAGGCGGTGGCGGCGCTGGGGGAGAAGACCTTCGGCCGGGCGCTGCTGCGCGTGCGCGACGCCAGCGCCTGCGCTCCGGAGGCGGTGCTCCCGGTGCTGGACGCGCTGCGCACGCTGCACGAGGTGGCGCTGTCCCAGCCGCGCGCGGACAAGGAGGGCTGGTTCGTGGAGGCGCGCGGGTTGATGGCGAGCCACGCGGTGCACCCCGCGACGTCGGGGCTGGCCACGGGCCTGTTGTACCTGGCGCGCGAGCTGCCGGAGGCGGACGTGGCGCTGGAGGTGGGCCGGCGGCTGTCGGCGGCGGTGGAGCCGGCGGACGCGGCGGCGTACCTGGAGGGCTTCCTCCAGGTGAACGCGCTGGTGCTGGTGAAGAGCCGCGACGTGGTGAAGGCGCTGGACGACTTCCTCGTCAGCGTGGAGCCCGAGCGCTTCCGGCAGACGCTGCCGGTGCTGCGCCGGGCGCTGGGCGCGCTGGGGGCCACGGAGCGCCGCTACCTGATGGAGAACGTGATGGGCGTGCGCCAGCTGAAGGACAAGGGGCGCGCGGTGAAGGCGGTGCTGGAGGAGAAGGACAAGGCGACGCTGAAGGACCTGAGCGCGGACCTGGGCAAGGCGCTCGACGACCTGGATGACCTGCTATGAGCGTGGACCCCAAGGACCTGGACCCGAAGGACCGCGACGCGCTGTTGCGCTGGCGGCTGGCGCTGGGCCCGGAGGCGGAGAAGACGGGCTCCTGCCCTTCCCTGAGTTCGCTGGGCGCCAGCGCGGACACCGTGGACCTGAAGGGCGACGACCTGGAGGGGCTGGATGACGCGCTCTCCTTCGTCTACGGCGAGCGCTCGGCGGGGCGGGGCGGCTCCAAGCCGTATCTGCCCAAGTGGCTGGGCGCGCTGCGCGACTTCTTCCAGGACGACGTCATCGCGCTGGTGCAGAAGGACGCCATCGAGAAGAAGGGGCTCACGCAGCTGCTCTTCGAACCGGAGACGCTGCCCTTCCTGGACAAGAACCTGGAGCTGGTGACGACGCTGGTGAGCGCCCGGGGGCTCATCCCGGAGCAGGCCAAGGACACCGCGCGCGCCATCATCCGCGAGGTGGTGGAGGACCTGCGCAAGAAGCTGGAGTCCCCGCTGCGCACGGCGGTGCTGGGGGCGCTGCGCAGGGACAGGACGAGCCCCATCCCCATCGCGCGCAACATCGACTGGCGCCGGACCATCCGCTCCAACCTGAAGGGCTGGGACCCGGAGAGAAAGCGCCTCATCCCGGAGCGCTTCTACTTCTGGCCCAACCAGCGCCGTCACCACGAGTGGGACGTGACGCTGGTGGTGGACCAGTCCGGCTCCATGGCGGAGAGCGTGGTGTACAGCTCCGTGATGGCGGCCATCTTCGCGTCGCTGGACGTGCTGCGCACGAGCCTGGTGCTGTTCGACACGGAGATCGTCGACATGACGCCCGTGCTGGCGGACCCGGTGGAGGTCCTCTTCTCCGCGCAGCTGGGCGGCGGCACGGACATCAACCGGGCGGTGGCCTACGCGCAGGAGCACTACGTGCGCCGGCCGGAGAAGACGCTCTTCATCCTCATCACCGACCTGTACGAGGGCGGCAACGCGGAGGAGCTGGTGGCCCGGCTGCGGCAGCTGGTGGACTCACGCTCCAAGGTGCTGTGCCTGCTGGCGCTGTCGGACAGCGGGCGGCCGTCGTACGACCACGCGATGGCGGAGCAGCTCACCGCGCTGGGGATCCCGTGCTTCGGGTGCACGCCGCGCAAGCTGGTGGACGTGGTGGAGCGGGTGATGCGCAACCAGGACCTGGCGCCGCTGCTCGCGTCCGACGACAAGAAGGGGGAGCGTCATGGCTGAGGTGCGGCCCATCATCGGGATGGGCGGGATGACGGAGATCATCAGCGACAAGGCGGAGCTGGCCAAGGGCGCGGCCCTGTTCGACGGCAAGCAGCTCACCAACCTGTCGCGCTACGAGAACCGCCTGTTCGCGGACGCGGCGGGCTCCGGGGCGACGCCGTACAAGGTGTCGCTGGTGTTCGGCGAGTCGCGCTCGGACGTGAAGGGGCGGTGCTCGTGCATGGCGGCGCGCTCGCGCCCCTTCTGCAAGCACGCGGCGGCGCTGCTGGTGGCGTGGGCCCGGGCGCCGCAGGCCTTCGTGACGGCGGAGGCGGCCCCGGCGGCTCCGGCCGGTTCGGGCGGCGCCAGGAAGAGCGTGAAGAAGGGCAAGGCGGAGACGGGCGACCTGATGAAGGCGGGCGTGGCGCAGGTGTCCACGCTGGTGCGCGAGCTGGGTCTGTCGGGCGTGGCGTCGCTGGGTGCCGAGCGGCCGGAGCAGGTGCGCGCGCTGGGTGAGGCGCTCCGGGCCAACGGCCTGCGGCGGCTGTCCGCGCGGGCGGTGGAGCTGGCGGGCCTCCTGGACGCGGCGGCCTCGCGCACGGGCACCTTCGAGGCGCCGGTGTACACGGACCTGGTGGCGGACATGCTGCTCACCGCGCGCAAGGTGGAGAAGCACCTGGGCGGCGACGCGCTGGAGGCCCGCCACGTCGAGGAGCTGATTGGCAAGACGTGGACGAAGAAGGACCGGACGCCCGTCACGGGGCTGACGCTGGTGGAGTACGCGTTCTCCTCCAAGGTGACGGCGGACCGGTTCATGGTCCGCGAGAGCCGCTTCGTGGACCTGGTGTCGGGCGGCCACTACAGCGAGAAGCAGATCCTCCCCGCCACCCTCAAGACGGTGGCGCCCAAGAAGAGCCACGCGGGCTACGTGCTCCAGGGAGCGCAGGGCAACCAGTACCCGGGCTTCGCGCCGCACCGGCTGGACCTGGAGGAGTGGACGGGCGGCGCTCCGGTGGACAGGGCCGTGCTGGAGCGGCTGGTGGAGGTGGCGCTGCCGGACGTGGGCGCGGTGATGACGGCCTTCCAGGAGCACCGCAAGGACGTGTTCGCGCCGGACCTGCTGCCGGTGGCCGTGCGGGTGGAGACGCTGCTCGCCAGCGGGACGCGCTCCCAGTTCGTGGACGGCTCGGGACGCGGACTCTTCCTGCCCGTGGACTCCTCGCTGGAGGAGCCGCTGTCGAGCGCGCTGGAGGACTCGAGGCTGGTGGCGGTGCTGGGCGACGTGGGCCTGGAGGCGGCGCTGCCCACGCTTTTCCCCACCGCCGTGGTGGTGCGGACACCGGAGGGGCTGGACCTGCGCACGCTGGGGCGTTCGGAGGACGCGCCCGTGTCGCCCCGGCGGCGCGGCCGCGTGCGGGCCCCCACCGCGCCGAACGCGCTGCCTCGCAGCGGGTGGGCGGAGGCGGCCCGGGCGGCGGGCGCGTCGCGGGCGGCCATCGCGCTGGCGGAGGTGCGCGACGAGCTGGCGGACGCGTTCGCCAGCGGCCTTTCGGCGGTGAGCCCCCGGACGGTGGAGCCGCTGGTGTCGCGGCTGAAGGAGCTGGGGCTGGAGAAGCCGGGCGCGCTGCTGGAGGCGCTGGCGCAGCGGGCGGACCCGGCGGAGCGGCTGGACGACTTCATCAAGGTGTACCAGGTGCTGGGCATCGCGCTGGTGCGGCTGTCCGGCGCGGTGCAGGTGGACCTGGCCGGGCTTGAGGCCGTGCCCACGCACCCGAGCATCCACGTGCACCGGCCGGAGGAGGTGCTGAGCCCGGGCGAGGCGATGGTGCGCCGGGCGCGCGGGGAGCTGACGCGCTACGAGGCGGCGGCGCACGCGGCGCGCTACTACGCGGGCCTGGGGTCGGACGCGCTGATGCGGGAGCTCTACCCGGCGTGGAGCGATGGCTCGGCGAGCGCCTTCGTGGCGCGCACGGTGGCGGCGCGTGGAGAGGAGGCCCTCGTCGTCGTGCGGGGCGCGCTGAACGAGCGCCACAGCCGCATGGTGCGCCGCACCGCCATCCGCGTGCTGGGCGCGATGGGCGGGGTGCAGGCGAGGCGGGAGCTGGACGCGTTGACGCGCGGGGGGCACGACATGGGCCTGCGCCTGTACGCGCGGGAGACGCTGGAGGACGTGCAGGCCCGGGAGACGGGGGAGAAGGCCGTGGCGGAGCTGGCGCGGCGCCGCAAGGACAAGGCGGTGCCGCTGATGCAGGCGGCGCTGTCAGAGACGACGAAGGACGCGCGCGGGGCGGCGGTGGCCATGCTGGCGGACCTGGGCACGGTGGCCATGCCCGTGCTGCGCCAGGTGCTGCACTCGGACCCGTCGCGCGAGGTGCGGCGCGAGGCGGCGGAGGCGCTGGCCCGGCTGGGGGACGCGGAGGTGCTCGACCGGTTCATCGACATGGTGCAGGGCCGCGGCCACGACGACGTGGAGGCGAAGCACGCCGTGTACGCGCTGGGCATGCTGGGCGACGTGCGCGGCGCGGAGGCCCTGCTGCTGGCGTTCGCGGACGGGTGGAAGCCCGGCGTCGTCGCGGAGGCGATGCGCGCGCTGGGGCTGGCCCTGCTTCGGCCCGCGCTGAACCTGGCGGAGACGCGTCCGGAGGTGCTGGAGCGGCAGGCGCTGCGCGGCCTCTTCGAGGCCTTCGAGCCGCCCCTCCTGGCGAAGGAGCTGCTCGCCCGCGTGGTCAGGTCCCTGCCGCATGTGGACCTGCTCACGCGCGCGGCGGCGTACCTCAAGGTCGCGGCCGTGAACCCCGCGGTGGGCAAGGTCGTGGCCGCGCGCCTCATGGAGGTTCCCGCCGTGGCCGAGGACAAGGCCCTGGCCAGGGCGGCGAAGAAGCTGCTGTGAGGCCCTGGCCCCGCCGCGGGGCGCTCAGCGCCCCAGCTGCGCGGTGAGGTCGATGCGGGTGGGGGGGACGGCACGGAGAAGGGCTTCCCGGCGGCGCCGCTGAAGTCCGGCGTCTTCAGGTTCACCGAGTACACGCAGGGGTTGGCGTAGAGGCAGGCGCGTCCCCGTCAGACGCGGGGCATTGCGTGGGCCCCGGAATCCAGCAAGCCTCCGCGCCGCATGACGGATCCCGCGCCGCCTCCCGAGCCTTCACCGCGCCGCGACGACGCGCAGGACGAGTTCGAGCTGCCGTTCCTCCAGCGGCTGTCGCTGCAACTGCAGGGCATCGTCATCGCCGTCGTGCTGCGCGTCACCGACCTGCTGCTGCTCCTCCTGCGTCCCCGGCTCCTGAAGCCGTACCTGGGGCTGTGGTGGCAGCGCATCCTTCGCACGCCCTACGCCGCGCGGCGCACCTTCGAGATGGCGCGAGCGCTCCAGGCCACGGGCCAGTCGTTCCGCGAGCTGATGTACGGCGAGACGCCGCTGGTGACGGCGCTGGCGTTCCTCAAGAAGGCAGGCGTGGGGCGCGGCAGCCGTGTGGTGGACCTGGGCGCGGGGCGGGGCCGCGTGCTACTCGCGGCGCGCTGGTGGGGCGCGGGGGCGCATGGCGTGGAGCTGCTCGCGGACCACGTGGCGCGCGTGGCGCCGTGGCTCGGGCCCGCGGGCATCACGCTCACCGTGGGCGACATGACCCGCGAGCCGCTGGCGGACGCGACGCACATCTTCTGCAACTGGGTGGCGTTCAGCCCGGAGACGAAGGCGCGGCTCGTCGCCCACCTGCGCACGTGCACCCCCGGCACGCGCATCATCACCGTCACCCGCCCCATCCATGCGGAGGGCTTCACCAGCCACACCTCCCACTGGATGCTCTTCACCTGGGGCTTCGAGAAGGTATGGCTTCAGGAATACCGCCCCAAGGCCCTCCCCGCGGCGCCATGAGGGTCAGCGCGTCAAGTGCTTGAGGGTGAGGTAGACGAACTCCGCGCCGGGCTGGAGCGACGCCACCGGGACGCGCTCGTTGGGCGCGTGCGCGGTGCGCGCGTCGTCCGGCGTCAGCGCGAAGAGGTCGATGCCGTAGGCGTGGATGCCCGCGCGGCGCAGCGTGGCGGACTCGGTGGTGCCGGTGGACATGCGCGGCAGCACCGGCGCCTTCGGCCACACCTTCGCCGCGGCGGCCTTCACCGCGCGGAACATCGCGTTGTCCCCCACGGGCGACATGGGCGAGTCCGGCGGCGACACGTCCATCTCCACCTCGATGTCCTTGTCGTTCACGGCCGCGACGATGCGCTCGCGCACGGCCTTGGGGTCCGCGTCCGGCAGCAGACGGCAGTTCACGGTGGCCTCGGCCGTCGCGGGAATCACGTTGGAGCGCGTGCCGGCCTTGAACACCGTGGGCACGCAGGTGGTGCGCAGCACGGCGCCCAGCGCGGGCTCCAGCCTCGCCACGGTGGCCACCGCGTCCTCGGGCGGCGCGTCCGGCGCGGCGGCGATGCGGCGCAGCGCTTCTCCCAGCTCCCCGGGCGTCGTCGGCGCTCGGCCCTGCACGTGGAGCCGCGCGGCGGGCGTCAGGTGCGCGGGGAAGGTGAGGGCGCCCACTCGCGCCACGGCCGCGGCCACCCGCACCAGGGGCCCCGCGTCCACGGGCGGCGCGGACGAGTGGCCTCCAGGGCCCGTGGCCTTGAGCGTCACGTTGCGGGACACGCGCTCCGCGGCCTGGAGCGCCACGAAGCGCACCTCCTTGCGGTCCGGCGACAGCTCCGTGAGGCCGCCTTCGTTGAGCGCGAACTCCGCCTCCTTCAGCTCCGGGCGGTGCTCCATCATCCAGTCCAACCCCTGCCCGGAGCCCACCTCCTCGTCCGCGCCCAGGTACAACAGGATGTCGCGCGAGCGCGCGCCGCCCTCCTGCTTCAGCCGGCGCAGCGCGAGGATGCTCGCCGCCGCCATGCCCTTGTTGTCCTGCACTCCGCGTCCATAAAGCAGGCCGTCCTTCTCCGTGAGCGTCCACGGGTCGGTGGCCCACTCGGCCTTCACCGCCGGCACCGTGTCCAGGTGCGCGAGCACGAGCACCGGCCTCCCCTTGCCGCTGCCCTTCAAGCGCACCAGGAGATTCCCGCGCCCGGGCGAGGGCTCGATGAGCTCCGACTCGATGCCCGCCTCACGCAGCCACTTCGCCGCCACCCGGGCCGCGGCCGTCTCGTTGCCGGGCGGGTTGGACGTGTCCGCGGCGACGAGCTCCGCGAGCAGCGTCCGCAGCTCGTCCCTGGGCGCGGGACGGGATGACGCGGCGTGGCTTGGACCCAGCGCGAAAAACACGGCGAGGAGGGGCAGGAGACGCATGGCCCGGAGGCTCGCGCCTTGGGCCCCGGAAGGCAACGGAAGCGGCGTTTGCCGGGAGTGCCGTGTTAAGGGTGGAGCCCTGGAGGGAGTCCGCCCATGGCCTCGCCGTTGAGCTTTCGCACCGTGGAACTGCCGCTGCGTCACGCCTGGACCATTGCCCGGGGCACGAGCACGGTGAAGCGCAACGTGTTCGTGGAGGTGCGCTCCGGAGGGCACGTGGGCTACGGCGAGGCCGCCCCCAACGTGCGCTACGGCGAGTCGTGGGAGACGGTGGAGGCCGCGCTCCACAAGCTGGCTCCGGTGCTGGAGGGCCGCGACCTGCGCTGCTTCCGTGACGTGTCCGAGGCCGTGGACGCGGCGCTGCCGGACAACCCCGCGGCGAAGGCGGCGGTGGACCTGGCGCTGCACGACTGGGCGGGCAAGGTGATGGGCATGCCGCTGTACCGGATGCTGGGCGTGGACCCCGCGCGCCAGCCGGTGACGTCCATGTCCATTGGCATCGACGTGCCGGAGACGCTCGCGGTGAAGGTGCGCGAGGCGGCGGACTTCCCGGTGCTGAAGGTGAAGCTGGGCGCGGACCGGGTGCGGGAGGTGTTCGGCACGGTGCGCGCGCTGACGGCGCAGACCATCCGCGTGGACGCCAACGAAGCCTGGAAGCCGGACGAAGCCCTGGCGCACATCCAGTGGCTGTCCACGCAGGGCGTGGAGTTGGTGGAGCAGCCGCTGCCCGCGGCGGACGTGGAGGGCGCGAAGTGGCTGCGCGCGCGCTCGCCGCTGCCGCTGGTGGCGGACGAGTCGCTGACGAAGGCGTCGGACGTGCCGAAGCTGGCGGAGGGCTTCCACGGCATCAACGTGAAGCTCCAGAAGAGCGGCGGCATCCGTGAAGCGCTGCGCATCATCGAGACGGCGCGCGCGTGCGGCCTGAAGGTGATGCTGGGCTGCATGGTGGAGACGGGGCTGGGCATCGCGGCGGGCGCGCACCTGGCGCCGCTGGTGGACTGGGTGGACCTGGACGGCAACCTGCTGCTCGCCGAAGACCCGTACCGCGCGCATCCGGTGGTGCAGGGCCGCATCCAGCTGGGGGAAGGCGCGGGCCTGGGTGTGGAGCCCCGGTGACGCCACCGCTCATCCAGGATCCGATGGCGGTGCTCGCCGTGCTGCTCGCGGTGCTGGCGGGGCTGTATGCCTTGCAGCGCTACCCGGCGGTGGAGCGGTTCTTCAACGTCGTGCCGCTGCTGGTGTTCGCGTACTTCGTGCCGACGCTGCTGTCGAACACGGGCGTCATCCCCACGCAGTCTGAGCTGTACCGCTTCACGCGCGTGTACCTGCTGCCCGCGAGCCTGGTGCTGCTGGTGCTGTCGGTGGACCTGCCCGCCATCGCGAGGCTGGGGCGCAACGCGGTGGGCGTCTTCCTGGCGGGGTCGCTGGGCATCATGGTGGGCGGGCCGCTCGCGTATCTGGCCCTGGGGTGGCTGGTGCCGGCGGAGCTGGGGGACCAGGCGTGGAAGGGATTGGCGGCGCTCAGCGGGTCGTGGATTGGCGGCAGCGCGAACTTCGTGGCGATTGGCCAGAGCGTGGGCGCGCTGGACAGCACGTTGAGCATGCTGGTGGTGGTGGACGTGGGCGTGTCCAACGTGTGGACGGCGGTGCTGCTGTCCTTCGCCGGGCGTGAGAAGGCGATGGATGAGAGCATCGGCGCGGACCGGACGGCGCTGGACCGGGTGCGCGAGGAGTCCGCGCGGATCCAAGCGGCGACCGCCCGGCCCGCAAGCCTGTCGGATTTGCTGTCGATGCTGGCGGTGGCGTTCGGCGTGACGGTGGCGTGCACGGCGCTGGCGAAGAAGCTGCCGGACCTGGGCAACGTGGTGACGGGCTTCACGTGGGTGGTGCTGCTGGTGACGACGGTGGGCGTGGTGCTGTCGTTCACGCCGGTGCGCAGGCTGGAGGGCGCGGGGGCGAGCCGGCTGGGCTCGCTCTTCCTGTACCTGCTGGTGGCGACGATTGGCGCGCAGGCGGAGTTCCGGCGGTTGTGGGACGCGCCCGCGCTGGTGGCGGTGGGGGCGGTGTGGATGTGCATCCACGCGGCGGTGACGATGGGCGCGCGGCGCTGGCTGAAGGCGCCGGTGTTCTTCGCGGCGGTGGGGTCGCAGGCGAACGTGGGAGGCACGGCCTCCGCGTCCGTGGTGGCGGCGGCCTTCCATCCCGCGCTCGCGCCGGTGGGCGTGCTGCTCGCGGTGCTGGGATACGTGCTGGGCACGTACTGTGGGCTGGTGACGGCGTTGATGCTGGAGCAGGTGCACCGGCTGATTCACTGAACTTCGGACAAGGGGTCGCGGATGCGGACGGTGTGGCTCTGGGTGGGGCTCGTGGCGATGAGCGGTTGCGCGACGACGCAGGACGCGCCCGTGCCCCGGGAGTCCCTGAAGACGGTGGTGGAGTCGCTGGCGGGCGAGGCCGCGCGCCTGTCCCCCGGAACGGACCTGTCGCTGGCGGTGATGGACCTGCGCACGGGGGAGACGGCGAGCGTCTCCGGCCTGGAGCCGCACATCTCCGCCAGCTCCGCGAAGGTGTTCTGGGTCGCGGCGGCGCTGGAGCAGCGGGACCTGACGGCGGTGGCGCCGCTCGCGGAGAAGGTGTTCCGCACGTCGGACAACGAGGCGTCCGGAGAGGTCATCGACCTGGTGGGCGGACCGGATGCCATCAATGTCTATCTTCAGAAGCTGGGCCTGAAGCACACGGCGCTGACGAAGTGGAACTACGGCCGGGAGCGCTGGGCGACGAACTCTCCGCGCGTGATGGGGCGGGACAACTACTTTTGCGCGGACGACATGGTGTCCTTCCTGGCGCGGTTGGAGCGGCAGGAGCTGCTGGAGAAGGAGCCCACGGCGCGGCTGCTGAAGTGGATGGAGTTGACGCCTCGCGACGGCTGCGGCGGCTGGCTGGGGACGCGCCTGCCCGCGAACGCTCGCGCGTCGCTCCAGCACAAGGGTGGGTGGTTGCCGCCGGGCTGCTGTGGTGATGACGCGCGCTACAACGTGCTCAACGAGGTGGGGGTGGTGACGCTGCCGGACGGTGGGCGGTACGCCGTGGCCATCCTGGCCTCGCGAGGACCGGACTGGCCGAAGCAGGCGTTCTTCGTGGAGCGCGCGTCGTGTGTCCTGTACCGGCACCTGGCGAAGGACGTGACGCTGGACTGCGGTGAAGCGCTGGTAAAGGCAGGAGGACCGGCGCCGGTCGTCCTGGAGCCCGGTGCGCCCGCGCCGAACTACGACTGCGAATGACGGGCGCCGGGGTGTCGATCAACACCAGGGCGCGGAGAGCTCCAAGCCGTCGGGCATGAAGCCTGTCCACATGGATGAGAAGTTGAGAGCCCCGCAGGGCTTCCCCGCCGGAGGCGGCCCGCGAAAACCTGTCCGACAGTCGGACAGGGCTGGGCCGCGAGAACCTGTCCGACTGTCGGACCGGTTCGGGCACCGGGAACTTGTCCGACTGTCGGACAGGTTTGGACCGTACCGGGCGGAGGGGGACGGTCTGGAGGTTCGGAATCCTGGTGCGCTCGCGGCACGACCTTGCAGTGCCAGTGAACTCATGAAGAACCTGCCCCGGTGTTCCGCAGCGGAGTTGAAGGTCCTGGAGACGCTGACCGCGTTCAGGCGGGCCTTGTTCTGGAAGGGGACTGGCTCCGTCGAATCGCGCCTGCCACGGTGGCATCGACGACTTCGTGTCTGCGGTGACGAACCGGGACGTGCGAGACGATGGCGGTTGGGCCCTGGCGATGTTCTGGAGCCCCGTTGGTACGACCTGGTGGTGCTCCCGCCGGCCTTTCACCGGGCCCCTGGATAGCTACCTGGATACCGGCAAGTGCGGGACGTAGCGCCGCGTCCGGCATGGAGCGTGGAAGCAGGACTGATGCTGCCGGAGCGCGCGGAGCTGCAGTGTGAAGCCGGGCCGTTAATGCTGTCCGACGTGAGTCACGGGAGGTGTGGCCATGATGGATCCGCAGGCGTGGCGCAGGTTCGCGGAGCGGCTCGGCGTGGAGCATCCGCTCATCCAGGCGCCCATGGCGGGCGGCCTGACGCCGCCGGAGCTGGTCGCGGCGGTGTCAGAGGCCGGGGGCCTGGGCTCGCTGGGGGCCGCCTACGTGCAGCCGGAGGACATCGTGCAGCAGGCCCGCGCGGTGCGAGCCCGGACGTCGCGGCCGTATGGCATCAACCTCTTCGCTCCACAGCCCGCGGTGGCTCCTGCGGACCCCGGGCCCACGCTCGCCATCCTCGAGCGCTTCCATGCGGCGGTGGGACTGCCTCCTCCCGTGATTCCGGCGGCGGCGATGCCGGACTTCGCGAAGCAGGTGGAGGCGGTGCTCGAAGCGGCGCCCACGGTGTTCAGCTTCACCTTTGGCATCCCGCCAGCGCCGGTGCTGGAGACGTTCCGGTCGCGAGGTATCCTCGTCGTGGGCACGGCGACGAACGTGCGCGAGGCCCGGGCGCTGGAGGTCGCGGGTGTGGATGCGATTGTCGCGCAGGGCTCGGAGGCGGGAGGCCACCGGGGCTCCTTTGGCGGGTCATTCGACGCGGGCATGGTGGGGACGATGGCGCTGGTGCCGCAGATGGTGGACGCCGTGCGCGTGCCGGTCATCGCCAGCGGCGGCATCATGGACGGACGGGGTGTCGCGGCGGCGCGGATGCTCGGTGCGGCGGCCGTGCAATTGGGCACGGCGTTCCTGCGGTGCCAGGAGTCCAGCGCGGCGGTGGCGCACAAGGCGCTGCTGCGTGAGGCCCGGGATGAGTCCTCGCGCATCACCCGCGCCTTCTCCGGTCGCCCGGCACGGGCGATTCCGAACGAGCTGACGACCACGCTGGAGGAGGCTGGCGCCATCCTGCCGTTCCCTCAGCAGCACGGGGCCACGCGCACGCTGCGGGCCGCTGCGTCGAAGCAGAACGATACGCGCTTCATGGCCCTGTGGGCGGGGCAGGGCATTGGGCTGTCGCGAGAGGGCTCGGCGGCGGACCTGGTGCGGGCCCTGGTGGCTGAGACAGAGGCCGCGCTGTCCTCTGTGCTCGGCTGACCCTGGAAGGCAAGCGCGGCCGCGACTCTGGGTAGGCTTCACTCATTCATGCCACGCCCGTCCGCGTCCACACGCCGCAACGAGACGTCCAGCCCATGGAGTTGGACGAAGACGCCTTCGTGTCCACGGTCGTGGAGCTCGCGCGCAGCGCACCTGTTTCCATGCATCCAATGGAGGCGGCTCGAGGCTGCTGGCGGCGTCGCTTCCTTCACGTCCCTACGCCCACGTGCGTGGACACCCGGGGTTCGTTGACGCGGATGTTGCGAAGCCTGGCGAACGAGCTCGTCCAGGAACGCGAACCATGCCGCAGCGCTACTTCGACCTCACCGACGACGTGTATCTGCAAGGACGTTGGGAGCTGGGGCATCCACAGCCTCGTCATTCCCGAGGACATCAAGCTCGCACTGGAAGCCATCAGCGCCACGGGGGTGTGGTTCCAGGACGTGTCCCCGCTGCGCTGATTCCGCGCCTCCGGGCGTCACGGCGGCTGTCCGCCAGGCCGCCTGTTCTCCGGGGGGCGGTTGCAATCACCGGCGACGCGGCTACATTCAGCACTTCACCGCAGCCGCAGCCCCCCGGGTCCCTCGTCAGATGACGGTTTCGCTCACAGCCTGCATGCAGCGTGCTCCGCGCCGGATCTCCGTGCGCCGGATGCTGCCCGCGCACGGCCGAGCCACCGCCTGGCTTGTCACCCACGCCGCCCGTCTCGCGTAGTTCACGACGGACGGCGTCCGCTGCACCCCCGCTGAAGCCCCACGCCACGCGCTCCCGCCTTCCGGGAATGCGTTCCACCGTCATTCCCTTCCCACGCAGGAGGCCATCGCCATGACCCACGACCACCCCCTCATCGTCACCGACACCGACCTCCAGCGCCTGGAGCGCGTCGTCGAACAGTACGGCAACGCCCGCAACGCGGAGCTCGTGGAGCAGCTGGAGTCCGAGCTCGCCCGCGCCACCGTCACGTCCTCCGGCGCCATCCCCCGCGACGTCGTCACCATGAACAGCACCGTCGTCTTCGAGGACGAAGAGGCCGGGGAGACGCGCGAGGTGACGCTCGTCTATCCCAAGGACGCCAACAGCGACGCCGGCCGCATCTCCATCCTCGCCCCCGTGGGCAGCGCCCTCATTGGCCTGTCCGTGGGCCAGACCGTGGAGTGGCCCCTCCCCAATGGCCGCACCCGGCGCCTGCGCATCCTCGCCGTGCCCTACCAGCCGGAGGCCTCGGGCCACTTCCACCTGTAGGCCCCGCGTCCTCCCCTGACGCGTCAGCGCCGTGTCCGTGTCCTCCGCTGACGCGTCAGCCACGAGGGCCCGGCCCGGGCCCCGCCTCGCATCTCCGCGCCACGACTCGATGTCGTGCTTCGGACACCTCCTGGCCCCTCGCGTGCAACCGTCCGCCCACCCCTCGCCTCGCGAAGGGCGCGGGCACCTTCAAGCCCGCGAGTGCATGTGGAGGAACGCTTGTTCGCACGAAGGCATCACCTTGGGCTCGGAGGACTGGCCGTCCTCTGCGCCTTCAGCAGCGCCCAGGCCCAGAGCACCATTCCGGGCATCGAACT
This sequence comes from Corallococcus caeni, assembly GCF_036245865.1. Lineage (NCBI taxonomy): Bacteria > Pseudomonadati > Myxococcota > Myxococcia > Myxococcales > Myxococcaceae > Corallococcus > Corallococcus caeni. The sequence continues at coordinate 285,925 of NZ_BTTW01000005.1, read as the reverse complement.
GGAGCGCCTGCAGCTCAACCCCGGCATGCGCGACAGCCTCGTGCTGTCCACCGCGGACCTGCTCCCCGCGGGGCAGTTCCGCGTCGGGCTGACCGCGCACTACGAGAACCGGCCCCTCGTCCTCGTGGAGGACGGCGACCGCCAGGCCGACGTCATCTCCAACCGCGTGACGGCGCACCTGAGCGCCGCGTACTCCTTCACGAACTGGCTGGAGGTGGGCGCCCAGGTGCCCATCGTCGCCCAGTGGGGCCCGGAGACCGCCGGACTCGGCGTGTCCCGTCCCACCACCAGCGCGCTCGGCACCCCGTGGGTCCAGGCCCGCGTGGGCTTCCTCTCCGAGAGCCGGGGCGGACCGATGGACCTCGGGCTGCACCTGGGCGTGGCCCTGCCCCTGGGCAGCAAGGCCGCCCTCACCCGTGACGAGGGCTTCACCTTCTCCCCACGCCTGGGCGCCGGCAAGCAGCTGGGCGGCACCTTCCGCGTGGGCGCGGACGTCGGGACGCTCGTGCGCACGAAGACGTACGCGCTGACGCCGCAGACGCAGCCGTACCAGGATGAGATGGGCGTGGAGCTGAACGGCGGCGTGAACCTGTCCGCCAGCCTCTGGGGCCTGCGCGAGGAGGTCCTCGTGCGCGGCACCGTGCCCACGCAGGACTCGCCCAGCTCGCTGGAGGCCCTGCTGGGCCTGCGCGTCCCCACCGCCGACGGCACCGAGGTGTACGTCATGGGCGGCCCGGGCTTTGGCCAGACGCCGGGCACGCCGCGCTTCCGCGTGCTCGCCGGTGTGTCCTTCGGCACGCCTCCCGCGCCCAAGGGCCCCGTGTGTATCGCGGGCCAGCCCCACGTGGCCGCCGAGTGTCCCGACCTGGATGCCGACGGCGACGGCGTGAAGAACCGCGATGATCAGTGCCCCACCACCGCGGGCCTGGCGCAGCTCCAGGGCTGCCCGGACAAGGACGACGACCAGGACGGCATCCCCAACCTGGCGGATAAGTGCCCCGCGCAGGCGGAGAACAAGAACGGCTTCCAGGACGAGGACGGCTGCCCGGACGACCCCGACTCCGACGGGGACGGCATCGTGGACTCCAAGGACGCGTGCCCGAAGGAGCCGGAGACGTTCAACCGCTACAAGGACGCCGACGGCTGCCCGGACGTGGAGCCGGACCGCGACGGCGACGGCATCGTGGACCGCCTGGACAACTGCCCCGACGAACCGGGCACCGAGTCCAACGGCGGCTGCAAGGAGGCGCCCATCGCGCGCATCGACTCCGGCAGCATCCGCATCCTCGAGGCCGTGTTCTTCGAGAACAACAAGGCCGTCATCCAGAAGCGCAGCAACGCGGTGCTCGACAAGGTCGCGGCCATCCTCGTGTCCCATCCGGACATTGAGAAGGTCCGCGTGGAAGGCCACACCGACAACACCGGCAAGGCCGCGTACAACCTGGACCTGTCCCAGCGGCGCGCCGAGGCGGTGGTGGACTACCTCGTGAGCAAGGGCGTGCAGCGCGAGCGGCTGGAGGCGAAGGGCTTCGGCCCCGAGCAGCCCATCGCGGACAACGCCAAGGCGGACGGACGCGCGAAGAACCGCCGCGTCGAGTTCAAGATCGTCGGAGAGGCCGAGGGCGTGCAGACGGCGCCGGCCTCCTCCTCTTCCCCCGACACCCTCAAGAAGTAGGGCAGACCCTTCATGTTCACGACCCTGATGAATTCCCTCCGGGGAGATTCACCCCGCATGGCCCTGCGCGCGGGCCTCCACGCGCTGGCGCTGTGTTCGCTGTTCCTCCTCGCCGGCTGCGAGTCGGCGACCTCCACGTCAGAGCCCGTCCTCACGAGCCAGTCCTCCGGGCTCGTGGGGGACGGCCGGCTCCAGCCCGGCGAGCAGTGCGACGACGGCAACACCGCGAGCGGAGACGGCTGTTCGGCCACCGGCACCGTGGAGGCGGGCTTCCTGTGCAACGTGCCCGGCAACGCGTGCTCGCTGGCGAGCCTGTGCGGCAACAACGCCACCGACTCCGGCGAGCTGTGTGACGACGGCGACACCGCGGACAACGGCAACGGCTGTTCGGCCACGTGTGACTTGTCGCTGTGTGGCAATGGCACGTTCGACAACCGCCAGTACCCGTCGTACGCGCAGGAGGTCTGCGACGACGGCAACCGCTTCGAGGGCGACGGGTGCAGCCGGCAGTGCGAGGTGGAGCCCGGCTTCGCCTGCGCGGGCAGCCCCAGCCGCTGCGTGAGGGCCGGTGTGGCGGTGTTCAACACCGGCGTGGACGCGCAGAACCGCCGCCTGCCCGCGGGCGGGGTGGATCCGCACTGGTTCTACTCCGGCACCACCACCGGCGCGGACACCGGCGTGCGCAACGCGAACGACTGGCCGCTGGAGATGCAGACCGCGCGCTTCATGGCGCCCCAGGGCGCGCAGACGTGCGTGTACCAGGACTTCCTCATCCCCTCGACGACGAACGTCGCGCAGTTCCGCCTGCGGCTGGCCACCTTCAACGACAACCGGTTCGACAGCGCGAAGGTGAACGGCGTGGACATCACCCCCGTCACCGTGAGCGAGCCGCCCGGCCAGCCCTGGCAGAAGAACATCTTCCGCGAGTTCGGCACCAACGCGGCCTGGCACGCGGGCGTCAACCGCATCGAGCTGTGCAACGAGAACGCGGCCAGCCCGCCGAACGCCTTCCGCTACCTCTTCGTGGACGCCTACGACGACCGCTGCGGTGACGGCGCCGTCTCCCCGCGCGAGGAGTGCGACGACGGCAACGCCAAGAGCGGCGACGGCTGCAACGCCACCTGCGGCATCGAGCCCGGCTACGGCTGCACGGGTGCGCCCAGCACCTGCGCCCAGACGTGCGGCAACGGCAACCTGAACCCCGGCGAGCAGTGCGACGACGGCAACACCACCGCGAACGACGGCTGCAACGCCAGCTGCCGCGTGGAGGACGGCTACGCGTGCCCCACGCCGGGCCAGGCCTGCGCGGCCACCTGCGGCAACGGCGCCATCAACGCGGGTGAGCAGTGCGACGACGGCAACGCGTTCAGCTCCGACGGCTGCTCCGCGGCGTGCCGCATCGAGACGGGCTACACCTGCTCCGGCGCTCCGTCCGTCTGCGCCCCGCTGTGCGGCAACGGCGTGCTCAACGCCGGAGAGCTGTGCGACGACGGCAACACCGCCCTGGGCGATGGCTGCTCCAACGCCTGCACCCTGGAGCTGGGCTACGCGTGCGCCACCCCGGGCCAGCCCTGCGCGAAGACCTGCGGCGATGGCACCGTGAACCCGGGCGAGCAGTGCGACGACGGCAACCTGACGTCCGGCGACGGCTGCGCCACCGAGTGCCGCGTGGAAGACGGCTACGCCTGCTCCACGCCGTCCACGGGCCCGTCCGTGTGCGCCCAGACGTGCGGCAATGGCGCCCTGGATGCGAACGAGACGTGCGACGACGGGGACAAGGTGTCCGGCGACGGCTGCTCCAGCGGCTGCCAGGTGGAGACGGGCTACAGCTGCTCGGGCGCGCCCAGCACCTGCAACACCCTCTGCGGCGACGGCCTCCGCGCGGGCGCCGAGGCGTGCGACGACGGGAACACGACGGTGGGGGACGGCTGCAACGCCACCTGCGCCGTGGAGCCGGGCTACAGCTGCCCCGCGCCCGGCACCTCGTGCTTCAAGACCTGCGGCGACGGCGTGCTCAACGCCGGCGAGCAGTGCGACGACGGCAACGCCGCCAACGGCGACGGCTGCAACACCACCTGCGCCGTGGAGCCGGGCTACAGCTGCAACGGCTCGCCCAGCGCCTGCGGCACGACGTGCGGCGACGGCGTCCGCGCGGGCACGGAGGTGTGCGACGACGGCAACCTGGTGGGCGGTGACACCTGCTCGCCGCGCTGTCTGCTGGAGGTGGGCCAGACGTGCAACGCGTCCAACGTCTGCGAGGGGTTCTGCGACCCGTCCACCCAGAAGTGCGTGGCCCAGGACCCGGGCCCCGTGACGCCGGCCCCGGTCATCACCGGCCCGGTGGCGAACACGACGGTGTCCACCGGCACGCCCCCCATCTCCGGCACCAGCGAGCCCGGCGCCACGGTGACGGTGCGTGAGGGCACCACCGTGGTCTGCACCGCCACCACCGACGCCAGCGGCCACTGGACCTGCACGCCCACGACGCCCCTGGCGGACGGCCCGCACACCGTGACGGCCACGGCCCAGGCGCCCGGGAGCGCCACCAGCTTCCCGTCCACCGCCGTCCCCTTCGTCGTGAACACCCAGGTCCCGGCTCCGGCCGCCCCGGTCATCACCGGCCCCGTGGCGAACACCACGGTGTCCACCGGCACGCCCGCCATCTCCGGCACCGGCGAACCCGGCGCCACGGTGACGGTGCGCGAGGGCTCCACGGTGGTCTGCACCGCCACCGTGGATGGGAGCGGCCACTGGAGCTGCGTCCCCTCGACGCCGCTTCCGGACGGCCCGCACACCGTGACGGCCACGGCCCAGACGCCCGGCGGCACCAGCCCCGCGGCCACCCCCGTCCCCTTCGTCGTGGACACCCGGGGCCCGGACACGCAGGCCCCGGACACCTCCATCGTGAAGGGCCCGGCGCCCACCACCTCCAGCCACACGGCGGACTTCGAGTACGCCTCCACGGAGGAGGGCAGCACGTTCGAGTGCCGCCTCGACGGTGGCGAGTGGGGCCCCTGCCAGGACTCCTACACCGTCGGCACCGGGGACCACGTCCTTCAGGTGCGCGCGGTGGACGGCAGCGGCAACCGGGATGAGTCCCCCGCGGAGTACACCTGGACGGTGCAGGGCTCGCGCGCCTTCGCGGGCGGCGGGTGCAGCACCGCGCCGGATGCCTCCTGGCTGGCCCTCCTGGGCCTGATGGGAGTGCCGGGCCTGCGCCGCCGTCAGCGCCGGACCGCCTAGCCTCCGTCTCACGGAGCCCGCCGGAGGGGCCAGCCTTCCCCCTTTCCGGGAGCGCCCCCTCGCTCCCTCCCATGGCGCCCTTCCGGCGGCGCTCCCGCGTTCCCCGGCCTTCCCCGTATGCTCCCGTCCGTGCCCGGGGCAGGTCATCAAGAGGTGTACGAGGAGGAGGTCCTGCTCGCGCTGGACGAGGGGCTGCTGTCCTCCGACGAGGCGGCCGCCCTGCGCGAGGAGGCCCTCCGCCTGCACCGCGGGCCCCTGGAACTGCTGAAGGAACGGGGCCGGCTGACGGAGAACACCCTGGACCTCTTGCGGCAGGACCTGGTCAAAGGTCGCACGGACCGGGGGAGCGCCCCCATCGAGGAAGCCGCCACGCTGTCGACGGCGGTCCCCTCCTCGCTGCCCGTCGAAGGCGTGCCCGCCTTCCCGGTGCCCGGCTGGGACCGCTACGAGCCCGTGCGCTTCCTGGGGCAGGGCGGCATGGGGCAGGTGTTCCTGGCCTATGACCCGCTCCTGCGCCGCAACGTGGCCCTCAAGTTCGTGCGCGACGGGGATCCGGAGCTGGCCCGCCGCTTCCTCTCCGAGGCCCGCGCCCAGGCCCGCGTGCGCCACGAGCGCGTGTGCGAGGTCTACGAGGTGGGCGAGGTGCGCGGGCACGCCTTCATCGCCATGCGCTACGTGGAGGGCCCGTCGCTGGGGCAGTTGTCCCACTCGCTCACGCTGGAGCAGCGCGTCTGGGTGCTGTGCCAGGCCGCGGAGGGCGTGCACGCCGCGCACCGCGTGGGGCTGGTCCACCGCGACCTGAAGCCCGGCAACATCCTGGTGGAGCGCTCGGAGGACGGAGGCTTCCTCCCGTTCGTGATGGACTTCGGGCTCGCGCGCGACTGGCGCGAGGACAGCACCACCCCGAACGCGGTGCTGGGCACGCCGCACTACATGCCGCCCGAGCAGGCCCGGGGCGAGGGCCACCGCCTGGACCGCCGCGCGGACGTCTACGCGCTGGGCGCGACGTTGTATGCGCTGCTCACCGGGCAGCCCCCCTTCACCGGCGGCACGGAGAAGGAGGTGCTCGCGAAGCTCCAGTCGGAGCCGCCTCCGCGTCCGCGCCTGCTGGAGCCGGACATCCCGGAGGACCTGGAGGCCGTCGTCCTCAAGTGCCTCCAGAAGGAGCGGCCGCTCCGCTACGACTCCGTCCGCGCGTTCACCGACGACCTGGAGCGCTTCCTGTCGGGCGAGCCGGTGCGGGCCCGGCATGGCGCGCGCTACTGGCTGGGCAAGAAGGTCCGCAAGCACCGCGCGGCGCTGGCGCTGGGCGGCACGGTGGCGGTGGTGGTGGCCGGCGCGCTCACGCAGGCGAAGCTCGCGCGCGGCGAGGTGGCCGAGCGCGAGCGGCTGGCCCGCGCCTTCACCGAACGCGTGGAGCGCATCGAGTCCTCGGCGCGCTACTCCGCCCTGTCGCGCCTGCACGACACGCGCAAGGACCGCGAGGCGCTGCGCGCGAGCATGGCCGCGCTGGAGGCGGACATCGCCCGCGCGGGCGAGCAGGCGGTGGGCCCCGGGGAGTACGCGCTGGGCCGCGCCCTGTTCGCGCTGGACGACCTGGACGGCGCGCGCGGCAGGCTGGAGGCTTCGTGGGCGCACGGCTACCGCGAGCCCCGCGTGGCGTGGGCGCTGGCGCAGGTGCTGGGACACCTCTACCGCGAGCAGCTCCTGCTGGACGTGGAGCGCCGTGCCCCCGCGCAGCGCGAGGCCCGCCTCAAGGAGCTGAACGGGCGCTACCGCGACCCGGCGCTCGCGTACCTGCGCCAGGCGGAGGGGCCGGACGTCCCCGCGCCGCCGACGTTCGTGAAGGCCCTGTTCGCCTTCTACGAGGACCGGCCGGAGGACGCGCTGGCGCTCCTGGACGCGCCGGGCACGCAGTCGCCGTGGTTCTACGAGGCGCCGCTGTTGCGCGGGGACATCCTGCTCGCGCGCGCCATGCGCCGCTGGAACGGCGGGGACCGCGCGGGTTCGCAGGCGGACCTGGCGCTGAGCCGTGAGGCCTACGCCGCCGCGGTCGCCACGGCGGAGAGCCAGCCTGTCGTGCACTCGGTGCTGGGGCGGCTGGAATTGGCCGCGCTGGTGATGGAGCTGTACGGCGAGGGCAACGTGCTGCCGCACTACGAGCGGGGCCTGGAGGCGCTGTCGCACGCGCTCGCCGCCGCGCCGGACCACGCCCGCTCGCTGGTGCTGGTGGCGCGCTTCCACCGCCGGCTCGCGGAGCAGCGCACGAACCAGGGCGGCGAGGGCGTGGAGGCGCTGCTGGAGAAGTCCCTGGCCGCGCTGCGCACCGCGGAGGCCGTGGCCACGCCCAGCGACCGCATCCCGCTGGAGCGGGCCCTCACCCACCGGCAGTGGGCGCGCTACCAGCAACTGCACGGGGAGGATCCGCGCGGACAGCTGAGGCTCGCGGTCGCCTCCTTCGAACAGCTGCGCGCCGAGGACCGCGACTACGCGTTCCACGCCAACCTGGGCCTCGCGTGGCAGGGGCAGGCGGACGCGGAAGGAGCGCGCGGGGGAGACCCGGTCCCGCTCCTGGACAAGGCCATCGCCGCGTACCAGGCGGCGCTCCAGCTGAGCGAGCAGCAGCCGTACTCGTGGATCAACCTGGGCGTCGCGTACCGCAAGCGCGCGGACGTCCCGAACGCGCCGGACGCGGCGGGCGACCTGCGCCGCGCGAACAGCGCGCTGACGCGGGCCCTGTCGTTGAACCCGGACAACTTCGGCGCGTGCTTCAACGGCGCGGAGGTGGCGGAGCAGCTCGCGCGGGCCCGCTACCTGAAGGGCGAGGACGTCAGCGTGGACCTGGAGCGGGCCCTGACGCTGTACCGGCAGGGGCTGGCGCTCAACGCGAAGCAGCCCGCGCTCCACAACGCGCTGGGCTCCGCGGTGTTCTGGCAGGCGGAGCTGCGGGCGGAGGAGGGCGGCGACACGAAGGCCCTGCTCGACGAGGCGAAGGCGTCCTTCGAGAAGGCCCGGGCCCTGGCGCCCACGCAGGGCTTCGCCTTCAACAACCTGGGCGAGTGGGAGGTCTTCCGCGCCGAGCTCCAACTGGAGAAGGGCGAGGACCCCAGCGCCGCGCTGCGGGCCGCGGTGGACGACTACTCGGAGGCGCTGAAGCGGCTGCCGGACGACGCGGACCTCCTGGCGAACCTGGGCAAGGCCTGGGTGCGCAAGGCGACGTGGACGCTTTCGCGGGCGCACGACCCGGCGGCGGACCTCGTGAAGGCGGAGACGGCGCTCAACCGGGCGCGTGAGCTCAACCCGAAGCTGGGCAATGCGTGGCGCTACCTGGCGGAGGCCGCGGGCCTCCGGGCGCGCTGGCTGGCGCGGGGCCAAGGCGCGGCGGACGGCGACTTCACGCGCGCGGCGCAGGCCTTCGAGGACGCGATGAGGCTCGACCCCAGGCTGGAGTACCGGCTGGCGGCGGCGGACCTCCACGGCGCCTGGGCGGCGTGGCGCACCCGTGAAGGGCAGGACGCGGCGGCGGGCGTGAAGCGCGGGCTGGCGCTGGCCGACGCGGTGGTGGCGGCCCGTCCCCGGTGGATCCGGGCGCGCGAGGTGAGGGAAGGGTTGCTGTCGCTTCGCGCCGGACCGCGCGCCCCGTCAGCGGAGCGCGCGGCCGACGCACCCGGGCCCTGAGCAGGGCCCGGGCGGGAACGGCCCTAGCGGGTGGCGGGGGCGGGGTCCTCCGGCGGGTCGCTGGTCACGTCGATGCCGCCGTTCTTCCGGTCGCGCTCCTGCGGGCCGCGAGGGTCCGTGCCGCGGTCGCGCGTCCCGTCGTCGATGACCGCGTCGAAGCCGTAGAGCTTCCTCGGCGCCAGCAGCGAGACGGTCAGCGGGGAGGTCGCCAGCGCATTCGTCCCTCCGAGCTGGTACGGGTACGGGTTCGAGGCGGAGACGCTGAGGCAGTTGCCGTCGGGGAACGTGATGGTGGCGGTGTAGGAGGCAGGGTAGCTGCCCATCGAGAAGACAACCGTGTCGCCGTGCTTCACTTCCGGGCCGGGGCTGTAGCTGATGGGAACCGTGGAGAGGTCGACTGTGATGGTGGCCATAGGTCCGCACAGCATTGCAGCCCGTGGGCCAGGGCGCATGTCCTGAGCGCCCCCCTCGGATGTTTCACGGCTGCGACAGGCGCCGCGCTCCCGGACGCGTCAATGGCGCGTCACGCCCGGGCGCTGACGTGTCCGGAGCCTACCGGCGGGCCTCTTTCGGCGGGTCGCTGGTCACGTCGATGCCGCCGTTCTTCCGGTCCCACTCGTGCCCCTTGCGGGCCTGGGACTCCAGGCCGCTGTTGAAGTCCACGTCGAAGGAATAGATCCCCTTCGCCGCCGTCAGGGACACGACCAGGGGCGCCGTCGCCAGGGTGGGGCCGCCCAGCGTGTACGGCCCGGTCGTGGTGAGGCAGGTCCCGCTGGGGAACGACACGGTGGCGGTGGCGGTGAGCGCGTTGCCCAACGTGAACACGACCGTGTCGCCGTGTTTCACGTAGGGGCTGGGGGTGTAGCTGACAGGGGTCGTGGAGACGTCGATGGTGATGGTATTGTTGGCCATGGTGCCGGTAGGCATTGCAGTCGCCGTACCAGCGCGCCGGCCCTAGCTGCCTTCCAATCCCAGCTCACGCACGCGGCGCTGGAGCGCGCGCCGGGAGACCTCCAGCTTCTGCACCATGCGGTCCAGGTCGCCCTCGCACTCGTGGAAGCAGCGGGTGATCTCCTCCGGGCTCAGGTCCCGCGCGGTGCGCAAGAGCGAGCTCTTGTCGATGAGCACGTACACGGACGAGCGCGGGATGCCCAGCCAGTCCGCCGTGGCCTTCAGGTCCCACGCGCAGGCGCGCAGGGCCTCCAGCACCTCCTGCTCGCTCACGTCCGAAGGCTTGCGCCGCGCGGGCGCGCGAACCTCCGAGGGCGCGGGCGTGTCCTCCGCGGCAGGGGAGGGCGCCTGGGCCGTGAGGGGCTGGCCGGGGATGGGGAGCGCGCCTTCCTCCAGCGACTGCTCCAGCCGGGCATCCACGCGCAGCCCGGGCAGTCCCCGGCTCCCGATGACGAGCTGCCGCGCGACGTTGCGCAGCTGGCGCACGTTGCCCGGCCACGCGGAGCGCACCAGCCGCGCGGCCAGTGACGCCGGCAGCCACGGCTCCGCGCGCGCGTCCGAGGAGCTCAGCCGCCCCGCCTCGCCCGTGGACTCCAGCTCCTGGCGGGCGAAGTGGAGGAACAGCGGCGCGATGTCCTCGCGCCGCTCCCGCAGCGGCGGCACGGTGATTTCAAAGCCCGCCAGCCTGTGCAGCAGCGGGGCCTTGAAGTGGCCGTCGCGGATGCGCGCCTCCAGGTCCGCGTCCGTCGCGGTGACGAGCCGCACGTCCACGCGCACGGGGGCCTGCCCGCCCACGGGGTAGACCTCGCCCGTCTCCAGCACGCGCAGGAGCGCCGCCTGGACCTCCGGGGGCGCCTCCGCCACCTCGTCCAGGAAGAGGGTGCCGCCGTGCGCGGCGCGGAAGAAGCCCTCCCGGTCGCGCGTGGCGCCGGTGAACGAGCCCCGCAGCGCGCCGAACAGCTCCGAGGCGATGAGGTCCTTGGACAGGGCGCCCAGGTTGACGCTGACGAAGGGCCCTGCGCGGCGCGGGCTCCGCTCATGGAGCGCCCTCGCCACCAGCTCCTTGCCCGTGCCCGTCTCGCCCCGCACCAGCACGGGGACCTGGAGGTCGGCCACGCGCAGCACGTCCTCGCGCACGCGGAGGATGCCCTCGCTGTCGCCCACCATGCCCAGCGCCGCCAGCTCCGCCGGGGCGACGGCGCCGCGCACGGTGGCCTGGTGCAGCAGCAGCGCCACGCGCCCGGCGAGCACCAGCGGCACGCCCGCCACCAGCGCCTCCGCGGGGAACTCGCGCCCGCCGCGCACCGGCTCGCTGCCCACCCACACCGGCGTCCCACCCTCTGGCACCCGCAGCCGCACCCCGCCGCGCTCACCCGCCTCGAAGCGCACCGGCGTGCGGCTGAGGAACGGGTCCCCCAGGGGCAGGGCCAGCACGCCGCCCGCGCGGCTGAAGTCCGGGGCGTTGCGCGACAGCGCCACCGCGCGCTCGCCGGAGAGCAGCCCCTCCAGCAGCAGCCGCTCCCCGATGCGCTGGGGCTGGGCGTGGCCAATGAGCGTCAGCGCCGGCATCACCTGGGCGGCCTGGGAGGGCGTGCCCTGCGTGCGGACGGCGGTCGTGGAGAAATCCGTGGGGTTCTTGGGCGGCATGGATCTCCGAGGCAGCCTACAACGGGCAGGCCGCACCTGGGCCTGGCAGGCGGGTCCCCTCCTTACTTCTCCTGGCCCTGGCCGGGAGCCATCCCCACGGCTGCTCGCCTGGAGAGCGGCGGCAGTGGGGCCAGAAGCCACGCCCGCGACCCACCTCGTGAATAGTGTTGAGAGGCGTGCCGTGTGGATCTTCGAGAGAGCCCGACCTCCATGTCCCCATCGACCTCGAACATCACTTCCTTCGACGCCGTCCTCTTCGACCTGGACGGCGTGGTCATCGACACGACCGAGCTGCACTACCGCGTCTGGGAGGAGTTCGCCCGCGAGCGGGGCTACGTGCCCACGCGGGAGGAACTGCTGGCCACCAACGGCCGGCGGGCCGGGGAGACGCTGCGCGCGTGGTTCGGACAGGAACTGGACGACGAACAGGTGGCCGCGCTCACGGATGACCGCGAGCTGGCCTTCCACCGGCTGCTCGACCACGAGCCGGTGTCCCCCGTTCCCGGCGTGGGCGCCTACCTCCAGTCGTTGAAGCAGGCGGGCGTGCGCTGGGCCCTGGGCACCAGCGCGCTGGCGCAGAACGCGGAGCGGGCCCTGGAGCGCGTGGGGCTGGAGCACCTGTTCCCCGTGCGCGTGACGTCCACGGACGTCCTCCAGGGCAAGCCGGATCCGGAGGTGTACCTCAAGGCCGCCGCCGCGCTGGGCGTCCCGCCGCACGCGTGCGTGGTGTTCGAGGACGCGGTGGTGGGCCTCCGGGCCGCGCGGGCGGCGGGCGCGGCGTGTGTCGCCGTCGCCACGTCGTTCCCGCGCGAGGTCCTGGTGCGCGAGCGGCCGGACTGGCTGGTGAAGGACTTCCGGGACCTGCCGCAGGCGCTGCGTCCCGGAAGTCACGGCCTCACGGCGCCGACGGCACCTCACCCGTGAGCACGCAGATGAGCGCGTCCGGGTCGCACTTCACGGGGAACAGCGGGTTGATGCCGGAGCCGCGCAGCCGGCCCGCGTCGTAGTCCGCGTACGGGTCGCACAGCGTGTCGTCCGGCAGCTTCGTCTTGCTGTTCTGGCACTTCACCACCGGCCAGATGCCCTTCACGGCGTACTCGGCGGTGCAGCCGTTCTCCGTGTAGACGAGGTCCGCGGTGAACTGCGTGCCCGGAATCTCCGGCGTGTTGTAGATGCGCAGGTTGCTCCAGCTGTAGCCGTAGTCCTGCGCCGCCAGCGCGCCGCCGTCGGGCGCCACGGACGCGGGCACGTCCAGCCGCGTGGGCGTCAACTCCGGCACCGAGCAGAAGTGGTCCGCCCCCGGCGTCACGGTGGCGAACGGGCCCACCGCGGTGGCGGTGGCCTTCGAGTCCGCGGACAGCCGGGACGCGAAGTCCTCCAGCAGCTTGCCCAGCCGCGCGCTGCGCACGCCCACGGTGTCGGGCGCGGCCGGGTCGGGGCTGAAGAACTTCTGCAGGCCCAGCGGCTCCGGCTTGAGCCGCGCGCAGACGTTGTCCGGGTTCTGCCCGGGCTTGAGCTGGTACGTCGCGGCGAACGAGCCGGTGGAGCCGTCCGACACGGCGCGCGCCACCACGCACTCGGGCTCCGGTTCGCTGCCGCACGCGCCCACGGCGACGGCCGCGCACGCGATTCCTGCACTCACTGCCATCCAACGAAGCTTCATCGCGGGAGTCCTCATGGTGCGGGGCCTAGAAGGTGAGCTTCGCGCCCAGACGGATGGAGCGCGGGGCCTGGTAGGCGGTGGGCCGCTTGAAGTTGGGGTTGATGTCCTGCACGCCAATGGGCAGCCCCGTGGCGGTGGAGATGACCTTGCAGTTGGGGTTGTTCGCGGTGAGGCAGGCGGTGAGGTCGTCCGGCTTGCCGCCCTGCTCGATGGCGTACACGCGCGTGGTGGTGAAGGTCTGGTCCACGTCCGTGTACTGCTGGAAGTTGAAGAGGTTGAACACGTCCAGGGACACCGTGAGGACGTAGTCCTTCACCAGCCGCTGGTTGAGGCCCACGTGGCCGTCCACGCCGTGCACCCAGGGCAGCCGGCCCGCGCTGCCGCGCGGCAGGATGAACGTCTCCGAACCGCTGCGGCGCGGGTGCGCGCCCAGGTAGTTGAGCGGCGTGCCGGAGCGCGCCCGGTAGTTGCCGCCCACGTTGATGCTGGTGCGCGGCCCCAGCACCAGCTCCTTCGCGGCGAAGACCTTGAACGCGTGCGTGCGGTCCCCGGGCAGCTGGCCCTCGCGGTTGATGGTGAGCGACACCAGGTCGAAGTCGCGCGTGAGGTTGGGGGACAGCTGGCCGGTGTCCGCGCGGAACAGGCCGGAGTAGTTCCCGCGCAGCGTGGACCAGGTGTAGCTGGCCTGGGCCAGCCAGCCGCTGGTGAAGGCGCGCTGGAAGTAGACGTTGACCGCGTCGTACTCGCGCTTCGCCAGCGGGAAGTCCGTGGAGTAGCCCTTGCCCGGGTTGCCCAGGAAGAAGGTGCTGCCGTCGTCGCGGCTCATGTCCTCGATGACGTCGTTGAGGTAGCGCCGGGTGTACGTGGCGCCCACGCGGCTCGCGGTGAACAGCTCGTACTCACCGCCCACCACGAACTCGTCCGCGGACTGCGCGCGAATCTTGGGGTCCACCGGCACGCGGTCTCCGCCCTGCGCGTCCCACAGCTGGTTGGGGCTCTCGCGGTTGCCAATGGGCTGGCGGTTCGCGTCCAGGGTGCAGTCCACCAGCAGCGACCCCTCGCGCGACGGGTTGCACGGGGGTGCGTCGTAGGTGGCGGACAGCAGCTGCTGCTGCGGGAAGGACAGGTCCGCCATGTCCAGGGGGACGCTCTCGAAGAAGCGCGCGTAGTTGGCGAAGACCTTGGCGCGGCCGCTCTGCGTCGGGTCGTAGATGACGCCCAGGCGCGGGGACCACTGGTTGGGCAGGTGCAGGCCCACCTCGCCGTCCAGGCCGTAGATGGTCTGCACGTCGTAGCGCAGGCCCACGTTGACGGTGACCTTGTCCAGCACGGACCAGCTGTCCTGGAGGAAGCCGCCCACGGTGGTGGACGTGGAGGTGCCCTCCTTGTTGGGCAGGAACACCGGCTGATCCGGGCCCTCCAGGTAGCCGTACTGGTTGAGGCTGAAGAAGCAGTCGCCGCCGGTGCACTCCTGCCAGGGCGTGAGGCCCGTGCGCGCGCGCTTGTTGTAGAAGCTCATCCGCTCGATGTCCGCGCCCGCCTTGAGGATGTGGTGGCCCAGGGCCTCCAGCAGGTAGGTGCCCATCACCTTGCCCTGCACGCGGTCCAGCCGCTGGATGCTGATGGTGCCGGGGCCGCCGGTGGAATAGGCCGTCACGGGACAGCGCAGCATCTGCTCCGCGGGCGTGCTGCCACAGTCGTCCGCGTTCGGGAGCGTCTCGAACTCGTTGATGGTGTGCGGGCCCGGGTTGCGGGTGCGGCGCCAGGCGATGTTGGACTTCGCGGACAGGCCCTCGCCGGAGCCCAGGCCGGAGCCGTCCGACGGGAGGATGGAGTCCGCCTGGTGGTGCCAGCCGAGCGTCGCGTCCACCAGCAGCTTCTTGTCGAAGAAGGACGAGGCCTGCTTCGCCACGATGTCCATGGCGCTGTTGCTGCGGCGGGTGGCGATGGCCTCATACGCGCCCTGCACGAAGCCGGTGCACGACAGGCTGGAGCACACCTCCGGCTCGCCGTCGTCGCTGAAGGAGTACTTGCCGCTGCCGCCGGAGGAGCGCGGCGTGCCGAAGACGGACAGGGACAGGCTGTGGTCCGGGTTGAAGTTGTAGGTGAGCTTGCCCAGGTACTGGACGCTGCGCTCGTCCGCGAAGCGGGACACGCGGCTGCCCTCGATGGGGGACACCTGGGAGAAGCCGGTGGTGGGGTCCTTGCGGCGGGCGCCCACGGCGGAGCAGCCGTTGGCGGGGTCCACCTCCGAGCACAGCTCATAGCTGCTGAGCTGGCGGTCCACCTGGATGCGATTGAAGGACGGCGCGACGCCCACGTAGAACCAGAGCTTGTCCTTGAGCAGCGGGCCGCCCAGGTCGAAGCCGAAGTCGCCCAGGTTGTGGGCGCTTCCCTGCGCGGAGATGACGCTGCCCTCGCGGAGGATCTCCTTGCCGGACGTCTGGAACGCGCCGGGCGCGTAGTTCGCGAACACGGAGCCGTGGAACTCGTTGGAGCCGGACTTGGTGACGACGTTGAGCACGCCACCGGTGGAGCGGCCGTACTCCGGCATGTAGCCGCCGGTGATGATGTTGACCTCCTTCACGAACTCCACGGACAGGGGCGTGCCCAGGGTGCCCACGCCGGGGTCGTTCACGGACAGGCCGTCCACGACGTACTGGCTCTCAGGGGAGGAACTGCCGCTGATGCTCACGCCGTAGCGGTCCTCGGTGGCGCCGGGGGCCAGCTCGGCCAGGCCTTCGAAGGAGCGGGACGCGGAGCCCTTGGTGCCGGGGCGGATGACGGCGATGTTGCGGATGAACTCCTGGTCCACGGTGACGCCCGCGGCGCTGGAGCCCACGTCCACGCTGGGCGGCGAGCCGACGACCTCGAAGTCCGCGCTCATGGTGTCCGGCGCCAGCTCCGCGTTGAAGCGGATGGTGCGGTCGATGCGCAGCAGGATGCCGTCGCGGACGTAGGGCTGGAAGCCCTGGGCCTCGAAGCGCAGCGTGTACGTGCCCGGAGGCAGCTGGGGGATGCGATACAGGCCGCTCTTGTCGGAGAGGACGGTGCGCTCGCCCTGCAACTGGGGCGACGTGGCGGTGACGACCACGTTCTCCAGCCGCTGCTTGTCGAGCGCGTTCGCCAGGGTCCCGGTGATGACCGAGTTGCCCTGGGCCCACGCCCCGGCTCCCCACAACACGACCATGAGCCACAGCCCACGGATGAAACGGATTCGTCTGAGCACGTCTGCGCCCCTCCCGGCGAAGGGGGCGAACTTTGTCGCAAAACGTGAGAAATCCACCAGCCCAAATCACAAAGACTTTGCGGCTAGAGCGGAAAATGCCCGACCGGCTGCGTCAGGCCCGGTGGAGGGAGGGGAGGGTGAATCAGAGGATGTTCCCGGGCTCGGAGGTGAAGAGCGCGTGGAAGAGGGTGGTTTCCGGAGGCTTCATGAGGTTGACGTAGAGCGGAACGGGCGTCTGCGCGACGTCGAGGGGCAGTGCGGTCGCGCCGTATTCGGCCTCGATGTGTCGGGCGATTGTGTCCGCGATGTCTCGGAGCTCCAGCGGAGCGGGGCCGAGGAAGACCTTCGATTCCATGAGGTGCTTGCCGAGGAAGACCCGACGAACACAGTGCACGGTGTAGAGGGGGGCCAGGATGCTGAGATATCCGGCGACCGTCCAGCGAGTCTGCGGGCGCATCATGTCCTGCTCCTGATGCGGGTAGACCAGCACGCCGAAGCTGGGGTTCGCCAGGCCCGGCGCGTAGTCCCAGGCATCGCAGCTGGGAAGCGCTTTTCGAAGCGTCTTCACAAAGGCCCCCCAGAGGGGCCTCTCCGCATTTTTCTCAGCCCAGAGTGCCTCGTAACGAAGGTCTTCGGGACTGGGGTCCTGACGGAAACGATAGGCCTCGTCGGCCCCCCAGTAGAGACGTGCAACCGCGAGCAGGTCTTCGGCGGAGGGCGTCATGGCTTCCCAAGCTTGGATTTGAAGGTGAGCGTCGCCGGATGGCACTGTTGCCTGACCCGTGAGCCGACAACGGCCGCGTCGAGCGCGGTCGTGAGGGTGTTCCTGAACTCCTCACATGCAAGACCGAGGGCTGTTACCGGAGTCGTTGCGCTGAACACGGTCTGGGCCGCCAGATTGGCGCAATTCGCCGCGATGCGCTGGGCCAGTTCCAGCGGGATTGGCTCCGAGCCTTCGACCTGGAGGGGCATTCCAATTCCCAATGGGCAACGGAAGACCTCTCCCGTGTCACGCCGTAGCGGAACATGGACACAGGCTTCTCTCCAGCCGCCTGCTCCCGGCTCTGTCTGCTCAACGACCGTGACGAACCGGAAGTGCCGGGGCTGGAGGCTCCCCTCCACCACGGTTCCGGTACTTGTCGCGCAGCCCGTGAGCAACCACGTCAGCCCCAGGCCTACCGCCCGTTTCATCGCGTCCATGGCCTTCCCCCCGGAAGGCCCCCGACGTCACTTCAAAATCCTCTCAACGCTCCATCGTCACAAAGGATGGACGACTGTCCGCTGAGACACGCGTCCGCCTTGCGTTGTCAGGGCTGCGCCTCGCGTCGCGCCAGGTGCTGCGCGAACAGGTCATCCAGCCACGCGCAGACGTAGCCTCGCTGCGCCAGCTCCAGGAGCGCGGAGAGATCCTCGTTCGTCCCCAACTGGGAGAGCGCCAGGATGGCTTCCGCGAGCTCGGGGCCGAGGGGTGGCATGAGGTCATGGCGAGAGGGGTCTTCCTCCCCTCGCGAAGGGGCTCGGGAGAGCACTTCCATGAACAGGTGCCGGCTGGCCTCCCCGTCCAGCACTCCGAGCCACCGGAGCGCCTGTGCGCGCACTTCCGGGGCCGTTGCTTCACGAGCCACCTGTCGAAGCGCTCCCACCCACTGGCGGTCGCCCTGCTGGATGAGCCCCGCGAGCGCATGCAGTCGGATCGTCATAGGGCTGTCATGCGCCAGCGAAAGGAGCTGCTCGGTCCACGCCGCGTTGGATTCGCCCAGCAGCACCAGGCCCTTGATGGCCAGGGACCGCATTCCTTCATCGGGTTCTCGAAGGGTGGCCAGGAACAGGGGACGCGCGTCGGGGGCTCTCGCGTCCAGCGCAAGGCGAAGCACCCTGGCGACAAGCGACGTGTTGCCAGGATAGTGCATCGCGGTCTGGGCCCACCTGATGGCCACTGCGGGGGCGCAGTTCCACAGCAATGTGAGCAATTGAGCGCGAACGAGTTCCGCCAACCCGACGTCGCAGAGGCGCCGGGATAAAACACGCCGCCGCGCTTCGCTCCAGCCTCCCAGGATGTCCAGCACCCAGACGAAGGCGGGCGGATGTGCCAGAAGCCCGTAGGGCGTGAGCCAGGCCGCGCTCTCCGCCCGGACGACGGCGTCGAGCTGGCGCAACAACCCCTCGTCTCCAAAGTGGGTCCGCAGATCCTCCAGGGGAAGCATGAGCGCTTCTGCTGCGCGTTGGCGAAGCTCGGGAACCGCGCCCATGAAACATGAGAGCTCATTGCGGGACATTCCCCAGGGTCGCCTCATCTTCCGCTCCAGCGCCTCGGCGCTCAGATCCTGGCTCCATGCCACGAGGAACTCCCGGGCCTGGGGGCGCTCACGCTGTGCGAGGGCCACGTCGAGGTTCAACGCATGCCTCAGGTCGCCCCCGGCTTCGAGGAGGCCGCGGTCGGACTCGCACCAATGCGTGAACAGCCAGTCGAAGAGGGCACGCGGCTGCTGCACTGCGATGACTGCGTCGAAGCGGCGTGCCCGTTCGCGGTCATGCGCTTCCAAGGTCGCCCCCCTCATGGGAGTGACGAGGAGCCGTGCCCGCTCCTCAGGAGGCAGTCGGAGCAACACATCTTTCAGGGAGGACGTGAAGCCGTCGAGCCTCGCGAAGAGCAGAAGGTATTCCAGCGAGAAGCCCGCTACTCCAGAGGAGGCGTGCTCCTCGTGAAGCCGGGCAAGCTCCGCCCCCGAGAGCCAGAGGCCATGCTTCGAGCCTACACGCAGCGCCATGTCCCGGAGGGGCGGGTCTGTTGCCGGGTCGAGGATCAACGACCGCAGGAGAGGCAGAAGCCCGTCGCCGAAGATGCCCAGCAGCCAGAGGGCCCGGCATCTTGCGGCGGAGGACTCCGGGGGATTCGTTTCCAGCAGGTGGAGCAACTGCGCGCGAAGCTGCTCGCGCGAGGACCACACCAGACGGGGCTGCGAGGACACACCAGACGCCGGATTGGGCCCGGTTGGCGAGGCCGGCCGCGAACACGCGGGATGATGCTCCCAGCCTACACACGACCCGGGCCCGACGACTAGAAGCCCTTCAGCGCTCCACCGTCGCAGGCGATGGACTGGCCGCTGATGTACGCGGCCGGCTCCGACGCCAGGAACGTCACCAGCGCCGCGAACTCCTCCGGCCGCCCCAGCCGCCGCGCGGGGATGTTCGGCGCCACCTTCTCGTCGGACAGACCCAGGTCCTTCATCCGGTCCGTCGCGTGGTAGCCCGGCAGCGCCGCGTTCACCGTGATGCCGTACGGCCCCACTTCATTGCTCAGGCTCTTCACCAGCCCCAGCAACCCCGCGCGCAGGCCGTTGGACACCGTGAGGTTGTTCATCGCCTCGCGCGCCGCCGTGGACGTCACCAGCACGATGCGGCCCCAGCCCTGCGCCTTCATGCCCGGCAGCGCTTCCTGAATCGCATCCACCGTGGCCAGCCACAGGCTCTGGAACCCTGTCTGCCATTGCTCCACCGTGATGGCCTCGAAGCCTCCGGACGGCGGGCCTCCCGCGTTCACCACCAGCACGTCCAGGCCGCCCAGCTTCTGCGTCACCTCGCGCACCAGCCCGCGCGCGGCTCCGGCTTGAGTCAAATCACACGGTACGGCCAGCGCCGCGCCCAGCTCCTTCGCCGCCTTCTGGAGCTTCTCCCCGCCTCGCGAGGACACCGCCACCGTCGCGCGCTCCTTCACCAGCGTGTCCGCGATGGCGCGCCCCAGCCCCGACGACGCGCCCGTCACCAGCGCCCGCCTACCCTTCAAGCCGAAATCCATCCGCGTGCTCCTCCATGAAAGGGGTCAGCCGGCCGCGAATGAGCTTCGCCGCCCGGTCCAGGTCCACGTCCTCGGGTCGCTTCAGGTCCTTCGCCAGCTCGGACACGATGCCGCCCGCGATGGCGCCCACGCCGTAGGCCAGCCGGTAGGGCACGCGGCTGAAGCTCACCAGCGTGTAGCGGCTGACGAACTCGCCCGGGAAGGCGTTGAGCAACACCTTCTCCACGCCCTTCTCCAACAGGAAGCGCGGATCCGCCGTGCTGTCGCGCATCTCGATGAAGTTCTCCACCGCCATGTCCGCGATGGCGTCCGCGTTCGTCTTGCGCAGCCGCTCGAACTCGCGGAACGCCTGGCCGAAGTCCGGCTGCTTCTCCAGGAGCGCGTCCAGCACCACGCAGTC
Source organism: Corallococcus caeni (assembly GCF_036245865.1). Lineage (NCBI taxonomy): Bacteria > Pseudomonadati > Myxococcota > Myxococcia > Myxococcales > Myxococcaceae > Corallococcus > Corallococcus caeni. Next base: position 265,643 of record NZ_BTTW01000005.1, on the reverse strand, counting down.
CTCGAAGCCGCAGTTCATGCCCTGCCCGTAGAACGGCACGATGGCGTGTGCCGCGTCGCCCAGCAGCAACGTCCGCTCCCCCGCGTGCCACGGCGCGCACTTCACCGTCACCATGTGCCCGGTGGGCCGGGAGAAGAACTCCTCCACCAGCCCCGGAATCAGCGCCTTCGCGTCCGGGAACTGCTCCTGGAAGAACGCCTCCAGTGCCGCGGGCGTCTGGAGCGACGCGAAGCTCACCGGCCCCTCCCACGGCAGGAACAGCGTGCAGGTGAAGCTGCCGTCCTCATTGGGCAGCGCGATGAGCATGTACGTACCGCGCGGCCAGATGTGCAGCGCGTGCTTCTCCATCTGGAAGCGCCCGCCCTCGCCCGGCGGAATCGTCAGCTCCTTGTAGCCGTGCCCCAGCGTCTGCGAATCCGCCTGGGAGCCTGTCTGGGATTGCAGCGCCTGCCGTATCGCCGACCCGGAGCCATCCGTGCCGAACACCACCGCGTCGCGCACCTCGCGCGTCTCACCCGTGGCCTCATCCAGCACCGTGAGCGCCCCCGCCGCCGGATCCGCCTGCATCACGCGCTGCTGGAAGCGGATGGACACGCGGCCCGTCGCTTCCGCCTGCGTCATCAGGAACTTGTTCAACCAGCCGCGTGACAAGGAGTTGATGTGCTGCGAGTCGTCCTTGCCATACGGCTGGAAGGCCAGCTCGCCCTTCACCGGGTGGATGACCCGCCCGCGCATGGGGATGGCGTGCTTGAGCGCCTCCTCCTCCAGGCCCACCTGTCGCAGGGCGTGCAGGCCGCGCGTGGAGATGGCCAGGTTGATGGAGCGGCCCGCGTCCAGCGTCTCGCGGCGCATGTCCGGCCGGCGCTCCAGCACCTCCACCGTGTGGCCCCGGCGGGCCAGGTACAGCGCCAGGAGCGAGCCCACGAGGCCCGCTCCCACCACCGTCAGCTTCGACTCATTCGAGGGCATGGGCCTCCAGCGCCTTCACGAAGCGGAAGACGTCCAGGTACGTGTTGTAGAGGGGCGCGGGCGCGGCGCGGATGATGTCCGGCTCGCGGAAGTCGCAGATGATGCCGGCCGCGGCCAGCCGCTGGAGCAGCCGCTTCGGCTCGCCCTTGAAGCGCAGGGACAGCTGCGCCCCGCGCTGCTTCAGGTCGCGCGGCGTGGTGATGGTGACGTACCCCGCGGGCAGCCGGTCCAGGAGGAACTCCAGGTAGCCCGTCAGCTGGTCGCTCTTGGCGCGCAGCGCCGCCATCGTCGCCTTGTCGAACAGCTCCAGCGACGAGCGCAGCGCCGCCAGCTGGAAGATGGGCGGGTTGGACAGCTGCCACCCCTCCGCGCCCGGCAGCGGGTCGAACGTGGGGCCCATCTCGAAGCGCGTGGCCTTGTTGTGTCCCCACCAGCCCTCGAAGCGCGGCAGCTCCGGCGAGTGCGCGTGTCGCTCGTGCACGAACACGCCGCCCAGGCTGCCCGGTCCGCCGTTGAGGTACTTGTAGGAACACCACACCGCGAAGTCCGGCCCGTCGTCGTGCAGCGACAGCTTCAGGTTGCCCGCCCCGTGCGCCAGGTCGAAGCCCACCTTGCAGCCCTGCGCGTGCGCCACGCGCGTAATCTCCCGCAGGTCGAACGCCTGCCCGGTGAGGTAGTTCACGCTGCCCAGCATCACCAGCGCGACCTCCTTTCCGTGCCGCTCGATGGCTTCGAGGATGTCCTCGGGGCGCAGCGTGTCCTCACCCTCGCGGGGCGTGAGCCGGACGATGGCCTCCTTCGGGTCGTAGCCGTGGAAGCGCGCCTGCGACGCCACCGCGTACTGGTCCGACGGGAAGGCGCCGCCCTCGATGAGGATTTTGAAGCGCTCGCGCGTGGGCCGGTAGAACGACACCATCATCAGGTGCAGGTTCACCGACAGGGTGTTCATCACCACGACTTCCACGGGCTGCGCGCCCACCACGCGCGCCACCTGCTCGGTGAGCAGCTCGTGGTAGGGCAGCCACGGGTGGCGGCCGTGCACGTGGCCCTCCACGCCCAGCCGCTCCCAGTCCTCCATCTCCATCTGCACGTACTTGCGCGCCTTGCGCGGCTGCAGCCCCAGCGAATTGCCCGCCAGGTAGATGGCCGGCGCGCCGGAAGCGGCCGGAGGGAAGAGGAACTCGTCGCGCAGGGGCCTCAGCGGATCCTTTGCGTCCAGGCCGTAGGCGAACACATCGGTGTTCTCGTAGACAGGGGCCGTCATGGTGCGAAGTCCTCGTGCGAGCGCCCCAGCCACTCCAGGGCGTTGCGATAGAGCAGTTGCTCGCGCACGGAAGGCGCCAGGTCCGTCAGCGACTCGATGAGCGTGCCGGGCCGCTCCTCGCCCAGCGGGAAGGGATAGTCACTGCCCAGCGCGACCTTGTCCGCGCCGAACAGCTTCACGATGGCGCGCAGCGTCTGGGCGTCGTGCACCAGCGAGTCCACCCAGAACCGTCCCAGGTAGTCGCGCGGCGCGACGGGGTTGTCCACCGCCACCAGGTCCGGGCGAACTTCAAAGCCGTGCTGGATGCGGCCCAGCGTGCCGGGGAACGCGCCGCCGCCGTGCGCGAAGGCGAGCCGCAGCTTCGGCAGCCGCTCCATCACCCCGCCGAAGATGAGCGAGCAGATGGCCAGCGACACCTCCGCCGGCATCCCCACCAGCCACGGCAGCCAGTACTTCGCCATCTTCGCCTCACCCATCATGTCCCATGGGTGCACGAAGACGGCCGCGCCCAGGTCGCTCGCGGCCTGGAAGAAGGGGAAGAGGGCCGGGTCGGAGAGGTTCAGGTCGTTGACGTGGCTGCCAATCTGCACGCCCGCGAACCCGAGCGTGCGCACGCAGCGCTCCAATTCCTTGACCGCGAGGTCGGTGGATTGGAGCGGCACCGTGCCCAGCCCCACGAAGCGCTTGGGCGCGGAGGCCACCGCGCCGGCGAGGTGGTCGTTGAGGAAGCGCGCCACCTCCAGGCCGTCCTGCGGTTTGGCCCAATAGCTGAACAGCACCGGCACCGTGGACAGCACCTGCACCTGGACGCCGTGCGCGTCGCACTCCGTGACGCGCTGCTTGGGGTCCCAGCAGTTGCTTTCAATCTCGCGGAAGAACTTCCCGTCGTCCCGCATCATCCGCGCGCGGCAGGGCGCGTGGTGGTCCAGCGTGATGAAGCCGCCGTAGCCGAAGCGCTCGGCGAAGCGGGGCATCTCCGGGGGGAGGAGGTGCGTGTGGATGTCGACCTTCACTGGGGCGCACCACCCCGCGCCACCTTCGTGCCGCACTTCTTGCACGTGCAGTTGTCGGGGTTCCCGTAGAAGTGCTCGAACACGGGCGGCAGCTGCGTCACGAGGTTGGTGACGTGCAGCGACTCTTCATAGAGCTTCTCGCCGCACTTCGGGCACAGCCACAGGAAGGAGTCCAGCTCCTGCGGCTGGCGGCGGCGCTCCAGCACCAGCCCGATGGTGCCCGCGGGCCGCTGCGGCGAGTGCGGCACCTTGGGCGGCAGCAGGAAGATCTCCCCCTCGCGGATGGGGACGTCCTGCACCTGCCCCTCGTCGATGACGCGCAGGGTGATGTCGCCCTCCAGCTGGTAGAAGAACTCCTCGCCCTCGTTGACGTGGAAGTCCGTGCGCGAGTTGGGCCCGCCCACCACCGTGACCATGAAGTCCCGGTCCGCCCAGACCTGCTGGTTGCCCACGGGCGGCTTGAGCAGGGGGCGGTGCTCGTCGATCCACTTCTTGAAGTTGATGGGGGTCAGTCTGCCCATGTCACTCGTCTCCAATGGTGGCGATGCACTTCAGTTCAATGGCGATGGGCGTGGGCAGCGCGTTGATTTCGAGCGTGGTGCGGCACGGCGGGTTGTCCTTGAAGTACTCCGCCCACAGCCGGTTGTACGTGGGGAAGTCCCGCTTCATGTCCGTGAGGTACACCGTCACGTCCACCAGCCGCTCCCACGACGAGCCCGCGTCCTCCAGGATGTAGCGCACGTTGCGGAACACGGAGTGGCACTGCGTCTCGATGTCGTAGGAGACGATGTTGCCCGCCGCGTCCAGCTCCACGCCCGGGATGGCCTTGCTGCCGCGCTCGCGCGGGCCCACGCCGGAGAGGAACAATAGATTTCCCACGCGGCGCGCGTGGGGGTAGAGCCCCACCGGCTCCGGGGCCTTCTTCGAATCGATCCGCTCGCCAGCGCTCACGTGTCGCTCTCCAGGCTCAAAGCTTGATGCAGACGTTCTTGGGTTCGGTGAAGAAGCGCAGCGCGTCCCAGCCGCCCTCGCGGCCCACGCCGGACTCCTTCACTCCGCCGAACGGCGTGCGCAGGTCGCGCAGCATCCAGGTGTTCACCCAGACGATGCCGCTGTGCAGCCGGGCCGCGAACCGGTGCGCGCGCGCCAGGTCCTTCGTCCACACGCTGCCCGCAAGCCCGTAGCGCGTGGAGTTGGCCCACGACAGCACCTCCTCCTCGTCGTCGAAGGGCATCAGCGTGGCCACCGGGCCGAAGATCTCCTCCTGGTTCGTGCGGCACGTGGGCGCCAGGCCCTCCACCAGCGTGGGCTCGATGAACCAGCCGTTCGCGCAGCGGCCGGGGACGCTCGCGCGCTGCCCGCCGGTGAGGATGTTGCCGCCCTCCTGCTTCGCCAGCGCGATGTAGCCCATCACCTTCTCGAAGTGCTCGCGCGACACCAGGGCGCCCTGGTCCGTGCCCTCCACCAGCGGGTCCCCCACCTTGAGGGCCCGCGTGCGCGCGACCAGCGCCTCCTTGAAGCGCGGATACAGCGAGCGCTGCACGAAGATGCGCGGGCCGCACAGGCAGATCTGCCCCTGGTTGGCGAAGGACGAGCGCAGCGTGGTGGCCAGCGCCTCGTCGAAGTCACAGTCCGCGAAGATGACGTTGGGGTTCTTCCCGCCCATCTCCAGCGACAGCTTCTTGAACGCGGGCGCAGCCACGCGGGCGATCTCCGCGCCCGTGCGAGTGCTGCCGGTGAAGGAGATGGCGCTCACGTCCGGGTGTCGCGTGAGCGGCCCGCCCACGTGAGGCCCCAGCCCGTGCACCAGGTTGAGCACGCCCGGCGGCAGCCCCGCGTCGCGGCACACCTGCGACAGGAGGTAGGCCGTCATCGGCGTCACCTCCGACGGCTTGGCCACCACGCAGTTGCCGGCCGCCAGCGCGGGGGCGATCTTCCACGTGAGCAGGTACAGCGGCAGGTTCCACGGCGAGATGCAGCCCACCACGCCCAGCGGCGAGCGCAGCGTGTAATTGAGCGCCACGCCGTCCATGGGGTGCGCTTCGCTGGAGAACTGCGTCGCCGCGTCCGCGAAGAACTCGAAGTTGAGCACGCTGCGCGGGATGTCCACCGTGCGGGCCACCGCCAGCGGCTTGCCCGTGTCGATGGACTCCGCCCGCGCGAAGGCGTCCAGGCGTTCGTGGATGAGGCCCGCGATGCGGCGCAGGAACCGCGAGCGCTCGATGGCCGGCAGGGCGGCCCACGCGGGGAAGGCCCGGCCCGCGGCCTCCACGGCGGACCGCACGTCCTCCTCGCGCGAGTCCGGCACATGCGCGTAGAGCTGGCCCGTCGCGGGCTCCGGCTTGTCCAGCCACTGGCTGCCCGCCGCGGGCACCAGTTCGCCACCGATGTAGTTGAGGACCTTTTCCAAGGCAGCGCCCTCCTGAAGGGAGACGCGGCAATGTATGTCGCGGCCGTCCGCTGCCTCCAGGATTCCGAACGGCGGACGTCGGATGGCGCTCGCTTGCGCGGCCGTCTGGCGCCCGGCGTCTCCGGGACCCGCTCCACCGGTGAATCCTTGGTGGAATTGCGGGCCGGGCATGGAAAAGATTCGCGCATGACCTCGACAGTGGATGTGGTGGCCCTGGCCGGAATCCTGGACGCGGCGCGGCGCGAGCGGCGCGAGGTGCCGCCCCTCACGCACGCGCACCCGCAGCTCTCGGTGCCGGACGGCTACGCGGTGCAGGCGGAGGGCATCCGGCTGCGCGAGGCCCAGGGCGAGCGGGTGGTGGGCCTGAAGATGGGCTTCACGTCGGAGGCCAAGCGCCAGCAGATGAACCTGGGCTCGCCCATCTTCGGCGTGCTCACGGACCGGATGCGCGTGCAGCCGGGCGGCGTGGTGCGCGTGGGCGCGGGCATCCACCCGCGCATCGAGCCGGAGATCGCCTTCCGCACGTCGAAGGAGCTCAAGGGCACCGTGACGCGCGACGAGGTGCTGGACGCGTGCGAGGCCGTCTTCGCGGCGATGGAGGTGCTGGACTCGCGCTTCGTGGGCTTCAAGTACTTCAGCCTGCCGGACGTGGTGGCGGACAACGCGTCGTCGTCGCTGTTCGTGCCGGGCACGCTGGAGCGCGGCCCGCGTGAGCTGGACCTCACGAAGCTCCAGATGCGCATGGAGGTGAACGGCAAGGTGGAGGGAGAGGCGCGCTCGGACGCCATCTCCGGCGACCCGGTGGTGTCGCTCATCCAGCTGTGCGCGCTGCTCGCGGAGCGCGGTCAGGTGCTGCCGGCGGGGAGCCTGGTGCTGTCGGGCGCGGCCACCGCCGCGTACCTGATGAAGCCCGGCGACCACGTGCGGCTCACCGTGGACGGGCTGGGCACGGTGGAGGTCACCGCGGCCGAGTAGTCCTCAGTACAGCAGGCCGTCCTTCGGCTGGAGCGGCGGAGGCAGCCCGGACTCGCCCAGCATCTGCCGCAGGTTGATCTCGATGGTGCGGCAGAGCGCGGTCATGGGCGTGTCGCTGACGCCGTCCTCGAAGGGGTTCTCCACGTCGCGGCCCACCGCGTCCAGGGCGATGAAGAGGAACGCGATGATGGCCGTGACGAGCGGCGTGAGCACGCCCAGGTCCGCGACGACGCCCAGGGGCAGCATGGTGAGGTAGGCGCGCACCATGGCGTGCGGGAGGATGTCGTACTGGCGTGGCAGGGGCGTGTTCTTGATGCGCTCGCACGCGCCCAGGTAGTTCGTCAGTTCGGTGAGCGTCTCGTCCATCGACACACGCATGTAGACCTTCTCCGGGTGCTCGATGTCGCTGTAGACGCGGCGCATGCGCACGCCCATCCACAGGACGATGGCGGCGGGCACGTTCTGCTCGTCGCGCAGGGCCTCCAGCACGGACGGCCGGAAGAACGGCGTGATCTCCGGGAAGGGGTCCTGCCGCCGCAGGTGGCAGCGGAGCGCGTTCACGAAGCCCACCTGCGCGTAGACCAGCTCGCGTGCGTCCTCGGTGATGCCCCCGAACATTCCGGTGATGCCCCGGGGGGACTCCGCGGCCGGGTGGATGAACGTGGCCAGGTTCGCGCGTGGGACCTCCCTGCGCAGGTCGCGCGCGTGGCCCAGCTGGTCGCGCACCGCGCCGTCCCCCACCTGGGACCAGGCGGGCGCCAGCGCGGGACCCTCCGGCTGCACGGCCACCTGCACCAGGCGGGACGCGGCGGAGGGTGTCTCCGGCGTCCCGTCGCTGCGCTGCGCCCGGGGCGCGGGCAGGAAGGTGAGCACTTGCCGGGCGAGCGTCCGCGACGCGTTCACCAGCCCGCCCCAGATGGTGCGCGCCTCCCACCAGCGCTCGTAGGCGGAGTTGTTGCGGAAGCCGAGCAGCACGCCCAGCGCCGCGGCCAGCAGCGTCACCGGCAGCGCCGGCACCGACAGCCACTTGGCGTCCAGCACCTCGTAGCCCAGCGAGATGGCCAGCGCGATGACGATGTGGACGACGACGGGGCGCCCCGTGTAGCGGAGGATGATCCGCCAGGACAGCATCCGACCGACGATCATCTCGCGGGGCTCCTCGCGCGTCGCGCGTGCTGCGTGAGAAGCCGGATGTAGTGATGCCCTCGCGCCGGGGCAATGCGGCGCGTCACCTTCGCGTCCACCGCCCGGCCGGAAGCCCGGTCCGCACGCCGGGGGAGCGTGCGGAACCGGACGGAAGGACGCGTGCGCGTCCTCAGGCCCGCGACTTGGAGAAGACGATGCTCGCGCCCGTCCCCGGCACCGTCACGGTGAAGGTGCGCTCCACGGTGGCCAGGCCGTTGCCGCCGCGCGCCGCCAGCTCCAGGAAGAACGCGCCCGTGGCCTTCAGGTGGAAGGACTGCGCCCACGACTGGGACAGCGCCTTGAACGCGTCCTTGAAGACGGAGGCCGAGCGCTGCTCGCTGTTGCGCAGGTCCAGCAGGCCCGCGCGCAGGTCGCGCCACTTGGACACGGTGCCGGGGTTCTTCTGGATGACCTCCGCGAACGTCAGCATGCCGTTGCCCAGCTGCCCCTCGCTGTACGCGAAGTGCCCGACGAGCGGGTTGTTCTTCAGGTTCGCGGCGGCCGTCCTCGCGGCGTCGGCGGCGGACCAGTTCTGCTCCAGGTACGCCTTCCACAGGGCAGCGTAGACGGACTCGCGCACGGCGGGCCGGTCGCGGCACGGCACGCCGTACCAGGGCAGGGCCCGGGCCAGCGCGCGCGCGAAGGCGGAAGGGGCGTCCGGGTCCGCCGCGTGGTCGATGACGTCGCGCAGCGTCCGGTTGTCCAGCTTCAGCTCCACGCGCGTCTCCACCTCCTTGCCGCCGGACGCGTCGCGGATGCGCTGGAGGACCTCCTCCTCCTCGGCGTCGTCCAGCGCGCCCCAGATGATGGCCTCGTCCACGGCCTGGCGCAGGTCGTTGTCCGACAGCTTGCGCGCGTCATGGGCCAGCAGCAGGTACAGGCCCAGGTCGAAGTCCGCCACGACGGGCGACTTGCGGAACTCCGCCATGTCCGCCTTGAAGTCCGCGGTCCAGTGCATGTACGGCGTGAGCAGCGCGCCGCTGTAGCTGCGCACGCCCAGGAACGAGATGCGCTGGGGCGCCTCCTTCTCCAGGCTGTTGCGCTGCACCACCTGGGTGAGCTCGCGCGTGTCGTTGCCGCCCAGCGCCCACTTGCCCAGCTTCAGGGAGAAGCCCCAGGCCTTCGACTCCTTGTTGACCTCCTTCAGCAGGCACTGCTCCAGCGCCAGGCCTTCGGCCTGCATGCGCTGCATCGCGCCGTCCATCCGCCCCGACACCAGCAGCGGGTGCAGCGCGCGGGCCTGGGCGTCGGTGCACACGGTGGACAGCAGCGTGGTCTGCTCGCGCAGGCGCAGGTACTCGTAGCGGAAGCCCAGCTCGAACTTGGACTCGGCCAGGGCCTGGATGCGCGCGCGCACGTCCGTGCGGAGCTTCTCCCACTGCGTGCGCAGCGCCGTGGTGTTGGCCTCCAGCTCCCCGAAGCCCAGCCGGTCCAGGATGAGGCGCAGCACCTTCGTCTCGGCGTCGGACAGGGTGTGCGCCTCCAGCTTCGTCATCAGGGACTCGAACCGGGACAGCGGCACCGACAGGAGTCCTTCGAGGACCTTCTCCACCTGCGTGACGACGGCGGCCGGGTCGGTGAGGCTCGCCTCCACGTGGAGGCTGGCCGTCACGCCCGCCTCGCGGGCCACCACCTTCTTCACCTGCACGCGCACCTGGCCTGGGGCGGGGCGGGAGAAGATGACGGCGTAGTCGTCCACCACCTTCACCTTGGCGGACACGGTGGCGCCCGCCTTGGCCTCGAAGGAGAGCAGGGTGCTGGCGGACAGGAGCTTCGTCAGCGTCTGGAGGTTGGAGGTGTAGACGTCCGTCCAGTCCAGCGTCGCGGTGACGGACAGCTCGCCGCGCGCCTGGAAGGCGAACGCGTCGCCCACGCCCAGCGTGTCCAGCGACGACGTGAGCAGGGGCAGCCGCAGGTTGGGCGCGTCCTGCTTCAGCGCGGCGCGCGCGTTCGTGTCCTGCGTGTGCCGGTGGTAGTCCGCCAGCAGCACGCGCACGTCGCCGTTGGCCGCGAGCGCCACGTAGGGCAGCGGGAAGCCGACCTCCGCCTTCACGCGCGCCTCCACCCCGTACTTGAGCCACGCCTGGTCGCCGCCGTGGACGAGCGCCGGGGCCAGCTGCTCCTTCGCGTCGCCGGGGGCCTCGCCCACCACGCCCGCCGCGTCCACGTCCGCGGGGGCGTCATAGCCCTCCACGAAGCCGCGCGCCGACACGTCGAACGCGAACGTCAGGGGGCCCAGCTTCTCTCCCGCGGGCAGCGCGTAGCTGGCGGTCGGCAATTCCACGCGGATGTCCGAACCCTTGAGGGGCGCATCCGGCAGCACCTTCGACACTTCGTCCAGCAGCGCCAGCTTCCACGACATGACGGCTCCCTCCCACGACGTCCACGGAAAGGCCGCATCCTACATCGCCGGTGTGACGTGGGAGGCCGGACGTGAAGCGGGCGCGAGCGACCCACCAGGGAGGCGGTCAGGGCACGTCGCGGACCTGCTGGAGCGCGGGCGGACCGTCCGCCGTCACGACCAGCGGGTCGGGCATCATCCCCTGCACGCACGAGCGGATGTGGGCCTCGTTTTCGTCCACGGGCTTCAGCATCAGCGACTTCGTCCGGGTGCGGAGCGCGCGCGGCCACTGGCCCCTCTCCGCGCGGGCCACGTCGACCTCGGTCAGGGCGATGAGCGCCTCGGAGCGCAGCGCGCGCAGGTCCAGGGCCTCCACGTCCTCGGGCGACAGGCGCACCGCCGGGGCCTCCGCCTGACGGAAGAACTCCCCGCGCTCGCGGGCCTCCAGGGCCTCCAGCGAGCTGCGCCGGTCCTCGGCCGGTTGATCCGCCACGGCGAGCAGCCGGTCCGCGTCCTCCACCCACTGCCGCCACTGGAGCCGGCGCGACAGGGCGCCGGGCAGCGAAGGCGCGTCGAACCACGAGGGCGGGAGTTCGGCGCGGGCCTCGTCGGAGAGCAGGTCGCGGAAGGCGTGGAGCTGCGCGGCGACGGCCTCCTCGTGCAGCGTCAGGGACACCGGCGGGAAGCCCTCCTGCAGCCGGGTGAGCTGCGAGATGGCCTCGCGCTTGCGGGCCAGGGAGGCCGCGTCGAGCGCGTCCGCGCAGGCCCGCCACACGCGGCCATAGCCGGTCGCGGACAGGCGCTGTCCCAGGAGCCCGCCCCCCAAGGCCAGCTCGCGGCTGAGCGCGAGCGTGTCCACGCACGTGTCCACCGCCTGATCCGCTTCATCCCGCGACACGAGCAGCCGCGTCTCCAGCGCCGCCTGCTCCACCACGTGGCGCAGGGCCTGGAGCAGCGCGTCCCGCCGTGAGGTCTCCGGCCCGGACAGCGGGCGCAGGTCCTCCGGGAGGCCACCGGACTCCGCGTGGGTGGCGGCGAGCACCTGCCGCATCAGCGGACGGCTCCGCTCCAGGGCCTCGTGGCTGGAGGCGGGAAGGTCCGTCACCGGCGCGCGTCCCTCCGTCACGGCCTCGCGGGTCGCGGCCTCCGCCGCGCTGGGGGCCGGGGCTTCGCGGGCCTGCTGGAGGAGCGCGGGCCGCAGCGCCTCCACGGCGTCCCCGAAGGTGCCGGGCCGCGCGGGAATGACGTGGACCGGACGCGGGTGTTCCGCGTGCGTCAGCGTGTTCACCTCGCGCAGCAGCCGTTCCTCCAGCGCGTCGGTGCGCAGGTGCTGGTACGCCAGCGCCCCAAGGCTCACGAGGACGGACAGGGACACGCCTCCCATGAGGGCGGGGAGGGGGCGCTTCAGGGCCATGAGGAGGGGACTCCAGGAGGGGGACCCGGAATGTCGCACGAAACGCCGGAGCCCCACAGCCTCCCCCCGGGCGGAGCCTTCCGCTGGCGGGCAGGAACTTCCTGCCCCTCATCATCGGGCCTGTCAGCTCGGCTACCAGGCAAGCACCCCGCAGGGCACGTGTCAGGCCCCGGCGGGGGCTGTCTCGGAGGTCGTGGTCCGGGCCGCGCCCAGCCGGCGCAGCAGGTGGTCCGCCAGGTCCCGGGCCTGGGAGCGGATCTCCGGCACGGCGGTGGTCTCCCAGAGGTCCCCCCGGCGCGGCGGGCCCAGCGTGAAGAGGTGGGCGGACGGCTGGCCGCGCGCGTCCAGCACCGCGCCATCCCCCGCCGTCGCCAGCCCGATGCCCAGCGCGTCCGCGCGCGCCTGTCCCGCCTCCAGCAGGCCGCGCAGGACGGGCTGGCTGCGCGAGGCCGGGCTCGACTCGGGGCCGGTGCAGTTGATGACGTGCTGCACGCGCAGCACCTGGGCTTCGCGCTCGCCCCGGGGGCGCAGGCGGACCGCCACCGCGTCCGGCTCCAGCTCGAAGCCGAGCACGTGGCCCGCGTGGAGCACCAGCCGCCCCTCGCGCCGCCACGCGTCCAGCGCGTCGTGGATCTCCGGCGCCATGCGGTGGCGGTGCACCTCCCAGTACGCCCGCAGGTGGCGCAGGAACCGCCGCCGCTCCGGCTCCGACAGCCGCTGCCACAGGGGCGTCGTCACCGGCCGCAGCGCGTCCACCGCCGCGCGCCAGTCCGCGCCCGCGGCCGTCTGCGCGTCGACCTCCTGGCGCATCGCGTGCAGCACGTCGCGGATCCGCAGCGTGCTGAACGGCACCACGTCCTCGGCGGAAGGGGACGCGGTCTCCGCGTCGCGACAGCGGTCCATCTCCCGGCGCACCGAGCGCAAGAGCTCGCGGATGCGCAGGGGCTCCGCCGCGGCGGGCGTCTTCGCCCCGTGCGCGCGGTGCGGGTGCGGCAGCAGGCCGTGCCGCGACAGCGCGTGCACCGTGCCCTGGTGGCCGCGCTCGCCCAGCGACAGCACCGTGTCCACCATGGTGAGCGCCGTGCCGACGAGCAGCACCGACTCCCCGGCGCCGATGCCCTCCAGCGCCCCGTCCATCCACGGCGAGCGGTGGTAGCGGGGGCTCGCGTACAGCCCGCCGTCCGGCACGCGCAGGTCCGCGGGCAGCGCGTTGCCCAGCGCCAGCACCACGCTGCGCGCCTCCAGGGTCGCGCCGCTCGCCAGCGACACCTTCACGCCGTCCGCGGTGTCCACCACCGCCGTCACCTCGTCGCGAGGCGTCTCCAACTGGACGCCCGGCGCGGCCCGCGCGGCGGACTCCTTCAGCACCGACTCCAGATATTGGCCATAGCGGCGGCGCTCGGCGAACGCGGACGGCGGCGTGTCCGGCGCCTCCACGCGCAGCCAGCGCAGGAAGTGCTCCGGGTCCTCGACCCAGGCGCTCATGCGGCCGGCCGGCACGTTGAGCAGGTGACGCGCGCTGGTCGTCGAGTACGCGACCCCCCGACCCAGGCGCTCCCCCCGCTCCACGAGGGCCACGCGCAGGGGCGAACGGGCGCCCCGCAAGAGACAGGCCGCCAGCAGCGTTCCGCTGGCGCCCGCGCCGATGATGATGATGTCCTGCCGGGAGTTCACCGCTCGATTCTAGGGCCGGCCCCCCCGGATGCCATCCCTCCCGGGCGTCGTCCCAGGCGCGGACTGTCCGTCGGCCCACGGCTCCCGGGCCGCTCCAGGGCCTGGCGCCCACCCCGGGACGTCGGGGCCCGGCGGACCTCAGAGCGCCTGGCGAGCTCCAGGCACCTGGGACACCTGGGGCACCGCGGGGACGGAAGGGGCGGGAGGAGGCACCGCCAGCCGCTCCCCGATGCGCGTGAGCCCCTCGCCAGCGCGGGCGCGCGCGTGCACGAGCGCATAGTCTGGAAACGCGGTCCCGAACCACCGGTCCAGCACCACGGTGTAGAGGCCGTAGTGCCCCTGGTAGCGCGCATGGTGCAGCGCATGGAACGTGGGGGTGAAGAAGACGCGGCCCACCCAGGACGTCACGAAGCGCTTCGGCAGCCACTCCGTGTTGCCGTGCCCGAAGGCGTTGAGCAGGTAGTTGGTCATCATGTAGGCCAGGATGCCCACCTGCGTGCCCGGCATCAGGTGCATGGCCGCGAAGTGCAAGCTGAGCCCGCCGCCCATCAGCACCAGCCGCTCCGCCACGGAGAACGACAGCGCGGTGAGCGGCTCCGTCACCTGCGCCACGTGGTGCTGGGCGTGGAAGCGGTAGAAGCGCGGCAGGTGCAGCAGCCGGTGCGTCGCGTAGAACCACACCTCGAAGCCCACGAACATCCACGCGTAGGACCACAGCGCCCGGGTCAGGTTGAACGGCGCCACCAGGGGCCCGCTGAAGTAGCGGAACGTCGCGATGAGCACCGCGTCCGTCAGCACCACGCCCACCGCCGCGAGCGCCTCGCTGCGCAGCTGCCCCTTCGCCAGCTCCCGCCGGTACACCCGGAAGCGCTCCGCCAGCCGCGTGCGCCACACCAGCCACCCGCCCGTCACCGTCAGCAGCTTGATGGTCCCCGTGATGAAGAGGACCAGCAGCAACAGCAGGGGCAGCGACGGATTCTGGGGCAGCAGCATCAGCATCACGGACCTCGCGAAGGCCAGCACACCCCCGGGCCATGCCTGCCCGGACACCCCATTGATAGTGACGAACCCAGTCCGTTGTCAAATCTGACAATAGCGTCGGCGCGTTGAAGGACGGAGCGCGGTGGCTAGGATGCGCCGGGATGGCATCCAAGCGTCCTCCGGGACGGGCTCCGGCCCGGCGCACCCCTGCTCCCCGTCGTCCCGCGAAGCCCGCCGCGCCCCGGAAGCGGCGCACGCCGGAGGAGGCGCGCGAGGCCATCCTCCAGGCCGCCGAGCCGCTGCTCGTGGAGCAGGGGCCGGACCGGGTGGGGCTCCAGGCGGTGGCGAAGGCGGCGGGGGTGAGCCACGCGCTCGTCACGCACTACTTCGGCACCTACGAGGCCCTGGTTCGCGAGGTGCTCCTGCGCCGCAACGAGCTGCTGGCCGCGTCCTTCCGGGAGCAGCTGCTCGCGGCGGAGACGCCGCCCGACGCCGGAGAATTGTTGGAGCGCTTCTTCGCGGTGGTCCAGCAGGGGCAGCACGGCCGGCTGATGGCCTGGGCGCTGCTCACCGGCCGGACCGAGCACATGCCGCTGGCGAGCGCGCAGGGCCTGCGGCTGCTGGCGGACGCGCTGGAGTTCCAGTCCGGCCGCGTGGCGCAGGCGCAGGGCACGCCGCCGCCGTCGCGCGACGCGGTGGACATGACGCTGCTCGTGGCGCTGTGCGCGTCGCAGTGGTTCATGCTCGCGCGGGAGGTGCTCCTGCCCGTGCTGGGGCGCCCGGTGGACGCGGCGTCGGACGCGCGCTTCCGGGAGGTCCTTGGCGGGATGCTCCAGCGGTCGCTCGGGGTGAAGCCGCCCGGCGGAGGCTGAGCGGGGGCGCCGCTTCAGGTCCAGTCGGCCTGCGAGCGCGGCGACTGCACGAAGGCGCCCGCCACCGGCAGGGACACGCGGAAGATGCTGCCACGGCCGGGCGCGCTCTCCATGGTCAGCGTGCCGCCCAGCGACGTGACGATGCCGTGGCACACCGCGAGCCCCAGCCCCGTGCCCACGCCCAGCGGCTTGGTGGTGAAGAAGGGGTCGAAGATGCGCTCGCGGTGCTCGGGCGCGATGCCGCAGCCGGTGTCGCGCACCTCCACCAACACGTGGCCGGGCTCCCCGGGGCGCGCCACCACGCGCACCTCGTTGGCCTCCGCGTTGCCCGGTGAGATGGACTGCGCCGCGTTGAGCAGCAGGTTGAGGAACACCTGACCCAGCCGCGAGCCGTTGCCCTGCACCGGCGGCACGCCGTCGCACTCCACCACCAGCCGCGCGCGGTGCCGCAGCTCGTGCATGGCCATCTTCGCCGCCGTGCGCACCACCGCGGCCAGCTCCGCGGGACCGCTGCCCACGTCCTCCGCGCGCGACAGCGTCTGCAGGTCGCGCACGATGAGCCGGATGCGCTCCGCGCCGTCGCGCGTCTCCGCCAGCGCCTCCAGTATCTCCTGCCGGTCCTGCTCCGACAGGCGCTCCTTCTGCTGCAGCTCCTGGTGGATGTACTCCAGGTTGCTCAGGATGAAGGCCAGCGGGTTGTTGATTTCATGGCCCACGCCCGCCGCGATGCGCCCCAGCGCGATGAGTCTGTCCGCGAAGAGCAGCTGGGTCTGCGTCGCGTGCAGCTGCTCCAGGCTGCTGGACAGCTTCGCGTTGGCGGCCTCCAGCGCCGCGGTGCGCTCGCGCACCGTCTCCTCCAGCAGCCGGTTGTCCGCGCAGGGCGTCTCCTCGGCGCACCGGGCCTTGGAGCCGGGCCCCAGGCGCTCGAAGGCCTGACGGAGCATGCCCCGCCGCCGCGTCATCGCCGCCAACCGCCCGACCTTCGCTCGTAACGTCATCGCGGCCCGCTCCACCCGACTCCATCCGCGGCCGTCACCGCTCCTCGTGGCGGTGGTCCCTACGCCGGGCCCGGCCTGTGGAGGACCATCCAACACCGCCGCTTCGTGCCCGGCAAGGTGTGCGCGAGTACAGGACGCCGTCGAGCGGACACCGTCCAGGCTCACGTCCCGGCTGTCATTTTCCACTGGGATTCGGGCGCGCGGAAGGGACCCACCGCACGCCCGGATGCTTCTGGACACGCGGCCCGAGGTGGGGGCCGAGGCCGTCCATGTCCAGCACTTCACCGCAGGTTCAACAGGTGCGTCTGCTTCAGGCGCCGCAGTCCGCGCGGCAGCTGTCCGCCGTGGTGCCGGAGCCCGCGTGCTCGGTGAACTGGCACACGCCGTCGCCGCAGCGGAACAGCTCCGTGGGCTGCACGCGCGTGGTGATGGCCGGGTACGTCTTCCCGTTGTACGTGCACTGCGTGTAGTAGGGCTGGCTCGGGTCGCCCTTGGTGCAGAACTGCGCGCAGCTGCCGATGTTGGTGATGGGCGCGCAGGTGTCCGCGCTCAGCGTGAGGCCGCACGCGCGCGTGGAGCTCTCCGCGGTGCTGAAGTCGCGATCACGCGCCGCGAACAGGCCCTCGTTGGTGAACAGGTTGCCGAAGAAGCAGGCCTCCTTCGCGCTGAACTGCGACAGCTCCTCCGCGGAGTAGGGCACCGCCGCGCCCGCCGCCGTGCGGCCCAGCACGGACAGCGCGATGTGCAGGCCATACTTGTTCGCGTGCGCCGCCAGGCACGCGCTCACCGCCTGCTGCTCCGGCACCGTGGCGGGGATGCCCGACGCCCAGCCCGGCGCCAGGCCCAGGCTGCCCTGCCACGTGTACTTCACCCCCGTCGTCGGGGACTGGAAGGTGCGCGTCTGGCCCGCGGGCACCGCGCACTTCACGATGTACGCCATCAGCGTCGGCGCCGTGTCCGCGTTCTGGGCGAACCAGTCGTTGAAGCCGTTGGTGGACAGGCCGTTGGTGGAGAGCCCGTTGGTGGAGAGCCCGTTGGTGGACAGGCCGTTGGTGGAGAGCCCGTTGGTGGACAGGCCGTTGGCCACCTGCTGCGCCTGATCCGCGGACGCCAGGTCCGCGCCCAGGGCGTCCTCGGGCATCGCGCCGCCACAACCCACGAGGGCGAGCAGTGCCCCCGTCATCAACGCCGCCTTCAGGGGTTGGCGTGAGGCAACTCGGTTCCACCACTCGCTGCATCCACTTCCAGACCGAAAAGCAGGGGTGAGGCGCATGTAGGGGGCTCCCGCTCGAGGGGGAAGTCGGAGGACCGACTTCCAGAATGTCAGGCAGTCCAGGCTTTCAGCCAGAAAGGTGCTGAAACTGTCAGACAGGGGAATCGTGACGGATCCATGATTGAAAATAAATACCGCTTCGTCAAAAAATTACGGTGTGGGTCCAATTCTCACGGAGTCAGACGTGTGCCGGTGAAGGGCATGGAACCACAGACCTGTAGCGGACGCGGCGGGGGTGGGGAGGGGGAAGGGGGACGGCTCAATGCGGGGGAGGGCCTTCGAGGAGCTGTGCGGCGGGACGGGTGAGGGCGAAACCACCGGGGTCCCTTACGTTCCAGGTTGCCACATGCGTGACCGGGCCGCCTACCACCTCGGCCTCCCCGGCCTCGCCGCGTGTCTCCGCCTCACCATGATGGATGCAGAGGTGGACGCGGGCGTGGGCGGGCTCCGCCAGGCGCTGGGCCTCCGCGTGCAGTTCGCGCAGGGCATGCAGGGTCCGGGCGGGCGCGGTGTCGGCGGACAGGGGCCGCACGCCCAGCAGCGTGGTGCCCGTCTGGAGCGCCAGGAGGAAGCCTTGCGCGCGCAGGCCCTGCTCCAGCGTGTCCAGCACGCTCGCGAGCGCGGCGTACACGGTGTCGTCGTCCTGGTCCGCGGGCGGCAGCACCACCTCCGCGTTCACCGCGAGCACGGCGCGCGTCTGGCCCTCCACCTGGCCGGGCTCCTCGGCGGCCTCGCGCAGCGCGGTGAGGAAGGCGTTCACGCTGGGGTAGCGGCGGGTGGCGTCCTTGTCCATGCAGCGCAGCACCACCGCGTCCATGGCGGGCGACACCGGCGCGCGCACGCTGGGGCGCGGCGGCGGAGCCTCCAGGTGCATCCGCTCCAGCTCCAGCCGGTCATCGGACTGGAACGGGTAGCGGCCGGTGAGCAGCTGGTAGAGCAGCACGCCCAGCGCGTACACGTCCGTGGGCGGCCCGATGCGCCCGCCCCGGAACTGCTCGGGCGCCATCGCGTGCGCGGTGCCCAGGCGCTGGCCCGCGGTGGTGAGCCCCTCCTGGCCGGGCTCCTGCTGGATCAGCTTCGCGATGCCGAAGTCGAGCAGCTTCAGCCGGGGCTTCTCCCCCTCCTCCACGACGAGGATGTTGCTGGACTTGAGGTCGCGGTGCACGACGCCCGCGCGGTGCGCCGCCTCCAGCGCGCCGCAGATGGGCTCCAGGTACGCCAGCGCGCGAGATGCGGACAGCCGCCCGCGCTCCTGCACCACCTGGCTCAGGGTGCGCCCGGAGAGCAGCTCCATCACGTAGTAGGGGCTGCCGTCCGGCATCAGCCCGAAGTCGTAGACGTCCACGATGTTCGGGTGGTGGATCTGATTGACGACGCGCGCCTCGCGCACGAAGCGCTGGAGCATCTCCCCCTGGTCCGCCAGGTGCGAGTGCAGCACCTTCACCGCGGCGTGCCGCCCCAGGATGCGGTGCTCCGCCTCGTAGACGCTGCCGTGGCCACCGGCCGCCAGCATGCCCTTGAGCACGTACTCGCCCGCGAGCGTGCCCGGCCCGCGCTCGGGACGGCTGGGTGTGTCGTGCCCCTTGTCCGTGGCGTTCGCGGCCGCGCGCGCCTGGATGCGGAAGGTGCTCTCGGAGTCCGCCGCCATGAATGCCCCGCACCCTACCATCCACGGGTGGGTCGCGAGTACCCGTGCCGGGTTGGCTGTGCTGCCTGCCTGTCTGCCCGTTCACCAGGAGTCACGCTCCCTGTCCCGCCGGTGTAGGGACGTTCATTGGAAGCCGTTGGGGTATGGTGGGTGTCCGGGCCAGGACTTCGGGCCCACACGGAGCGCGGCGTCATGCACGACAGGCGGCGAGGACACTGCCGGCCCGAGCGCAGGGGAACGCCCGGGGGCTGGCATACATGATGACGTTGGTGGACGAGCTCACGACCTGCGCGGGCCAGTCGATGACGGCCCCGTCCTCGACCGGGGCGTGCCTCATCCTCATCAGCACCACCACGCCGGCGGCCATCGGCAAGGCGTACCGGCTGGAGCCGGGCGAGCACGTCATCGGGCGCGGCTCGGAGGCGGAGGTGCGCATCGACGACCACGGGGTGTCGCGCAAGCACGCGCGCATCCTGCGCAAGCCGGACGGCTCGTGCCTCGTCACCGACCTGGAGTCCACCAACGGCACCTTCCTCAACGGGCTGCCGGTGTCCACCGCGGAGCTGCAGGAGGGCGACCGGCTCCAGGTGGGCACGGTGACGGTGTTCCGCTTCTCCCGGCGCGAGGTGCTGGAGCAGCGCGAGGAGCAGCTGCGGCAAGCGCTGTCCGCCGCGCGCGTGGGCATCTGGGACTGGAACGCGAAGAGCGGGCAGGTGACGTGGAGCGAGCACGTGGACCGGCTCCTGGGCCTGGCCGTGGGCAAGCTGTCCGGCCGCGCCATGGACCTGGAGGAGGTCGTGCACCCGGCGGACCTGCCCCGGCTTCGCGCGGGGCTGGCCACGGCGCTCCAGCAGCGCTCGCAGGTGGACGTGGAGTACCGAATCGAGCCCCCGGGCAGCGGCTTCCGCTGGATTTCATGCAAGGGCGACGTGCTGCTGGACGCATCCGGGCAGCCCGCGCGGGTGACGGGCACGGTGATGGACATCACCGCGCGCAAGCAGGCGGAGCAGGAGCTGCACCGCCAGGCGCTCATCTTCGAGAGCATCTCCGACGGCGTCGTCATCACGGACCTGGCGGGCGGTGTCATCGACTGGAACACCAGCGCGGAGCGGATGTTCGGCCGAAGCCGCAAGGAGGCCATGGGGCAGACGCTCTTCAGCGTGCTGCACCCGGGTGAGCCGGACCGGCTGACGGCCGCCATCCTCACCGCGCTGGAGGTGCACGGGCGCTGGAGCGGGGAGCTGGAGTTCCGCCGCGCGGACGGCATGGCGTGCGTCTGCGAGTCCGTGGTGGTGCCGCTGCGCGACGCGGAAGGGCGCGTCATCGCGAACATCATGGTGCACCGCGACCTGAGCGAGCGCCGGCAGCTCCAGGCGCGGCTGGTGGTGGCGGACCGGCTGGCCAGCGTGGGCACGCTGGGCGCGGGCGTGGCGCACGAAATCAACAACCCGCTGGCGTACATGCTGGTGAACCTGCACCTCATCCGCGAGGGGCTGGAGAAGCTGGAGGCCCAGGGCGCCCCGTCTCAGCCGGTGGCCTCCATCCAGCAACTGGTGCGCGAGACGACCGAGGGCGCGGAGCGCATCGCGACCATCGTGCGGGACCTGAAGGTCTTCGCGCGCGGCGAGCAGGAGTCGCGTCCCATGCCGGTGGACGTGCGCCGCTCCGTGGAGCTGGCGTGCAAGATGGCGGACAACGTCATCCGCCACCGCGCGCGGCTGGTGACGGAGTTCGAGCCCGTCCCCGCGGTGGAGGCCAGCGAGGCGCGGCTGTGCCAGGTGTTCCTCAACCTGCTGCTCAACGCGGCGCAGGCCATCCCGGAGGATCCGTCCTCCGTCACGGAGCATGAGATCCGCGCCATCATCCGTCCGGGCGAGCCGGGCAAGGTGGTGG
Source organism: Corallococcus caeni (assembly GCF_036245865.1). Taxonomy (NCBI): domain Bacteria; kingdom Pseudomonadati; phylum Myxococcota; class Myxococcia; order Myxococcales; family Myxococcaceae; genus Corallococcus; species Corallococcus caeni. The sequence continues at coordinate 244,733 of NZ_BTTW01000005.1, read as the reverse complement.
TGGAGGTGCGCGACACCGGCGTGGGCATGACGCCGGAGGTGCTGGGGCGCATCTTCGATCCGTTCTTCACCACGAAGGCGGTGGGCGTGGGCACGGGGCTGGGGCTGTCCATCTGCCACGGCATCGTGGAGTCCATGGGCGGCTCCATCCACGCGGAGAGCACGCCGGGCCAGGGCAGCACCTTCCGCGTGGTGCTGCGGTCGGCGGCGCACGAGCCGGACCTCTACCCGCGGCTGTCGGCGGCGGCGCCGGCGGGGGCGCGGGCGCGCATCCTGGTGGTGGATGACGAGCCCAACGTGACGGTGGCGCTGCAGCGCTCGCTGGCGACGGAGCACGAGGTGTCCACGGCGAACAGCGCGCAGGCGGCGCTGCGGCTGGTGACCGAAGGCAGCCGCTTCGACCTCATCCTCTGCGACGTGATGATGCCGGGGATGACGGGCATGGACCTGTACTTCGAGCTGGGGCGCTCGGCGCCGGAGCAGGCGGGGCGCATGGTGTTCATGACGGGCGGCGCGTTCACGCCGCGCACGATGTCGTTCCTGCGCGACGTGCCGAACCTCAAGCTGAGCAAGCCGCTGGACCTGACGCAGCTGCGCGAGCTGGTGGGACGCTCGGCGGAGGCGTCTCGATGAGTGCCTCCCCCGGCCACCCCGCGGCTCCTCCCGAGGTCGCGGTGGGGCCGGTGGCGCCGGTGCCCGTGACGGCGGCCGGGCTGGGGCTCGCGGGCGCGGCGGCCTCCCAGGGCCGGGAGTGGACGGCCCGGTCGCTGGGGATGGGGTTGCTCATTGGCGCGCTGCTGGCCGTCACCAACCTCTACATGGGGATGAAGACGGGCTGGTGGGACTCGGGCTCCATCACCGCGACGGTGCTGGGGTTCAGCGGCCTGGCGGCCTATGGGCGCAGGCGCGGCGTGCCGTACACGCCGCTGGAGAACAACCTCACGCAGACGGCCGCGTCGGCGGTGGGCGCGATGCCCGCGTCGGCGGGGCTGCTGGGCGCGCTGCCGGCGCTGGCCCTGCTGGGCACGGGCGTGCCGGGCTGGGGTATCGCGGCCTGGGGCCTGGTGCTGGGCGTGGTGGGCGTGCTGGTGGCGGGACTGTTGCGGCGGCGCCTGCTGGAGCAGGAGGCCCTGCCGTTCCCCACGGGCATCGCCACGGCGGAGCTCATTTCGACGCTGCACGCGGCCACGCCCACGGAGGCCCAGGGTACGCCCGCCGGAAGGGGCCGGACGCTGGTGGGCGCGGGCGTGGTGGCGATGGTGCTCACGTGGATGCGCGACTCGCGCGGGTGGCTGCCGGGGATGGTGGCGCTGCCGGGCCGCGTGGGCGGCGTCGCGCTGGAGTCGCTGACGTGGGGCGTGGGGATGAGCCCCATGCTGCTGGCGGTGGGGATGATGACGGGCCTGCAGCTGGCGCTGAGCATGCTGCTGGGCTCCGGGCTGGCGTGGGGCGTGCTCGCGCCGGGGCTCGTGGACGCGGGCGTGGTGTCGGGCGCCGGGTATGAGCCGCTGTCCTCGTGGCTGATGTGGCCCGGCGTGGGGTTGATGGTGGGCGCGTCGGTGGTGTCGCTGGTCGTGCAGGCGCGGGACTTCCTGGGCGCGGCGAAGGACCTGCGCTCGGTGGGCGCGAGCCGGGGTGGGCTGCCCGGGTGGACCGTGGGCGTGGCGGTGGTGGCGTGCGTGCTGGCGGTGGTGCTGGGCGGGGTGCTGTTCGGGCTGGGCGTGCCGTCGATGCTGCTGGCGCTCGTGCTGCTGGTGCCGCTGTGCGCGGTCTGCGCGCGAGGCGCGGGGCAGACGGACGTGTCGCCGGTGAGCCAGATGGGCAACCTCACGCAGGTCGTCTTCGGCGTGGTGAGGCCCGGGGAGCTGTCGCCCAACGTGGCGGCGGGTTCGGTGGTGGCGGGCGCGTCCGCGCAGGTCGGCGTGAGCCTGTGGTCTTTGAAGGCGGGGCACCTGCTGGGGGCGTCGGCGTCACGGCAGCTGGCCGCGCAGCTGGTGGGCGTGGCGGTGGGCGCGGTGGTGGCGGTACCGGCCTACCTGCTGTTGGTGAACGCGTACGGCCTGGGCACGGCGGTGTTGCCGGTGCCCGCGGCGGCGCAGTTCCGGGCGGTGGCGGAGGTGTCCGTGCGGGGCCTGGCCGGCCTGCCGCCCCACGCGGGCTGGGGCGCGCTGGTGGGCTGCGCGGTGGGCGCGGTGCTGACGCTGGCCGCGAAGGGCCGGGCGGCGCGGTGGCTGCCGTCGCCGGTGGCGATGGGCATCGGCTTCATCACGCCCGCCTACTTCGCGGTGACGCTGTGCCTGGGCGCGGGGCTGGCGGCGCTCGCGCGCAAGTGGTCGCCGAAGATGACGGATGCGCACGTGCCCTCCCTGGGCTCTGGAGCGCTGGTGGGTGAGTCGCTGATGGGGTTGCTCATCGCCGCGACAACGGCCCTCTCGCGATCCGCGTAGCGCTCGCCAGGGCCCGGGCGCGGAGACCTGTCCGGCTGTCGGACAGGTTCGTGCGGTGCGCCGCCCACGGGAGCCGCGGCGCGCGCTACGCCGCGGGCGTGAGGTCCCGCACGCGCTCCAGCGAGCGGCGGATGCGGTCCTCCATCAGGTTCGGCACGTGCGCCGCGCGGGCCAGGGCTTCTCCGAGCGCGAGCATCGCCTCCGCGAAGTCGCCCCGGCGCCACGCCGCCAGGCCCATCATCTCCAAAACTTCGAGCGGCTCCTGCTCCACGGACGCCTGGGCGGAGCGCTCGCGCAGCGCGTGCCACTCCTCCGCCGTCGCGTCCCGCGCGGACAGCTCCACCATGGAGAACAGCACCTCCTCCGACGGGCTCAGGTTCACGCCGTGGCGGTTGTTCGCCATCGTCTGCCGCACCTGCTCCAGCAGGTCTCGCGCCCGGTCGTGCCGGCCCGTCCACGCCATGGCCCGCGCCTGGAGCAGCAGCGCCCACGGCCGGTGCGCCACCTCCGGATGCCGGCGCTCCAGCACGATGGCCCGCGCGATGTGCGGCGCCGCCGCCTCCACGTCGCCCGCCTGGTAGTACAGCTCGCCCATGTTGTGCTCGGCGAAGTACTCCCAGCCCACCACGCCCAGCTCGCGCCCCAGTTGCATGAAGCGCTCCTGGTCCTTCAGCGCGTGCGTCAAATCCCGGCGAGCCACCCACAGGTTGCGGCGGTTGTTGATGGCCGAGCCCAGGTGGAAGCGGTCTCCGCGCTCCGTGCACGCGCTGATGACCTCGTCCATCACGCGCTCGGCGCCGTCGATGTCGCCCAGGTTCGGCAGGATGACCGCCATGAGCAGCAGCGCCACCACCAGCGTCTCGTAGCCCGCGTCGCCCAGCTTGCGCGCCCGCTCCGCCGCGGCCTCCAGCGGCATCAGCGCGTCCAGCCACTCGCCCTTGCGGAACTGCGCGCGGCCCAGCGCCAGCAGCAGCCGCGCCTGCACGTAGGGCGACGTCACCGTCTCCGCCAGCTGCTGCGCCTCCTGGGCCCGCGCCTCGCTGCGCGCGTAGTCGTTCACCCAGTCGAGCGCCATCGCCTCGTCGAGCAGCAGCTCCACCTCCGCGCGCGAATCCCCCAGGCCCCGCGCCCGCTCCCGCGCGATGGCGAAGTCCGTGAGGGAGTCCTCGTACCGGCCGATGCGGTAGCGCATCAGGCCGCGGCCCCGCAGCGCCGTGAGGCCGCGCAGCTCGTCCTCGGGCTCGATGAGCTCCAGGGCGCGCGTGTACATGGCCTCCGCGTCGAGGAACGCGTGACGGCCGCGCGCGGACTCCGCCAGGTCGATGGTCAGCGCCGCCGCCTCGTCGCGCAGGCCCGCCGCCGCCGCGTGCAGCGCGAGCCGGGCCAGCCGCTGACGCTCCTGCGCGCCCGCCGGGCTCAGGTAGTGGCGGTACGCGGCGCGGTGGATGCGCGCCTTCTCCTCCGCGGGGAGGCCCGCGACCACGGCCTCGCGCACCAACTCGTTGCGGAAGCTCAGGCCCTCCAGCCGGTGCTCCACCAGCAGCCCCGAGTCCAGCAGCCGCCGCGTCGCGTGCCCCACGTCCAGCGGGAACTGCGCCGCGGCCCCGTCGCGCTCCAGCTCGCGCAGCACGCCGTCCGCCGCCGTGGCGGTGAAGGTCACGCCCAGCAGCGCGCACAGCCGGGCATGCGCGGCGAGCGCCGGAGGCAACGCGCCCAGCTCGCGGTCCGCCAGCCACTCCACCAGCCGCAGCTCCGGCACGCGGTCCAGCTCGTCCGTGACGAGGTACCAGTTGCCGCCCGGCGAACGCTGCCGCACCAGCCCCTGACGCTTGAGGCCGCGCACCAGCTCCACCAGGAACAGGGGCACGCGCTGCGCGCGCTCGACGATGCGCTCCACCGCCTGCGCGGGCACGTTCTCCACCGGCCTGAGCAGCGCGCGGCACAGGGCCTGCGCGTCACCCGGAGACAGGCCGGACAGGGGCAGGTCCAGCTGGCGCGCGGCGCGAGCGCCCCACGCGGGGCGGCTCTGCTCGAAGCCCGGGCGCACCAGCACGCAGACCCACAGGGGCACGCTGGTCTCCGCGAGCGCCGCGTACTCCAGCGCGTCCAGCGCCGTCTCTTCCGCGAAGTGCGCGTCGTCCACGATGAGGCACAGCGGCCGTTCGCGGGCGCTCGCCGCCAGCAGCTCACCCGTGGCGCGCAGGGCCAGGGAGCGCAGCGCGCCCGGGGCCGCGGCCCAGCTGTGCAGCTCCGGCCCGCCCGGCGCGTACCACCCGAGCGTCGCGGCCACGCCCGGCCACAGCTCCATGCCCAGCCGCGTCCCCAGCCGGTCGAGGATGGCGGTGCGGCCGTCCTCCTGCGTGTCGGTGTCGTCGCGGTCGAAGCCGTGCAGCGCCACGCGCAAGAGCGTGCGCAGCGTGCCTTCCGGGTCGCCCTGCACGGGCTCGCGCGAGCGCATGGAGTAGACGCGCGCGTGCGGCAGCGCGGCCCTCAGGCGCAGGCTCAGCGTGGAGGACAGGTGGCTCTTGCCGTGGCCCCGGTCGCCGCGCACGGTGACGATGGTGGGCGCCGCGTCCGACACCGCGGAGCGAGCGCTCTCCAGCAACTGCTCCAGCTCCGGGTCGCGGCCCACCAGCATCGCGCTGCCCAGCTGCAGCACGGTGACGTCCGGCCGGGGCGCGGCGCCGGAGGGCGCGGGGCGCATCAGCCCGGCGCGTCCTGTCACCGGCAGGCACGGCACCTCCGGCACGGCCTCCGCGGCGGAGGGGGAGAGCAGGGGGCCTCGCAGCTCCGGCACGTGGGGATAGCGGTCCTCGCGCGCGAAGATGGCGCCCAGGTAGCGGGGCGCGCCGTCGAGGCGGCGCTGCACGGTGACCGTGGCCACGTCCACGAGCGCGGCGGGGGCGAGTCCCCGCTCGGCCAGGCCCTCGGCGGCGCGCAGCGCGCGGCGCACCGGGTTCTCTCCCACGTCGGGGTCGAAGACGCCCGCGAAGCGCTCGCCGTCCGTGAAGGCCATGTGGCCTCCGTAGGCGGCCAGGGCCTTCTGCACCGCGACGGGGTTCGCGCGCGAGGAGGTGAACAGCACCGCCACCGAGCGGCGCGTCTGCGCGGGGCGCACCTCCGGCAGCAGGGTGAGCCGGGGCGCGGGCTGCACCGCGGACTGGCCCGCGTGGTCCAGCGCGGCGCGCAGCGCCTGGGCCACGGTGGCCGCGTCGCGAGGCCGGCGCGCGGGCTCCTTGGCCAGACAGCGCAGCACGACCTCCTCCACCGGCGGCGCCACCGGGGCGAACTCCGACGGGGGCGGGGGCCGCAGCGACAGGTGCGCCTGGAGCACCTCCGTGAGCGAGCCGAAGAAGGGCGGCCGGCCGGTGATGAGCTCGTAGAGGATGATGCCCAGCGCGTACACGTCCGTGCGCGCATCCAGGGCCGCGTGGCCGGCGCACTGCTCGGGCGCCATGTACTCGGCGGTGCCGGCGAAGGAGGACGTGTCGCCGGGCGTGCCGTCGTCGGCGAGCGCGCCGGGGGCCGGACGCTGCACCAGGCCGAAGTCGAAGACGCGGGCGCGGCCGTGGGCGTCGTCCAGGAAGACGTGCTCGGGCTTGAGGTCGCAGTGCACCAGCCCGTGCGCGTGCACGACGGCCACCGCCTCCAGGAGCGCGCTGGCGCGAGGCCCGAACTCCTGCGGCGACATGGGGCCGGACACCTGGGCCAGCCAGTCCGCCAGCGTGGGCAGCGGCACGTACTCCATGGCGACGAAGCGCTGTCCACCGGGCAGCGTGCCGGTGGCGTGGAGCGCGGGCACGGTGGGCGGCCCGATGGCGCGCAGGGCCTCCGCCTCGCGGGCGAGCTGCGCCTCCGCGAGCGCGATGCCGGGGCGCGCCAGCTTCAGCGCGATGCGTTCCCCCTCGGTGCCGTCGGCGGAGCGCGGGTGCGCGGCCAGGAGCACGCCGAAGCCGCCGCGCGCGATGACCTTCTCGCAGCGGTAGCCCGGAACGTCGGGCACGAGGAGCGAGGCATCGGACGGCGGAGCGGTGGGCGGCGAGACGCCGGGCGGGCACGGCGAGTGAGAGCCCTCCCAACGCCGCCCGCATGTGAGGCAGCGCGGCACGGCCGCACTCTACGCCACCGCCGCCGTGATTTCCGAACCCCCGGGGGCGGCCAAACGACGGCGCGTGAAACATCGGTCAGAAGTCCTCCCATGCCCGGGGAGCTTCCAGGCGCCACGTTGTGTGAACCGCGTGACACCGGACATTCGGGGCAGCCAGCGGGTCAGCGGGTCGCCCGCGCACCGGCCGCGTCATTTCGCACCGCATCGCGGCAAGGATGTCAGGACTCCCTGCTAGCCCTGTTCAACAGGAGGAACAGGCATGAGAGGGATTCAGGCACCGCGCGGTGGGGAAGGGTTCCGGCGCGCATGGCTGGGCCTGGTGTTCATCGCGGGCCTGGTGGGCTGCGCGGGAGGACGCGCCCGTTCCCTGCCGGTGGGGTTGCAGGGCTATGCGCGCTACCACAGCGCTTCGCCCGCACCGCTGCATGGGGAGGTGTCCGCTGGGGCAGGCGGCACGGTGGGGGATGACGCTCCCGCGCGGCTGCCTCCGGGAACGGTGCTCATCGGGAGCTCGGAGGAGCGGACGCGGCAGGCCGTGGCGCTGGGCCTGCTGGAGGTGGACGCGTTCGAGAAGCTGCTGCTGCGCGCCGGGCTGGAGGACCTGGAGGAGCTGCCGGTCCGCCGCAATCCCTTCACTCCCGAGGACGCGGCCGAGGTGCTGAACCGGCTGATGGAGAAGCCGGTGACGTTGGGCACCTATCCGCCCCGCATGGCGGCGGGCTTCCTGCTGCGCGAGGTGCTGGAGGGCGGCGAGGTGTCCCGCGAGGAGTTGGTGCGCCGGATGGAGCGGTTCGTCCGGGAACAGGTGGCCGTGCTGCGGCCGGACGGGTATCTGGCCTGGGCGCTGGATGGGCGCACGCAGCAGAAGGTGGGGCCCGTGCAGTGGCGGGACGGAGCGTTCCGCGCGGGCAGCTTCGAGCTGGGGCGCTTCTACAGCGGCAAGGGTGGTGTCTTCCGACACGTCGATGCGCGGTTGCAAGCTGCGGATTGGCGCCCACTCGCGGAGGTGTACGACGACGCGGACGTCCTCAGCCGCTCACTGGACGGCGCGGAGGACGCGTTCGTGGAGCTGTACCACGGCCTGGGACAGCTCCTGTCCCAGCCCACGGACAGCATCGCGAGCCTGCGCCATCTCCCCGAAGGCGTGGCGGCGCTCATCACGTCGTCGCCCGCGTACTGGGAGCGCTTCCGCTACATGACTGAGGGCGAGCAGCTCCGCGAAGCAGCGCGGCTGACCACGAACGTCCTCATGTTGTGGGGAACGGCTTCCGCGACGACGCGCACGTTGACGCGAGCCGCGGCGGGCGTGGAGGCCACGGTGCCCGTGCTCGCGGTGTCCGCGGAGGGACTGCTGAGTGTCGAGCGCGTCGCGGTGCCAGCCGGACGCGCGGCGGCGGTGCTGAGCGGAGGACCTGGCGCGGCCCTCCTCCTCCAGAAGGCCAACGCGGCGCCGGCTCCGGACGAGCCAGGGAAGTGGGGGCCCGCGAAGGAGTCGATGTCCGAGCGGGCCCGGCGCTACCAGGAGCAGATCTCCGGGCACTCGGCGGACGAAGCGTACTGGGTCGGCGACGTGAAGTTCGACGGGTTCCGGGACGGAGTGCTACTGGAAGCCAAAGGTCCCGGCTATGCGAACAAGTTCCAGGAAGGCTTGGCGCCAAAGCCCTGGTTCAAAGATACAGGTGCACAAGCGCTCGCCGACCAGGCGTCGCGACAAGTCGAGCAAGTTCGAGGCATGGGATTCCGCATCCGATGGCATGTCGCGGAGGAGAGGGCGGCCGATGCAATCCAGAAACTTCTCAAGCGCGCTCGTCTCGGTGAGATCGAAGTCGTTCACACCCCCGCACGCTGAGCAAAAGATCCCATGACCACGGAGTCCAAGCGCCAAGCCTACCCGGATAGCTTCTTTGTCGGCGGTTACTGGGGGGCGCGGAAGGAATCACCTGAAGCATGCGCCAGTCGTGCGGCGGTCTTGCTCGAACGCCTGGCTGCGTGCGATCCGCTTCTGGCCCATTGGTACAAATCCATCAGGTCCCGAAAGGGCACGAAGAAGCTGTCATTGATGCCGCCCGATGTGTCCGTGCTTACGGACCTGTTCCGACGGGGCACCAACCGAGAAGGGGGGCGCGTTTTCGAGGAACTGGGCTTCCATGTCTGGTTCCTGAACGAAAGCGATCCTGATGACGTGGACCTGCGTCTCCGATGCGGAGACTACGCTGGGAGCACGCCGAACTCCTGCTTCCTCTCCCTTCCATTCGAAGGGCCGAACGCGGAACGGGTGTTGACCCCTTCCGTGCTGGAGGCCGTGATGCGCGGCATGGTGACCGCTTTGGATCCAGACTGGATCGCGGCCATGTCCGAACACCATCGGGAACTGGATGATCCAGGCAACAAGACCAACGCCTGGGTCGGTTGGCTGACGTACTTCTCCAAGCAGCGCGGCACCGTGCCTCCGCTCCCCGCGCCCGTGCGCATCGAACCCGTGGAGGACAAGGGCACCCTCATCCTCCTGACCCCGGAGCGCTTCACCGTGGCCAACCCGGAACACGTGGCCCTGGCCCGGCGCGTGCGCGAGCTGCTCACCCGGGCCGGGCTCATCCACAGCCGCTGAAAAAACAACGGCGCGCTCACACCCCGGCCGGTGGAGCGCGCCAACACAAAGCCAGACTACCGCTGCGGCACTTCAATCGCTCGCAGCAGCGCCCCGTCCTGTCCGGGCACCCGCGCGCGCAGGAGCAGCGCGGAACCCGGCTCCGCGGACGTCAGGGCCTGCGCCGCTTCCGCGACGCCGGACACCTTCTGGTCGCCCACCTGCGTCAGCACCATCCCGGGCATCAACCCCGCGCGCTCCGCGGCGCTGCCGGACTCCACCGCCACCACCTGCGCGCCGCCGCTGCCGTCCTGCGCCTCCGACAGCCGCAGGCCCAGCCGCTTCGACAGGGGCGCGGGCGTCGTGTCCCGGGGCGTCATCTCCTCCTCGCCCCGCTGCGTGGGCCGGGTGCCCAGCTTCACCGGCACCTCCATCGCCTTGCCGCCGCGCACCAGGCTCACCTTCACCTCGCTGCCCGGCTTGAGCAGCGCCACCGCGCGCGTCAGCGACCCGGCGGAGTCCACCGCGCGCTCGCCCACCGACGTGATGATGTCCTCCTCGCGCAGGCCCGCCTTCTCTCCCGGCCCGCCCGCGGAGACGCCGGCCACCACCGCGCCCTTCGCCGCGTCCACGCGCAGCGCGCGCGCCAGCTCCGGCGTGAGGTCCTGCACCGCCAGGCCCACCCAGCCCCGGCGCACCACGCCCGTCTCCTGGAGCTGCGGCAGGAGCGCCTGGATGAGGTTCGCCGGCACCGCGAAGCCGATGCCCGTCGCGCCGCCGATGATGGCCGTGTTCATGCCCACCACCTCGCCCTTCATGTTGAAGAGGGGGCCGCCGGAGTTGCCCGGGTTGATGGCCGCGTCCGTCTGCAGGAAGTCGTCATACGGACCCGCGTGGATGTCGCGCGCCCGGGCGGACAGGATGCCCGCGCTCACGCTCGACGCGAGCCCGAACGGGTTGCCAATGGCCATCACGGGGTCGCCCACGCGCAGGCCATCCGAGTCCCCCAGCTTCACGAAGGGCAGGTTCCCGGACACGCCCTTCAACTGGATCAGCGCCACGTCCGTGAGCGAGTCGCGGCCCAGCACCTCCGCGTCGAACGCGCGCCCGTCCTCCAGCTTCACCCGGACGAGGTCCGCGCCCTCCACCACGTGGTTGTTCGTGAGCACCAGGCCGGACGGGTCGATGACGAAGCCCGACCCCAGCCCCTGCTTCGCGGGCGCGCCGCCCTCGCCGAAGGGGCTCTGTCCGCCCGGCATGCCGAAGCGCTCGGCGAGGCCGGGGGGAAGGCCCTGCATCATCCCGCCCATCGCGGGCCGGGCGCGCGCCTGCACCTCCACGTTCACCACCGCGCCCTTCACCGTGTCCACCAGCGGCGCCAGCGACATGAGCGCGCCGGGCGACCCCGGCGTGGGCGTATAGACCGCCGGCTCCACCTTCGCGCCCGACGGCGTGGTGGCTGTCTGCGTGGAGCCCGTCTTGAGCGACAGCGTGGGGCGGGAGGGAGTGGCCACGTCCGCGGCCGGCTTGCAGGCCCCCAGGGCGACCAGGGGCATCAGCGTGAGCGCGCGGGCAAGGTGGCGGCGGGACGGAAGCGTGCGGACCATCGTGCGTTCTCCTTGGTGGCGGCCGGAAAGCGGGCCTTCCGGACGGAGAGGGGGAAAAGAGTCGAACCGGATGCGGTGGGCACCCTGGGAAGGAGGCAGCGGTCCCGTTCCACCAGCGACACCGGGAGCCACCGGTGGCCCAGCTGCCTGAAGGGAGCTCTTGGAGGAAGCCCCGCATCCGGTCCGACGCCCGGACCTCATTGCAGCCCGTGGGCCAACCCCTCCAGAACCCCCCTTCAGAGGGGAGCCCGGCCTCGGAAGGCCCCAGGACGCGGGGCAAAGTGCCCCAGTCGGGGCATTTCGCCCGGGGGCGGCATGCCCCATGCCCCACCGCCACGGCGCCCCCCATGCATGGCACGGCGGATGCTCTTGAAGCGGGAGATCCCCTCTCAACCCCTCCAGGAGTCCACGCCCATGGTGCACGAGCAGCCGGAAGGGGTCGCGCGCGGCGCGGCCTGGGAAGACCCCCACTCCGAGCCCGCCAGGGCCCCGCGCATCCTGGTGGCGGATGATCAGCTGGAGATGCGCACGCTCATCCGCAAGATGCTCGTGCGGCGGGGCTATGAGGTGGTGGAGGCGGCGGACGGGCCGGACCTGGTGCGCGTCCTCGTGGAGGGGCTGACGGCGGAGGAGTCGCGCGCGCCCGACCTCATCATCACCGACGTGCGCATGCCGGGCTTCACGGGCCTGGAGGTGCTCGCCCGGCTGCGGCGCGAGCAGTGGACCACGCCGGTCATCCTCATCACCGCTTTCGGCGACGTGCAGCTGCACCGCGAGGCCCTCCGCCTGGGGGCCGCCTGTGTGCTCAACAAGCCGTTCGACATGGACGAGCTGCGCGGCGCGGTGGAAGTGGCCCTCGCGGTGACGCGCGAGTAATGCCGGCGCGCTAAGGTGGCGCGGCCCGCCGCTCGTGAAGCCGGCATGTCGCAAGGACGCCCATGCGCCGCCTCCCCTGGTCCCTGTCGTTGTCCCTGCTGTGCCTGGCGTGCGCGCCCACGCAGCGCCAGACGCCGGACGCGGGCGCCCCGGAGGCCACGCCCCAGCGGCTGGCGGTGAACATCGTCCACACGTATCCGCACGACCCCACGGCGTTCACGCAGGGGCTCCAGTTCCACCAGGGCCAGCTCTATGAGAGCACCGGTGAGAAGGGCGACCTGCGCCGCATCTCGCTGGAGCAGGCGGCGCCCCTGTGGAAGGAGTCCCTGCCGGACGTGTTCCCGGAGGGGCTCGCGAGCGACGGTGAGCGGCTGTACCAGCTCACCTGGCAGGACGAGACGCTCTACGTGTGGAACGGCACGCCGCCCGCGCGGGAGAAGCAGGTGGCCTACGCGGGCGAGGGCTGGGGCCTGTGCTACTGGCGGGGCCAGCTGGTGCGCAGCGACGGCACGGCCACGCTGCGTTTCCACGACCCGAAGGACTTCCACGTGAAGTCCCAGGTGCAGGTGACGCTTCAGGGCGTGCCGCAGGAGATGCTCAACGAGCTGGAGTGCGCGGAGGACGGCGTCTACGCCAACGTCTGGCATTCCAACACCCTCCTGAAGATCGACTATGCGACGGGCCGCGTGCTGGCGGTCATCGACGCGTCGGCGCTGGCGCAGGCGGTGCGCGGGCGGGTGCACAGCTATGAGGCGGTGCTCAACGGCATCGCGCTGGAGCCCGGCACCGGCCGCCTGTTCCTCACCGGCAAGCTGTGGCCCGACCTCTTCGAAGTGACCCTGGTGGGGCCCGCCGCCACGCCGTAGGCCCTTTCCAGACAACCCGCTTCAGGCCGGGCCGGAATCCCCCTGTCTGGAAAAGCGCCGCCGCACCGTACGGACCACCTCCGCGTCCCAGCGCGGTGACAGCAGCTCCAGCGCGGTCCGCCGGAAGGGCAGGGCGCACGCCAGACACGCCAGCGTCGCGGCCAGTCCAATGAGCGAGTTCTGCCACGACGCCAGGTTCCACTGGCCGGACCAGGACCACGCCTCCAGGCTCTGGGGCCACAGATAGTGGATGGGCCAGCCGGGACCGCTCCCGGCGAGGTCGCACAGCAGATGCCCGTGGAATGCAGTCACCGACAGCAGGGCCACGGCTGCTCGCTGCCGTGCCAAGGCCGTACAGACCGCCAACGTGACGAGCGCTCCCACATAGCCATGAAAAATCACGTGGTGATAACGCGAATAGAACTCTTCACCCGCCAGCAATGACAAACCATCCAGATCCGGCGCCAGCCCCGCGCAGGTGACCAGGAGGCGGTCACGCCGCTCGCGCAGGCCTTGCGCCAGGAGCCAGGACAGTTCGGCGTGGACGATGGGGTTCATGGGTACTCCAGAGTACGTCATGCCAGGGGGCCGGGCGAAGGTTCCCGGCCCTGTGCGTTGAGAAGGTGGGGGCAATGACTCGTCATGAATTTCATCTCCGCGCGCCCGGGGCCAGACCTCGCCACGTTGTTTGAGTCACACGCACGAGACACCCCCGAAGCCGTGGCGGTGCATTCCGAAGAGGGTGTGCTCAGCTATGACACCCTCAACCGGCGCGCGAACCGGCTGGCACGGCGGCTCCAGGCCCTGGGCGTGGGGCCCGACCAGCCCGTGGGCATCCACGTCGACCGCACACCGGCGACGCTGGTGGGATTGCTGGGCATCCTGAAGGCAGGAGGCGCCTATCTGCCATTGGAGCCGAGCCATCCTTCAGAGCGGCTCGCCGCGATGGTGGAGGACTCCGGGATGCGGGTCCTCGTGGGTCGGCGCGAGGCAGTCCAGGGACTGCGCTTCCAGGGGCACGTCGTCGAAGCGCCCACCGCGGACGAGCCTCCAGACGAACGCGATGCCGTGAACGTGAAGGGCGGGGCGGGGCCGGACTCGCTGGCCTATATCCTCTACACGTCGGGCTCCACGGGCAGCCCCAAGGGTGTGTGCATCCCGCACCGGGGCGTGGTGCGGCTGGTGCTGGATGCGGGCTTCATGGGCTTCCGGCGCGAGGACCGCGTGCTCCAGGCCGCGTCGTATGCCTTTGATGCCTCGACGTTGGAGGTCTGGGGGGCGCTCCTGAATGGCGCGACGTTGTGTCTGGTTTCACGGGAGACCCTGCTGTCGCCCCCGCTCCTCGCGGCGAAGCTCCGGCGTGAGGCCATCTCCGCCGCGGTGCTGAGCACGTCGCTGTTCCATCAACTGGCGGCGGCCATTCCAGACGCGTTCGGCGGGCTCCGCGTCTTGATGGTGGGCGGCGACGTGCTGGACGGCAGGTGGGTGGCGCGAGTCATGGCGCAGGGAAGGCCCCAGCGGCTGCTCAACAGCTACGGCCCCACCGAGTGCACCACCTCCGCGACGGCGTATGAGCTCCACGCGCCGCCAGCTCCGGGAGGGTCCATTCCCATCGGCAGACCGCTCGCGCGGCTCCAGCTTCACGTCCTGGACGACACTGGGAAGCCGCTGTCCGTGGGCGAGGCGGGTGAGCTGTACCTGGGCGGGGAAGGGCTCGCGCGGGGCTACTTGAACCGGCCTGACCTGACCGGCGAGCGGTTCCTCCCGGATCCCTTCAGCGACATGCCCGGGGCGCGGATGTACCGGACGGGAGACCGGGCGCGGTGGCTGGAGGACGGCAACCTGGAGTTCCTGGGGCGGGTGGACCACCAGGTGAAGATTCGCGGCGCGCGGGTCGAGCTGGGGGAGATTGAAAGCGTGCTGCGCGCGCATGCCGGGGTCGGTGACGCCGTGGTCCGGGTGCACGAAGCGTCTCCCGGAGACAAGCGGCTGGTCGCGTATGTCTCACGGCGTGAAGGCGCGGCCCTGGAGGACGCGGAGCTGCGCGCGTATCTGGGCTCGAAGCTGCCGGACTTCATGCTCCCGCATGCGGTCATGGTGCTGGACCGGCTGCCGCTCAACTCCAGTGGCAAGGTGGAGCGTCAGCTGCTTCCGGCGCCGCGCTTCGGGAGCGGTGAGGGCGAGACGCCGCGCACGCCGCTGGAGCAGGAGATCGCGCGCGTCTGGTCGGAGGTCCTGGGGACGCAGCAGGCCGGAAGGCAGGACCGCTTCATGGAGTCGGGCGGGGACTCGCTGCTCGCGATCCGCCTCATCGAGCGGCTGGAGCAGGCGGTGTCCGTCCGCCTGCCCGTGCGGGCGCTCTTCGACAGCCCGAACATCGCGGAGCTGGCGCGGCTGGTGGAACTGGCACGGAACGAGGGTCGGCGCCTCGCCCTTCCCCCCATCGTCCCGGTGGACCGGACGCGGCCCCTGCCGCTGTCGGATGCCCAGCGGCAACTGTGGCTCCTGGAGCAGGTGGCGCCCCGGAGCGCCGTCTACAACGAGCCCTTCACGCTGCACCTGCCCGGCGACCTCCAGCCCGACGCACTGGAGCGCGCGTTCCTGTCACTCATCGCCCGGCATGAGGTGCTGCGAACGACCTTCGGCTCCACGCCGGACGGTCCCTTCCAGCGGGTGGAAGCCGATGTGCCGTTCCACCTGCGACGCGTGGACCTGCGCGCCCTTCCTGAGAGCCTGCGGGGCGCGAAGGCGTCGCGGTTGGCCACCCAGGAGGCGCGTGCGCCCTTCGACCTGGAGCACGGGCCGCTGCTGCGGGCGACGTGGATCCGGCTGAGCGCGGCGGAGAGCCGTCTCTTCCTGGTGATGCACCACCTCATCGTGGATGGCTTCACGATGGCGGCGTTCCTCCAGGAGCTACATCGGTTCTACCTGTCGGAGGCGACCGCGCTTCCGCCCTTGCGGCTCCAGTACGGCGACTTCGCCGTCTGGCAGCAGGGGCCTCGATACCAGGAGGCCATCGCGCCGCACCTCGACTGGTGGAAGCAGGCGCTCGCGGGGGCTGCGCACCTGGAGCTGCCCACTCAGCATGCGCGGCCTCCGGTCCCGAGCTTCCGGGGCGCGAAGCACGTCGTGCGGATCCCCAGGGACCTGTTGGAGTCGGTGAAGGCGCTGGGACGCGGCGAGGACGCCACGCTCTTCATGACGATGCTGGCGGCGCTGGGGGCGTTGCTGCACCGCTACTCCGGCGCGGAGGACCTGCTGGTCGGAGGGGCCTTCTCCGGACGGAGCCGCGAGGATTCGCAGGCCCTCTCCGGGCACTTCGTGAACCTGCTGCCGCTGCGGCTGCGCTTCTCCGCCGGGCTGAGCGTCCGGGGCCTGCTGGCGCAGGTGCGCCGCGTCTGTCTGGAGGCGCTTGAACACCAGGACGCGCCGCTCCTGCGCATCGTGGAGGCGGTGAACCCGCCGCGCATCCCCGGCGTGAACCCGCTGTTCCAGGTGTCCTGCACGCTGGAGCCGCGCATCGCGGTGCCGGAGTCGGGCTGGCGGGTGGAACCCCATGACATCGACACGGGGACGTCGAAGCTGGACCTCTCCATCGAGCTGGATGAGCGGCCAGACGGCATGTCCGTGCGGTGGGAGTACGCGCTGGATGTCTTCGAGCCCTGGATGATCCACCAGCTCGGCGACCACTTCGTGACGCTGCTGGCCGAGGCCGTGCGCGACCCGGAGCGGCCGGTGGCGGCGCTGCCCTTGCTCTCCGAAGCGGAGCAGACGCGGCTGTTCGAATGGGCGCAGGGGCCCGTGGAGGACCTGTCGCACGCGGACTGCCTGCATCACCCGTTCGAAGCGCAGGTGGAGCGCACGCCGGACGCGACAGCCCTCGTCTTCCAGGGCCGGACCCTGAGCTACCGGGCCCTGAACGCGGAGGCGAACCGGCTGGCGCATCACCTCCAGTCGCAGGGCATCGGGCCCGGAGACTTCGTGGGGGTGTGCCTCCAGCGGTCCTTAGAGCTGATCACCGCCATGCTGGCGACGCTGAAGGCGGGCGCGGCCTACGTGCCGCTGGACCCCGCGTATCCCCGAGCGCGGCTGGAGTTCACGGCGCGGGACGCGGGGCTGAGCTGCATCCTCGCGCAGGAGGCGACGCGCGCGCTCATGGACGGCGCGGGCGTTCCGGTGGTCGCGCTGGAGCAGGTGCGCGGTGGCTCGGAGGAGAATCCCCGGGTCCATGTCACCGGGGATGACCTCGCGTACGTCATCTATACCTCCGGTTCGACGGGCCAACCCAAGGGCGTGCGCATCGGGCACCGGAGCGCGGGGCACCTGTCCGGGACCGTGGCCTCCGACTTCGGCTTCGCACCGGGAAAGCGCGTGGCGCAGTGCTCCCGGTTCGGCTTCGACTTCTCCGTCGGGGAGATCTTCCCGACGATCTCCTCCGGCGCCACGCTGTGCCTGATGGCTCAGGAGGACGTGGCCGCCGGTGAGGAGCTGGCGGACTTCCTGGAGCAACAGCGCATCCACCTCGCGATGTTCACGCCGGCGGCGCTGGGCTCCATGGCGTGGCGGGCGCTCCCGGACCTGAAGACGCTCGTGATTGGCGGTGAGGAGCTCCCCGCGCGGCTCGTGGACACCTGGGCCCCGGGCCGCCGGTTCATCCAGGTCTATGGGCCCACCGAGGCCACGGTCTTCACGACGACCACGGAGTGCACCGCGGGCCAGGGCCCGTACGCCATCGGGACGCCGCTTCCGGGCTACGAGGTCTACCTGCTGGATGAAGCGCTGGCGCCCGTCCCCGTGGGCGTGCGCGGCGCGCTCTACATCGGAGGCAAGGGGCTGGCGCACGGCTACCTGAACCGGCCCGAGCTCGACGCGGAGCGGTTCATCCCCCATCCCTTCAGCGCGGAGCCGGGCGCCCGCCTCTACAAGAGCGGTGACGTCGCCAGCCACCGGCCGGACGGCCGCATCGACTTCCACGGGCGGTCGGATCGCCAGCTCAAGCTGCGCGGCTTCCGCATCGAGCTGGGCGAAATCGAAGCGGCGCTGCGCAAGCATCCCGACGTTCGCGACGCCGTGGTCGAACCCCGGCTGCTCGCGGGAGAGCGGCACCTGGTGGGCTACGTCATTCCCCGGGATGCCGCCACGGCGCCACGGTTGCTGACGCCCGCGTTCAGGGACTCGCTGGGCGAGACGCTTCCACCGCACATGGTTCCCCGGGAGCTGGTGCTGCTGGACGCGTTCCCGCTGGGGCCCACGGGCAAGCTGGACCGCGACGCGCTGCCGCTTCCTGCCGTCAGGGCCCAGGCCGCTGCTCCCGAAGCCAGTCAGTCCTCGGCGCGGGAGCAGGCGCTGGAACGCATCTGGTGCCGGATTCTCGGCGTGGAACGCGTGGGCAGGCAGGAGGGCTTCTTCGACGCGGGTGGCAATTCGCTGCTGCTCGCGCGGGTACAGTCCGCGCTGGCCTCGGAGCTGGGCATCCGCGTGAGCATGGCCACGCTGTTCCAGTTCCCGACCCTCGAAGCCCTCGCGCGGCACCTGGACGAAGACTCCCGCCCGCGCCCGGTCCCGGTGGCCCCGGAGCCTGAGCGAAGCCCCTCGCGTTCGGAGCACATCGCCGTCATCGGCAGCGCGGGGCGGTTCCCGGGAGCGCCCAGCGTCGATGCGCTGTGGACGCTGCTGGTGGAGGGACGCGAGGGCCTCTCCCGCTTCAGCCGGGAGGCGCTGCTCGCCGCGGGCGAGGACCCCCAGCTCCTGGACGACCCCGCGTATGTCCGGGCCTCGGGCCTGCTGGAGGACGCGGAGTCCTTCGACGCCGCGTTCTTCGGCTACAGCCCCCTGGACGCGCGGCTGATGGATCCGCAGCTGCGCGTGTTCCTGGAGTGCGCCTGGGAGGCGCTCGAGACGGCGGGCTACGACCCGAAGCGGCTTCCCGGCAGGGCGGGGTTGTTCGCGGGCTCCGGCGTGCCGCGCTACTGGCTGGATCAGGTGCTTCCGCGCTTCCGCTCCCTGTCCGTGGCCTCGGAGGCGTACCGGTCCATCCTGGGCAATCCGTGGCAGTTCCTCGCCACGGCGACGGCATATCAGCTGGGCCTGCGCGGGCCCGCGCTCACGGTGCAGACCGCCTGCTCCACGTCGCTGGTGGCCGTGCACCTGGCCTGTCAGAGCCTGCGCACCGGCGAGTCCGACGTGGCCCTGGCGGGGGGCGTCTCCCTCTTCGCGTCCGGTCCGTCCGGCTACCTCCACGAGCAGGGCGGCATCACGTCTCCGGATGGGCACTGCCGTCCCTTCGACGCGAAGGCGCAGGGCACGGTGCCCTCCAGCGGTGTCGGCATCGTGGTGCTCAAGCGGCTGGAGGACGCGCTGCGGGACGGTGACTCCATCCAGGCCGTCATCCGGGGCTCGGCCATCAACAACGACGGCAACGCCAAGGTCGGCTTCACCGCCCCGGGCGTGGAGGGACAGCGCGACGTCATCACACGGGCCCACGCCGACGCGGGCGTGGCCCCCCGCCACATCACCTACGTCGAGGCCCACGGCACGGCGACGCCGCTGGGCGACCCGCTGGAGGTCCAGGCGCTGCGGCTCGCCTTCGGAGCGCGTGAGGCGTCCGAGCCCGCGGTCGTCCTGGGGGCGCTCAAGAGCAACGTGGGGCACCTGGACTCGGCGGCCGGGGTGGCGGGGTTGATCAAGACGACGCTGGCCCTGGAGCACCGCTTCCTTCCGGGGACCGTCCACTTCGAGCACGCGCATCCGGAAGCGGGCCTGGAGCGTTCGCCCTTCGTCGTGAGCCGGGAGGGGCGGCCGTGGTCCGTGCCCGAGGGCTTCCCGCGCCTCGCGGGGGTCAGCTCGTTTGGCATTGGCGGGACGAACGCGCACGTCGTCCTGGAGGAAGCGCCGTCCGCGAAGGTCCTCGCCGCGGGCACGGCGATGGAGGTGCTGACGCTCTCGGCGCGGAGCGGGGAGGCGCTGGGCGCGGCCTCGCGGCGGCTCGCGGATCACCTGGAGCGGCATCCCGGACAGTCACTGGCGGACGTCGCGTACACGTTGCAGGAAGGCCGGACGGCGTTCGGGTACCGGCGCGCCATCACCTGCGAGACACCCGAGGAGGCCATCGCGAAGCTCCGGCGGGACGGCTCCGCGCAGCTCGCCTCCACTCCACTCCCGGAGGTGTGCTTCCTGTTCCCGGGGACGGGCACGCAGGAGCCGGGCATGGGCGCGGAGTGGTACCGGCGCGCGCCGGCGTACCGCGAAGCCTTCGACGAATGCGCCGCGCACTTCGGCCGGGAGGTGGAGCGCGACCTTCGCGCCGCGCTGCTCACGGTGGATGACGGGACGCGTGCGGAGGAGGCGCTCCGTGCGCCCTCGCTGGGCATGGCCGCCATCTTCACGACGGAGTACGCGCTGGCGAAGCTGCTGGGCGCCTGGGGCCTCCACCCGACGAGCCTCCTGGGTCACAGCCTGGGCGAATACGCCGCTGCCTGTCTCTCCGGTGTCCTGTCGTTGGAGCAGGCCGTGTCGCTGGTCGCGCTGCGCGGCCGGCTCTGCGACGCGCTGCCACCCTCCGGCATGCTGGCCGTGCCCCTGTCGGAAGCCGTGCTGACGCAGGAATTGCCACCCGCGCTGTCCCTGGCCGCGGTCAACGGCCCCGGCCAGTGCGTGGTGGCCGGCACGCTGGAGGCGTTGGAGGACTTCGCGGCGCGGTTGCAGGAGCGGGGCATCAAGACGAAGTGGCTGCCACGCACGAAGGGGTTCCACTCCGCGCTCGTGGAGCCGGCGATGCAGCCGCTCACGGAGCTGGCCCGGACGATGCGCCCGAGGTCCCCGGCGATTCCCCTGGTCTCCAACGTCACTGGCACCTGCATGACCGGGGACGACGCGCGCGATCCCACGTACTGGGCCCGCCACCTGCGACACACGGTCCGGTTCTCCGCCGGGCTGGAGCTGCTGCTGGAGGACCGTGAGCGGATCTTCGTGGAGGTGGGGCCGGGACGGACGCTCTCCACGTTGACGCAGCTGAACCCCCGGGTGGGGCGGGAGCGGCTGGTGCTGCACACGCTCGGCGCGCGCGCGGGACGGCGGCACCTGGCGGAGCGCGACGAACAGGCGCTGCTCCAGGCCGTGGGACAGCTCTGGTCCGTGGGCTTCCCCGTGGACTGGAGCCGGGTGCGCGGAAGCGGACCGCGCAGGCGCGTCGTGCTGCCGACGTATCCCTTCGAGCGCAAGCGGTACTCGCTGGCGGAGAAGGCCCCACCGCCCGCGCGACCTCCCGTCAGTACCGAGCCCCGGGCCCTGAGCCGCGAGGAGGTGCGGGCCTCCATGGAGGCGCTCTGGAAGGAGCTGCTCGGCGTGGACACGCTGACGCCGGACAGCCACTTCTTCGAACTGGGCGGCACGTCCCTGCTGGTCGTGCAGCTCAACCGCGAGCTCAAGTCGCGGCTGTCCGTGACCCTGTCGCTGCACGCGGTGCTGGAGCACCCGACGCTGGGCGCCTGGGTGCACGCGGTCCAGGAGGAGCTGGAGCGGACGGGGAGGCCGCTCCTCAAGGAGGCGCCGCTGCGGATGGAGCTGCAGGCGGGACGGCGCGGACGGACGCCGCTGTTCCTGGTGCAGCCCATTGGAGGCACCGTCTACACGTACCTGCCGCTGGCGAAGCGGCTGGGCGCGGACATACCCGTGCACGCGTTCCGCGCGTCGGGGCTGGAGCCGGGCGAGGTGCTCTACCGCGACGTGCCGGCGATGGCGCGCACGTACGTGGACGAGCTGCTGACGTTCCAGCCCCAGGGCCCCTTCTGGCTGGGCGGCCATTCATCGGGCGGCGTCATCGCGTACGAGATGGCGGCCGTGCTGCTGGAGCGCGGCCACTCCGTGGCGGGCGTCATCCAGATCGACACGGTGACGGTGGACGACTCGCGCAGGCTGGGCATCCGGAGCGTCGGGGACGTGCTCCGGCTCATCGATGCGTTCCAGGAGATCTCCCCGCGCGCGGCGGACGGACTGCGGGCGGCGATGGAGCTCGACGCGCGGCTGCGCGACGTGGTGCTCGCGACCAACGAGGCCATCGCGGCGTACGCGCCGGAACGTCACGCGGTGCCGCTCGTGTACCTGCGGGCCTCGGAGCGGGACGCGGTGCTGGATTCGCACGCGGCGGCATGGTGGCAGGCGTTGACGACCGCTCCGTTCCAAGCCCACGACGTGCAAGGCAACCACTTCACCGTCATGGAGGAGCCCGCCGTGGCGGAGGTGGCGCGGCTCATCCGGGAGCACCTGACCGCGGGAAGGGACACGGGACGTGACGACCTCGACGCGGGATGAATGGAGGACGGAGCTCTCACGGCGCTTCACCGCGTTCGTGGAGGCCTATGAGCGCGGGAGCCTGGAGGCGCTGTCCAGGTTGTTCTGGCACGACGACGACATCGTGGTCGTGGGCACGCACTCCAACCTCCACTTCATCGGCTGGGAGCGCGTGGAGCACTCCTTCCGCACCCAGTTCGGGAGCCTGCGCGACCTCCGCGTGACGCTGCGCTCGGAGCAGCTCTGGCACGGAGGGGCCGCGCCCTCCACGATGGCGTGCCTCACGGTGCCCGCGATGGACGTCTCCTTCGTCGGAGGCAGCGGGCCCGTCACCTTCGAGAACATCCGCGTGGCCTGCGCCTTCGAGCGCCGGGGCACCGAGTGGCGGATGGTCCAGATGCACTGGTCGCTCCCGCGCAAGGAGGTGCTGGTGGACCACGGGAGCCGCTGATCACCCCGGAGGCAGGGGCGAGCGTCGCGGCGTGCCCAGCAGCTCCAGCGTGCGCAGCGCCACGTCCGCCAGCGTGGACGTGCACGGCATGCAGCCTCCGCCGCAGCACGGAGGCCAGTCGCCCTCCGGGTCCCGCAGCAGCGGATACACGCAGCCCCGCAGGGACAAGGGCAGGCCCGCGTCGTCGCAAGCCTGACGCAGCGCTGCCTGCACGGTGGCATCCTTCACGTCCATCGCTTCAGCTTCCTAACCGGCTTCAGGAAGGAAGACAGCCCGTGCGCATGGCCTTGTCCCCCCGGTGGTTCCCGCGCCGCGCCTTCGCGGTGCTCCTCGCGTGCCTCGCCTGCGCCTGCACGCGGACCGGCCGGACCTCCCGCACGCCAGCGGACGACCCCACGGTTCGTCTCATGGACACCCTGCGTGCACACGCTCGCGGCAGGGCCCCCGTCTGCGCCCCGGACGCCCGGCTGCTCCAGCCTGGAGGCGGCATCGACCTGGAGCGCCTCCACGCCTCGGGTCATCCCGTCATCGTCTGGACCGTGAACGACGTGCCCACGATGCAGGCCCTGCTCCGGCGCGGCGTGGACGGCATCATCAGCGACCGGCCGGACCTCCTCGCGCGGGCGGTGCGCGACTTCGACGCCAACGGGGACGGCACCTCCGGGGACCTGCTGGACGCGGACGGGCTCATCGACCCGAAGCGCTTCGATGCGCAGGGCCACCGGGGCGCGCGGGGCCTGCGGCCGGAGAACACGCTGCCCGCCTTCGAGGCCGCGCTCGACTTCCACATGACCACGCTGGAGCTGGACACCGTCCTCACCGCCGACGGCGTCCCCGTGCTCTCCCACGACCCGGACCTGTCCCCGGCGAAGTGCCGCCACGCGGATGGAAGCCCGCTCCCGGCTCCCGTCCCCATCGCGACCCTCACCGTCGCGCGGCTCCAGACCGCCTTCGTCTGTGACCGGCTCCTCGCGGACCGCCCGGAGCAGACGAACGACCGCGCCCGCTCGCCCGAAGCCGTCGCGTTCTCCGCCCGCGCCGGACTTCCGGACCCCTACAGCGTCCCCACGCTGCGCCAGCTGTTCGCCTTCGCGGCGGACCAGGCGGACGCCGCGCACGAAGCCCGCGACCCGCTCCGCGCCCGGAACGCCCGGCGCGTCCGGTTCAATGTGGAGCTCAAACGGCCATCGCCGAAGACAGACGTCGCTCCAGCCCACGGCGGCGCGGTCGCCCAGGTCATCCAGGACGCGGGGCTCGTTCAACGGGCGGACGTGCAGTCCTTCGACCTGCGCGCCGTGCGCTCCATGCAGGAACATCATCCCGGACCGCGCGCTGTTCTCCTCCTGCAGACGCCTCCCACGGCCGCGGACGCGCGGGCTGCCGAGTAGCCAGACGGCCCCGCTCCCAGTTGGGAAATCAAGGATTTAGTCAGGCGACGAATCAACTTGCGCAAAATCGTTAGGGGCCTTACTAGACGTCGCGTCTTGGCTCCTCCCCGTCCCAGAAACGCCACGCCGATGAAGCTCGTGCCCCGGTACGAGCGGCTGAAGCAGATGGCCAAACGGTTTCCCGCGCTCGACCCGAGCGCCATCGAGACCTGCCTGACGATGCTCCGCCTCTCCAATGAGCTGACCGAAGCCTATGAGGCGCACTTCGCGCGACACGGGGTGTCCCACGGACGCTTCGTCGTGCTGGTGCAGCTCTTCGCGGCGGAGGACGCGGGGGAGACGCTGCGCCCCGCGGAGCTCGCGGAGCTGTCGCGGTGCAGCCGCGCGACCATCACGGGGCTCCTGGACACGCTGGAGAAGGACGGCTTCATCTCCCGCACGGACCACCCGGAGGACCGGCGCATGTACTCCGTGCACCTCACGTCCAAGGGCCGCGAGTTCATCCTGGGCATGATGCCCGACCACTACCGCCGCATCGCCGCGCTCATGGCTCCCTTGAGCCTGGATGAGCGGGACACGCTCCGCGACCTGCTCGCCAAGGTGTCCTCCGGCATCCCCGCCCTGCGGGACCCCTGAAGCCTTCCCACACCCCTTCTTCAACAACAGCCGTACCGAGCAACAACCATGACGACCCGTACCGCCGAATCCCTGGAAGCCGCCCCCTCCATCGACGCCCCCGTCGCCACGAAGCCCGCGAAGCGCTCCCGCGCGAAGCAGGTGCTGCCCATCCTCGTGGGCGTGGCGGTGCTGGGCGGAGGCGCGCGCTACCTGCTCACCCACGGCCACGAGTCCACCGACGACGCGCAGGTCGAAGGCCGCATCGCCAACGTGTCGCCGCGCGTGGCCGGGCAGGTGGTCCGCGTGCTCGTGAAGGACAACCAGGCGGTGAAGGCCGGCGACGTGGTGGTGGAGCTGGACCACGCGGACCTGGACGCCCGCCTGGAGGTCGCCCGCGCGGACGTGATGAGCGCGGAGGCCCAGCTGTCCAACGCCCAGGCCCAGCTCACCCTCACGGAGGCCAACGCGGGCGCCAACCTGCGCCAGGCCCGCGCCGGCATCACCCAGGCCTCCAGCGGCATCAGCTCCTCCAAGGCCGCGCTGGAGCAGGCCCGCGCGGACGTGGCAGCGTCCGAGGCGCGCTTCAAGCTGGCGGAGACGGACCTGGGCCGCGTGAAGCAGCTGCGCGAGCAGGGCGCGCTCTCCCAGTCGGACCTGGACACCCGGCAGGCCGCGTATGACACGGCCCGGGCCGCCCTGGACCAGTCCCGCGCGCGCCTGAGCTCCACCGAGGCCGGCATCCAGAGCTCCTCCGGTGGCCTGGAGGCCGCGCAGGGCAAGCTGTCCGCCGCGGAGACGGCCCCCGTGCAGGTGCAGGCCGCGCAGGCCGCGCTGAAGCTGGCCGAGGCCCGCGTCAAGCAGACCCACGCCGCGCAGCAGCTCGCGGAGCTCGCCGTGTCCTACGCGCAGGTGCGCGCCCCGGTGGACGGCGTCATCAGCCGCCGCACCGTGGAGGTGGGGCAGATGGTGGGCCCGGAGCGCCCGCTGATGGCCGTCGTCCCGCAGAACGACATCTGGGTCGTCGCCAACTTCAAGGAGGACCAGGTCGGTGAGATGCGCGCGGGCCAGCCGGTGGACGTGAAGGTGGACGCCTTCGGCAGCCACTCCTTCAAGGGCCACGTGGACAGCCTCGCGGGCGCCAGCGGCGCGCGCTTCGCCCTGCTGCCTCCCGACAACGCGTCCGGCAACTTCGTGAAGGTCGTGCAGCGCATCCCGGTGCTCATCCGCTTCGACGGCGACCTGAAGGAGCTGCCCATCAAGCCCGGCATGAGCGCCTACGTCACCGTGGACACGGGCGCGGAAGCGCAGCCGCAGAAGACCGCGGCGGTGGACACCCGGAAGGCGGAGTAACCCACCGTGGACGCACGCCGCGACGTCATCCAAGGTTCCAAGGCGGGCATCACCATCGCGGCCATGGCCGCGGCGCTGATGTCCGTGCTGGACATCTCCATCGTCAACGTGGCCCTGAGCGACATCCGCGCGAGCTTCGGCACCCCGTTGGATCAGATCGCCTGGGTGTCCACGGGCTACATGATGGCCAACGTGGTGGTCATCCCGATGACGGGCTGGCTGCAGCGCCGCTTCGGCTACCGGAAGTACTTCACGTTCTCCATCCTCCTCTTCACGGTGGCCAGCGTGCTGTGCGGCCTGTCGTGGAACCTGCCCTCGCTGGTGGCCTTCCGCATCCTCCAGGGCATGGGCGGCGGCGCCATCATCCCCACGTCCCAGGCCATCCTCTTCGCCCGCTACCCGCGCGAGGAGCACGGCATGGCGGGCGCCCTCTTCGGCCTGGGCGCCGTGACGGGCCCGCTGCTGGGGCCCACCGTGGGCGGCCTCCTCATTGAAGCGGCCAGCTGGCACTGGATCTTCCTCATCAACGTGCCGGTGGGCCTCTTCGCCGCGTACATGGCGTGGCGCTCCATCGAACAGCCCCACTTCGAAGCGTCCACGGAGAAGGTGGACCGCAACGGCATCGCGCTCCTGGCGGTGGGCATGGCGTGCCTCCAGTACGTGCTGGAGGAGGGCAACCGCGAGGACTGGTTCGACAGCCGGCTCATCACCCTGCTGGCGGTCATCGCGGGCATCGCGCTCATCACCTTCGTCGTCCACGAACTGGAGACACCCAGTCCCGTGGTGGACCTGCGCGTGTTCAAGAACCGCTCCTACTCCGCGGCCACGGGGGTGAACTTCCTCGTCGGCACGGCGCTGTTCTCCGGGTCGTTCCTCTTCAGCCTCTTCTGCGGCTCCGTCATGCGCTACGAGGCGTTGGACATCGGGCTCATCTTCCTCAAGGGCAGCGCCATCCAGGTGCTGCTGATGCCGCTCATCGGCAAGTTCGGCGGCAAGGTGGACGGCCGGTTCCTCATCGGCTTCGGCGTCCTGGGCGTGAGCCTGTCGCTGTGGACCAACGGCCACCTGACCACGCGCGTGGATGAAATCACCCTCATCACGCCGGTGTTCATCCGCGCCTGCTCGCTGGGCTTCATCTTCGTGCCGCTGTCGGTGATGGCGCTCAGCAACCTGCGCCCGGAGCAGCGGGGCAACGCGTCGGGCCTCTTCAACCTCACCCGCGAGCTGGGTGGCTCCATTGGCACCGCGTGGATGAGCAGCGCGCTCAGCCGCTCCACCCAGGCCAACGTCACCGCCATCACCTCGCACGTGGACGTCTACGGGCAGGTGGCCCAGGAGCAGGTCGCCTCGATGACGGGCGCCATGGCCGCGAAGGGCGTGCTCAACCCCACGGGCGCCGCCTACGGCCTCTTGAGCCAGCGCATCAGCGCCCAGGCGCTGGTGCGGGCCTTCAACGCGAACTTCCTCATCCTCGCCGGGCTGTTCGTCTGCGCGCTCGTCCTGGTGGCCATGCTCCAGAAGGCGGACCCCACCGTGAAGGTGGAAGGCGCGCACTGACGCGCGGACCGCCGTGAAGGACAAAGCGCGGGTCCCCGGTGCGTTGGGGGCCCGCGCTTCTTCGTTTCAGCAGGGCAGGGGCGGGACTACCGGCGCCACTTCTGCGCGGCGGTGCCGTTGCACTCCCACAGCTGCAGCGGGGTGCCGCTGGCGGAGTTGCCGCCCGTCACGTCCACGCACTTGTTGGCCTGGGGGTTCACCAGGTCACCCGCGCCGGAGAGGATGAACTGCTGCGCCGGGTTGCCGTTGCAGCTCACCAGCTGGATGGCGGTGCCGTTGGCGCTGGAGCCCCAGGCCACGTCCATGCACTTGCCGAACGCGCGCACGGTGCCGTCCGACATGAAGGTCCACTTCTGCGCGTTGGTGCCGTTGCAGTCCCACAGCTGGAGGCGGGTGCCGTCGGCCGTGTTGGAGTTCGGCACGTCGATGCACTTGTTCGCCAGGCCGATGATGGGCCCGCCGGAGCCGCCGCTGCCCGTCGTGGTGAGCGACAGGCCGTAGGCGCCCAGGATGGGGTTGAGCGGCTGGAAGACGGTGTTGCCGCCGGAGGTGCAGTTGCCGCCCGCGCCGGACGTCACGCCCTGCGCCTGGTTGCCGGACAGCCACGAGCCACCGGAGTCGCCGCCCTCCGCGCACGCGCTGGACGCCGTCAGGCCGTACACCGGGCCCGCCGAGTAGTTCACCGTGACGTTCTTCTGCGTGATGACGCCGCAGCGCCAGCCGGTGGTGGAGCCCGAGCGACAGACGGACGCGTTGAGGCCCGCCTCCTGCGACCCGTACACCAGCACGTTGCCGCCCGCGTAGTTGTTCACCCACGGCTGCGAACCCCAGGAGCCGTTGGTGCGCACCCAGGCGTAGTCGTTGCCGGGCCAGTTGGCCGCCACCACCGTGCCCTGCGCCACGCCGTTGAAGCCGCTGGTGGCCGTGCCCGGCCCGCCGCAGTGGCCCGCCGTCACGAAGCCGCCCGACACCGGGAAGCCGATGGAGCAGCGCGCGTTGCCCGGGTAGTACGCGTCACCGCCGCGCAGGTCGTACACCGGCTTGAACTCCTCGCGCGAGGGCACCGTGCGCACCGCGGCGTGCTTCACGCCCGCCTTCGCCACGAAGTCCGTGCCGCCCGTCAGCGCGGAGTCCTGCGCCAGCACGACGACGCTGTTGGTCATCACGTCCACGTACCAGGCGTGCACGGTGCGGTTCGCCGTCTCCGCGTGACGGTCCAGCTCCGCCTTCACCGCCTCCAGCTCCGCCTGCGTGTACTTCACCTTCTGCGGCACCGCCCCCGCGCGGCGGACGGCGTCCGCGTCCGCGTCCGTCGTCACGCCCACCACCAGCGCGCTGCCGTCCGCGTTCATCCACGCGCCGCCAAAGCGCTCGCCCAGCTGCGCGCGCAGCGTCCCCTCCACGCGCACCGCCGCGGCCTCCGCCGCCAGCCGCCGCTTCGCCCCGTCCGCCGTCAGGCCCAGGTCCCGCTGCATCGCGGAGAGCAGGTCCGGCGACACGTCATGCGCGCGCGCCGCTTCCGCCTGGGAAGGGGCCGCCAGCGCCAGCGAGGGAACGACGCTCAACGTGGCGCCGGCGAACAGCGCCGTCGCGGTGGAGAACAGACCGAGGGTCCGCTTCATCGGGTCCTGCCTTTCGTGCTGCGGGGGAGCCCGGAGCGAAACCCGACTGAGCCACGACAGTCAAACAATTCAAGAATTACTTAAATTCTCTGACATATTTGCGTGGTCGAAGAAAGTCCCCGGAAACAAGGAGGCCCGGTGCGTCACGGGGACGCACCGGGCCTGGGGGACTTGCTTCGGAGACGGGCGGAAGTCAGCGCTTCGCGCGCGGGGCCGGCGCGCGGGCGGGGGCCCGGCGGCGGCGCAGCGTGGCGGCGCCCAGCATCAGCAGGGCGGCGGCGAAGGGCAGGGTGCCGGAAGTGCCGGACGCGCTGCAGCCCCCCGCCATGGACTCGGACGAGTCCGGCAGGCCATTGGGGTTGTTGGACACGGGCGTGGTGGTGCCGGTGGGGGTCTGCCCGCCCACGATGGGCAGCGGGGTGGTGGGCGCGTCCGTCGTCGGGGTCTCCGGCGCGGGGGACGGGGTGGTGGTGTCCTGCGTCGTGTCGTTCGGGATGGTCGTGTCATCCGGCACGGGCGCGGGCGCGGGCTCCTCCGCCGGAGCGGGCGCGGGCGCGGGCGGCATCACGTCCTCGAGCGTCGTCGCCATGGTGAAGCCGTCGTGGTAGATGGACCCTTCGGGCTTGATGGCGTCGTCGCGGTACAGCCCCATCTTCAGGTAGTTCAGGTCCTTGCCGAACTGGTTGGCGCCGTAGGTCTTCGGCAGCACGTGCTGGCCGTTGTGCCACAGCTCCACGAAGCCGACCTTCTTGTCCGAGGACCACTTCACGTGCAGCACGAAGTCGTGCCAGTTGCCCTTGTCGATGGACGTCTGCCACAGCACGGGCGTGGTGTTACCGCCCACGCGCAGGTTGATCTTGTCCCCGCGCACGAAGAACTCCAGCGGCGGAGAGCCACAGCAGCCCTCCTGGTGCCACTGGGTGATGACCTGCCACGAAGCATGGACGGGGTAGTTCGACGGGAAGAGCGTGCTCCACTTGTAGTAGTACTCCTTCCCCTGCGTCTCGTGGGTCAGGTAGAGCAGCTCGTTGCGGTTGCCGCTGGCGTTGATGGGATCATCGCCCTGCTTCACCGTGGCCTTGAGGGCGTACCTGCCGTCACGCACCACATCCGTCACGACCTGCAAGCGGCTGTTGGCAACGGCCTGCTGTCGCGTCCACTGCGACGTGTTGCCGGTCTCGAAGTCGCCCTTCCAGATGACGCCAGCGAAAGACAGGGCGGGCATCAGGGAGGCCGCGGCAACGAGCTGAAGGAGTCGCTTCAAACAGGGGTCCTTTCGGTCCGGGTTGGGCCACGAGGACACGCGGCGGCGAAAAAGCCTTCCCGCCCCGTCCCGCCTGCCAACCCCCTGCCGCACGCGCGCTCGGCGGGACGCCTGCCGGGGCATGAGGGAGGCAGGGCCCTGCCGCCCGCCACTTCCCCAGGCATGCCGAAGCGCGTGATTCCGGGTGGATGCGGGCGCTCAAACCATCCCGTGAAGGCAGCCGTGCGGCCGAGCCCCCGAGCGTCATCCCCCCAACAGCCTGACGGCCCGGCGTCCCGTCCCCCTCTCGCGACGGACGTGGGAAGTGGGGCCTTTTTTCAAGATCGGGGGAGCAGGCCGTCTATTGGAGCGTGTGTCGCCCACAACATCCGATGCGCCTGTTTTCCCACCGCCTTGCTACCCACCGCGTCATGGGACGCCTGGAGGCAGGACGCGAGGCCAGGTCGGCGTTCGTCGGAGGTTGGTGTAGAACGTCCCGGAAGGGCGGCTGGGGGGAGACGCCCGAGGGGATCGCATGTTGAAGCCGGCGAAGAAGAATCTCTGGGCGCTGGCGCTGGCCATCCCGCTCCTGGCGGTGGGAGTCGCGGCCGTGAAGCCCCGGGCGCAGCCGCAGACCGTTCCCGACACCTTCTGGGCGGACCGCCGGGCGGCGGCCCGCATCGAAGCCCGCCTCACGCACCCTGAAGCGGACCGCTACCGCTCGCGCGCGCCCGCGGGCGGCTGCCCGGTGCCCGCCGAGCCGATGCCCCTGGGCCCGCTCGCCCGCATGGAGGCCCGGGAGGACTGGGGTGGCATCGCGGCGGCCTATGCCCTGGAGGGCGAGTGGAACCAGGCGGCGTCCTTCCTGGAGCGCCTGCCGGCCTCGCCGGAGCGCGACAGCGACCTGGCGGCGGTGGCGCTCGCCCGGGGGGACCATGAGCGCGCGCTGCGCCTGCTGGACGGCGCGCTGGCCGCGAAGCCCGGCCTGACGCAGGCCCTGTGGAACCGCGCGCTGGTGTTCCGCGAGATGGGGCTGACGCTGCGCGCGTCGGAGCTGTTCGAACAGGTGGCGAAGCGCAACGAGCAGGGCTGGGGGCGTGAGGCCCACGCCCAGGCGCTGGCCCTGCGCGAGGCCACGCTGGAGCGCCAGCGTCAGTGGAAGGCCGCGCGCGAAGCGACGATGGCGCTGGTGGACGACCCGAAGGCGCCGCTGCCCATGGACGCGGCCCGTCAGCTCCCGGGGACGGTGCGCGGCGTCTTCTACGAGGCCGTGCGCGCCGCGCCGTCCAAGGAGCGCGTGCTGGCGCTCTTGCCCCTGGCGAAGGAGCTGGACCGGGTGCAGGGCGGCAGCGTGCTCGGGGACTACGTGCAGCGCGTGGCGAAGCGCGACTTCTCCCGCCGCTCGGACCTGGCGCGGCAGTACGCGGAGACGCTGCGCGCGGGCCAGGCCGTCCCGGAGGCGCTGCTGGACCGGGCGCGCCTGTCCGGCGACGAGGACATCTACCTGGGCGCCCTCCTGCGCACGCGCAAGGGGACCCTGTCCCACCTGAAGGACACGCTGGAGCGCATCAAGCGGCTGGAGGACCCCTGGTTCACCTACGTCGCGGACCGCGACCAGGCCTTCAAGGAGGTCTCCGACGGCGCGTGGTGGAAGGCCGAGCAGCGGCTCTTCGGGGCGCTCCAGCGCTGCCGCGAGAATGGCCTGTCGGTGCGCTGCCTGGAGCTGGAGAAGCGGCTGGCCATCTTCTATTACGACATGCAGCGCGTGACGGAGTCCGAGCAGCACGCGCGCGTGCTCTGGGCCGGCGCGCGGCAGCTGCGCGAGTGGGAGCTGGAGTTCAGCGCGCTGGAAGTGCTGAGCCAGGTGGCGCGCTCGCGCAACGACCTGGGCAGCGCCCGCGCCTATCTGGAGGAGTGGATGGCGCGCGGCCCCACGCGCAGCTGCGCCTGGCCCCACGTGCAGCTGGCGCACCTGCACTACCTGGACCTGCGGCCCCAGGACGCGCGGCGTGAGCTGGACGTCGCCGCCGCCTGCGCGGACAACCCCATGGAGCCGGTGTTCGGCGCCACGCTCGCGGAGCTGTCGCGCTCCAGCTCCGGCGCCCATGACGTGGAGTGGCTCTCCCGCGTGACGGCCAACGCGCTGGCGGGCCCGGTGGTGCAGGCCGGCGACCGCGTCTACGCGGACTATCTTGAAGGCCGCTTCCACCTGGACCGCGACCGCGCGAAGGGCGAGAGCCACCTGCGCAACGCCATCAAGGAAGCGGACACCCTGCCGCGCGGCGACGCGCTGGGGCGCGAGTCCTGGGCGCTCAGCTATTCGTCGCTCGCGGTGGACGCGGGCCGCGCCGGCGAGTTCCCCAAGGTGGTGGAGCTGATGGCCGCGCAGCTGGGCACGCCCGTGCCCGCGCGGTGCGCGCTGGCCGCCAGCGTCCACGCCGAGCGCACCGTGCTGGTGGCGCTGGGCCCCCAGGGCGAGGTGAAGGGGCACTACGACGACACGCGCAAGGAGCCCTTCGCCCGCGCGGACTCGTCCCGGCTGGTGCCGGAGGCCCTGCGCAAGACGCTCTCCAGCTGCGACCACGTGGACGTGCTCGCGTGGGCGCCCGTCTTCGGCCGCACGGACCTGCTGCCCTCCGACATCGCGTGGAGCTTCCGCCTGGGCCGCGCCCATGGCCCGCGCCCGGTCGCCAGCGCCCAGGCTGCGCGCCGGCTGGTGGTGGCCGGCGTGGAGGCCCCGTCGCTCTTGCAGCTGCCCCGGCTGCCCGCGTGGACGCCGGACGCGGAGCCGGGCAGCGCGCCGCCCAACGTGCTGTCCGGTTCGGACGCCACGCCGTCGCGCGTGCTGGAGAGCATGGCGGACGCCACGGAGATTGAAATCCACGCGCACGGCATCACCGACCCCAGCATCTCCGGCGCGTCGCTGGTGGTGCTGTCCCCGGAGGTGAACGGCCGCTACGCGCTCACCGCGGACGTGGTGCGCGAGCAGCGGCTCAAGGGCGAACCCACGGTGTTCCTGGCCGCGTGCAGCGCGGGCCGCACCACGGCGCTGCAGAGCACGGAGCCCTTCAGCCTGCCGGCGGCCTTCATCGACTCGGGCGCCCGCGCGGTGCTGGCCTCCACGGTGGACATCCCGGACGCGGCGGGCCGCTTCTTCGACGGCGTGCGCCGGCGCATCCACGCGGGCTCGCCCGCGGCCGTCGCGCTGCGCGACGAACGCCAGGCGTGGCTCGCGCGCGACGGCCGGGCCGGCTGGACACGCTCGGTGCTTCTGGTGGAGAAGGCGGACTGAAGCGCTTGTTACGGGGGGGCATCCAGGTGCGTGTTTCCGCCGGGGACGACGAAGTGGTGGAAGGTGACGCTGGCGCTCACGTCCAGCGCCTTCACCCAGTGCCACCAGCCCACGGGCAGGAACACCATGTCCCCGGGCTCCAGCACCGTCTCCAGCACCGTGGCCTCCGCGAACAGCGGGTGCGCCACCAGGTCCGGCGCGCCCGCGTCCACGTGGCTGAAGGTGCCCCGGTGCGGGTACACCCGGTGGCGCTCGTAGGACGGCACCAGCTTCACGTGCTTCCGGCCCATCACCTGCCCCAGCAGGATGTTCATGTTGTCGTGGTGCAGCGGGGTGACGGTGCCCGCGGGCCCCAGCAGCAGCGTCATCTGATCCGCCATGAGCGACGGGTCGATGATGCCTTCAGGCGCGCGCAGGTCCTCGCGCAGCGGGGACAGCCCCTCGCGGCTCCAGTTGTCGTTGCGCGGAACCATGTAGTAGTCGTTCGTCCGCCGGCCGGACTCCACCATCGCCAGGAAGTCCGCGAAGGGCATCCGCGAGCGGTGCCGGTCCTGCTGGGCCGCGTGCTCCGGGTTGGCGTCGCGCCCCGTCATCACCTCCACCTCCACCCGCCCGAAGTGCTCGCGGAAGTACGGCACCGACCACTTCTTGATCGCGGGCCAGTCCTTCATCGCCCCCTTGAGCACCACCGGCCGGTGGCCGAAGTAGTAGCGGCGGAAGAACTCCTCCGGGGTGAGCCCCTCGCGCACCTCCAGCTCGCGGCCCCCGTCCTGGGCCCGGAGCGCGCTGTAGGTCTCCATCAGCGACTCCAGCCACCCGAAGTGCCGGGCCACCTGCCGGCACGCCTGGAAGTACGGGTGCTGCCCCGCCGCGGCAATCTCCTCGCGCGCGACCTCCAGGGACACGCCCGCTCCCACCAGCACCTGCTCCACCTCCTCGACACCCACCCCCAGGGCCAGGTTCTCCGCCAACCACTGGCGCCACTCCGGACGCAGCAGGGACTTGTCCTCGTTCATTCGGAACTCCTTGAAATCCTTGAAGGATTGACCCCGGGGGGCCCCTCCTGTCGGTGCGGCGGGGCGTGGTATGGACAGCCCCGTCCGTCTTTTTCCACCCATCCCATGCTTACGCAGGACTTCCGTCGTACCAGGAGAAGCCATTCATGACCCCCGGAGACCTGTCCTCTCCCCGCGCTGGCACCTTCGAGCCGGACCACAGCGCCCCACACGTCAAGGGCTCATACGTGAACTGCGACAACCGGGCGCCGCGCCGGCGCCGGCCGCTGCCGCCGCCGTCGGTGCCTCCCCTGCTGGAGGGGGCGGCGGCCGCTCGCTGAGCCGCCTTGCCCGGCGGGCTTGTCTGCCCTTCCGGGCATTTTTCTCTCAAGAAACGAACCGCTCGGCGTCTTTAGTCAGGAAAGCCCACCAGTCACTTCGGGGCCTTGTGTCATGGCCAACCTCTTCAACCGGGAACGACGCCACTTCGAGGCGTTCATCCAGCGACACCGGCCCAGCCTGCTGGCGGTGGCGCGGCGGTTGTGCGCCCGCGGCATCCTGGATCCGGAAGACCTGGTCCAGGAGGCCTTCGAGCGGGCGTTGCCGGAGTACGGCCACCTGAAGGACCGGACGGAAGCGGCGTGCGCGGCGTGGCTGTGCACGACGATGACCAACCGGTTCCTGGACCACTGCCGCCGGCAGCGCACGGAGAGCCGGGGGCTGCCGCACCTGGCGCTGGTGCAGGACCTGCCGGTGACGGGGGACGGGGACCGGGAGAACTGGGAGCTGGTGGGCAACGACGCGTTCCAGGCTGCCATCGAGCAGCTCAAGCCGCACCTGCGGGACGCGTACAAGCTTCACGCCGAGGGTCGCCGCTACCAGGCGATCGCCGAACATTTCAACGTCCCCGTGGGAACCGTGGGCAGCTGGCTGACGCTGGCGCGCCGGGACCTGAGGGAACTGCTGCTTCCGAGCGTCGCGGTAGCCCGGGAGCGGGGAGTCCAGTCATGAACGCGCATTGCACCCGGCTGCACCTCTTCATGGACGGCGAGCTGTCCGAGTCCGACGCCGAGGGGTTCCGCAACCACCTGCCACGCTGTGCCGCCTGCGAGGGCGGCCTTCGCGACCTGCTCCAGCTGGAGCTGCTGGCGGCGCGCGCCCTGGGCACGGGCGTGGCGGAAGCGCCGGCCGCGAAGCCGGAGGGCAACGTGGTGGCGCTGGGCGCGTGGGTGCGCCGCAACGCACGCGTGGTGGCGCCGCTGGCCATGGCCGCCAGCCTCTGCGCCGTCTTCGTGCCGCGCATGATGCCCGCCGCGGAGGTGCCGGCGGTCGTCTTCCTGGACAACCAGCCCACCCGCGAGCTGGAGGCCCGTCTGTTTGATCCGCGCGCGGACAAGCACCGCCCCTACAGCCCCATGCGCGGTGGCGCGGACGGCCTGGAGGCCGGGAAGGTCACGCTGCCGCTGCGTCCGCTGGCGCAGATGGAGGAGCGCAAGGACTTCCGCGGCATCGTCGCGGCCTACGTGCTGCACGGCCAGTGGCAGCAGGCGCAGGCGGTGCTGGCGCGCGAGCCCGAGTCGCTGGCGCGAAACATCGACCTGTCGGTGGTGGCGCTGCAGGAGGGCCGGTACCAGGACGCGCTGATGCTGCTGGATAAGCCGGTGGTGCGCGAGCACCCGCGCAACGCCCAGGCGCTGTGGAACCGTGGGCTCGCGCTGCGCGCCCTGGGCCAGAAGGACGCCGCCGCGGCCGCCTTCGAGCAGGTGGCCGATCTGGATGAGCCCGGCTGGAGCGACGAAGCGCGCGGCCTGGCGAAGGGCCTGCGCGAAGAAGTCGCCCGCTGAGAAAGCACCCGGGGTTCCCCTCGCGTCCGAGCGTCCACCACCGGGCGCTCCGCGCGGGGGCTCCGCCTCACCGCTCGGGATGACGTGACAGGCTGCTGGGGTTGTCGGAACACTCCAGGAGCCTCCCATGCCCGAGTCCCCGTCCCGCGCTTCCGCCGACTACGCGTCCACCCGCCGTGACTTCCGGTGGGAGCGGCCGGCGCACTTCAACTTCGCCACGGACGTCATCGACCGGCACGCGGCCGAGCGGCCCCAGGCCCCCGCGCTCCAGTGGTCCGACGAGTCCGGGCGCTCCCAGCGCTTCAGCTTCCAGGAGCTGAAGGAGCGCTCGCTGCACGCGGCGCGCTTCCTCACCGGGCTGGGCCTGAAGCGCGGCGACCGGGTCTTCATCCTGATGCCGCGTGTGCCGGAGTGGTGGTTCCTGGTGCTGGGCTGCATCCGCGCGGGCATCGTCTTCATGCCCGGCACGCCCATGCTCACCGCGAAGGACATCCGCTACCGGCTGGAGGTGTCCGGCGCGAAGGCGGTCCTCACCGACGGCAGCTGCCTGGACCGCTTCGAGGGCGTGCTGGGCCACGCCCCCGGCGTGACGACGTGGGTGTCCACCGGCGACGCGCCTGCTCCGTGGACGCGCTACGTGTCGGAGGCCCTGTCGGAATCGCAGGCGACGGCGTTCCCGCCGACGAAGGCGGATGATCCGCTGCTCATCTACTTCACGTCCGGCACCACGGGCATGCCGAAGATGGTGCTGCACACCCAGGCCAGCTACGGCCAGGGGCACCTCATCACCGGCCGCTACTGGTTGGATTTGAAGCCGGAGGACCGGCACCTCACGCTCAGCGACACCGGCTGGGCGAAGTGCGCGTGGGGCAAGCTCTTCGGCCCGTGGAGCGTGGGCGCGTGCAACGTCGTCTACGACTTCCGCGGCCGCTTCGACCCCGCGGCCTTCCTGAAGGTGCTGGAGCGCGAGCAGGTCACCACCTTCTGCGCGCCGCCCACCGCGTGGCGCGCGCTGGTGCTCCAGGACTTGAAGGCGGTGGACCTGTCCTCGCTGCGCCATTCCCTGAGCGCGGGTGAGCCGCTCAACCCGGAGGTCATCCAGACGTGGAAGGAGGCCACCGGGCTGCACATCCGCGAGGGCTACGGCCAGACGGAGACGGTGGTCATCGTGGGCATCTTCCCCGGGATGGAGCCGCGCGTGGGCTCCATGGGCAAGCCGTCCCCGGGCTTCACCGTGAGCGTCATCGACGAGCACGGCCATGAAGTCGCGGACGGACACGAGGGCGACATCGCCGTGCGCGTGAAGCCGGAGCGGCCGGTGGGCCTGTTCGCGGGCTACCTCAACGACGACGCGGCCAACGCCGCCAGCAGCCGGGGGGACTGGTACGTCACCGGCGACCGCGCGGTGCGCGACGCGGACGGCTACCTGTGGTTCGTGGGGCGCTCCGACGACGTCATCAAGACGTCCGGCTACCGCGTGGGCCCCTTCGAGGTGGAGTCCGCGCTGATTGAACACCCGGCGGTGGCCGAGTCCGCCGTCATCGGCGTGCCGGACGACAAGATTGGCCAGCGCATCAAGGCGTACGTGCTGCTCACGCCGGGCCACACGCCGTCACCGGAGCTCGCGCAGGAGCTGCAGGACTTCGTGAAGAAGACCACGGCGCCCTACAAGTACCCGCGTGAAATCGAGTTCGTCACGGAGCTGCCCAAGACGGTGAGCGGGAAGATCCGCCGCGCCGAGCTGCGCGCCACCCAGAAGTAGTAGGGGCGGCGCGCAGGCGGGGCAGGGGACTACTTCAGCCAGTCCGAGTGCACGAAGCCGGCGTCGGGCTTGTCCCGGCGCTGGTACGTGTGCGCGCCGAACGCGTCGCGCTGCGCCTGGGTGAGGTTCTGCGGCAGCTCCGGGCTGCGGTAGCTGTCCATGTACGCCAGGCTGCTGCTGAACACCGGCACGGGGATGCCCGCGCTCGTCGCGGCGCCCACGAGCTTGCGCCACGCCGGGGCCATCTTGTTCAGCACCGGCGCGAACGCCTCCGACACCATCAGGTTGGGCAGCGTGGGCTGCTGCTGGAAGGACTCGCGCAGCGGGGTGAGCAGCTTCGCGCGGATGATGCAGCCGCCCCGCCAGATGCGCGCCATCTCCGCCAGCGACACGCCCCACTTGTACTCGTCCGACGCGGCCTGGATGAGCCGCATGCCCTGCGCGTACGTCACCACGCGCGCCGCGTAGAGCGCGTCATGCGCCCACTGCGCCAGCTCCTTCTGCTCGTCCGAGGACAGGGAGATGGCGGGGCCGTGGAGCTTCTTGCTCGCGGCCACGCGCTCGTCCTTGCGCGAGGACAGGTTGCGCGCGTCCAGCGCCGCCGCGATGGAGGGCACCGGCACGCCCAGGTCCAGCGCCACCTGCACCGTCCACTTGCCCGTGCCCTTCTGGCCGGCCTTGTCCAGCACCAGGTCCACCAGCGGCTTGCCCGTCTCCGGGTCGCGCTTGCGCAGCACCTTGATGGTGGTCTCCAGGAGGAACGACTCGGCGATGCCCTCGTTCCACTTGGAGAACAGGTCGGCGAGCACCGCGGTGTCCAGGCCCAGTCCGCGGCGGAGCACGTCGTACGTCTCCGCGAGCAGCTGCATGTCCGCGTACTCGATGCCGTTGTGCACCATCTTCACGAAGTGGCCCGCGCCCTCCGGGCCCACGTGGGTGACGCACAGGCCCTCCTCGCTGCGCGCGGCGATGGCCTCCAGCACCGGCTGCACCAGCGCGTACGCGTCCTTGGGGCCGCCGGGCATGATGGACGGGCCGTGGCGCGCGCCCTCTTCACCGCCGGACACGCCGATGCCCAGGAAGTGGAAGCCCTTCTCCTTGCACAGGGCCTCACGGCGGCGCGTGTCCAGGTACCAGGAGTTGCCCGCGTCCATGATGACGTCGCCGGGCGACAGGAGCGGGAACAGCCGCTCCATCATCTCGTCCACGGGCGCGCCCGCGGTGATCATCAGGAGGATGCGGCGCGGGCGCTCCAGGCCGGCGACGAACTGCTCCAGCTCCGCGTAGCCCATCAGGCCCTGCTTCGGGTTCTCCTGCTGGATGTGCTGGAGCTTCTCCGGGTGGCGGTCCCATACGGCGACGCGGAAGCCGTGGTCCGCGATGTTGAGGGCCAGGCTGGCGCCCATGACGCCCATGCCCGCCACGCCGAACTGCGCCGGCTTCGTCTGTGTGCTCATCATTCCCTCCAGAGGGCCCGCCTCACCCGTGGGCGGCGGGGTCCAGCATCCACTGCGTGTTCGTCACGTGCGCCGCGGGCAGGGACATATCGCCCGCGAGCACCCGCCGCATGGCGTCCCGCTTGCCCTCGCCCGCCACCAGCCCCAGCACCGCCCCCGCGCCCTGGAGCACGGGGAACGTCAGCGTCATCCGCCACGGCGGCGGCTTGGCGCTCTGCTCCACCGCCAGCACCCGCCGCGTGCGCTCCTGGAGCGCCGGATGGCCGGGCATGAGGCTCGCGGTGTGGCCGTCCTCGCCCACGCCGATGAGCACCACGTCCAGCTTCGCGGGCAGCACCTTCTCGTAGTCGCGCGCGGCGGCGTCGCGGTCCGTGCGCTCGCCCTGCATGCGGAACACCTGCGCGTCCGGCAGCTTCAGCGGCGCGAGCAGCGACTCCTTCACCAGCAGGTAGTTGCTGTCCTGGTGGTCCGGCGGCACGAAGCGCTCGTCCACGAAGTACACGTCCACGCGCTCCCAGGGGAGCTTGTGGTCCGCGAGCATCCGGTACGCGGGCTTCGGCGTGTTGCCGCCCGACAGCGCCAGGCTCACCCGGGGCTTCGTCGCGAGCGCCTTCTCCAGCTCGCGCGCCAGCCAGTCCGCGGCCTCGCGGGTCAGCCGCTCGGAAGGGACGACGAGGGGCGGGCTCATAGCGCGGACCACCGCCGGCCGTTCTTCGCGGGCAGCGCGTCCGCGGCGTCGGGGCCCTTGCTGCCCTTGGCATAGGTGTGGACCTTGCCGCCGGCCTCCGTCTCCAGCGCCTGCAGGATGGGCGTGATGTAGCCCCAGGCCTGCTCCACGCTGTCCTGGCGCGCGAAGAGGGTGGCGTTGCCGCGCATGCAGTCCAGCAGCAGCCGCTCGTACGCCTCCGGCACGGGCTTCTTGAAGCTCTCCGCGTAGTCCATGTCCATGGTGACGCCGCCGATGTTGACGTCCTCGCCGGGGATCTTGGACTCGAAGGACAGCGCGATGCCTTCGTGTGGCTGGATGCGCAGCGTGAGCACGTTGGGCTGCAGCCGCTGGCACGACGCGCCGCCGCCGCTGAACAGGCCGATGGGCACCGACTTGAAGTGGATGGACACCTCCGTCAGGCGCTTCTTCAGGTTCTTGCCCGCGCGCAGGTAGAAGGGCACGCCCTGCCAGCGCCACGAGTCGATGTTCATCTTCATGGCCACGTAGGTGGGCGTGCGCGAGCCCTTCTTCACGCCCTTCTCGTCCTGGTAGCCCTCGTACTGGCCCACCACCACGTGCTGGGCCACCTCCTCGCCCTCCACGGGGCGCAGCGCGCGGAAGACCTTGTTCTTCTCATCGCGGATGTCCTCCGCGGCGAAGGACACCGGCGGCTCCATGGCGCACAGGGCCAGCACCTGGAGCAGGTGGTTCTGCACCATGTCCCGGATGACGCCCGTCTCGTCGTAGAAGCCGCCGCGGCCCTCCACGCCAATGGCCTCGGACGCGGTGATCTCCACGTGGTCGATGTGCTGGCGGTTCCAGAGCGGCTCGAAGATGGCGTTGGCGAAGCGGAAGACGAGGATGTTCTGCACCGTCTCCTTGCCCAGGTAGTGGTCGATGCGGAAGATCTGCTTCTCATCCAGGACCGCGCCCAGCTCCTTGTTGAGCTTCTTCGCGCTCTCCAGGTCGTGGCCGAAGGGCTTCTCGATGATGAGCCGGTGCCAGGGCTTCTGACCGGGTTGCTCCTCGCGCTTGAGCAGGTCCGCGTCCGCCAGGCTCTTGATGATCTGCGGGAACGTGGAGGCCGGCGTGGCCATGTAATAGAGCTGGTTGCCTTCCGTCTTGTGGCGCTTCGCGATGTCCTGGAGCTTCTGCGCCAGGCGCTTGAAGGC
Source organism: Corallococcus caeni (assembly GCF_036245865.1). NCBI lineage: Bacteria > Pseudomonadati > Myxococcota > Myxococcia > Myxococcales > Myxococcaceae > Corallococcus > Corallococcus caeni. The sequence goes on along the minus strand of NZ_BTTW01000005.1, from coordinate 203,495 downwards.
CTCCGGGTCGTCGTAGCCGCCGGAGGCGGTCTCGATGGTGTCCGCGAAGCGCTTCCAGGTGGCCTCGTCCAGGGGTTGCGTGCGGGAGAACTTCTGGAGGCCCTCCTTCACGTGCTCGCGGAAGGACGCGTCCTCCAGCTTGGAGCGGCTGAAGGCGACGATGGCGAAGTGCTCCGGGAGCAGGCCGGAGCGGGCGAGCTCGAAGAGGGCCGGGAATAGTTTGCGCTCGGCCAAGTCGCCCGTGGCGCCGAAGAGGACCAGGGTGCAGGGGTCCGGGCGGCCCGCGCTGAACACCGGTTCGCCCTCACGGGGATGGGTTTCGATGTGCACTCCCTGCGCGTCCATGCGGTGTCTCCCTCCGTGTGACCGACCGGGCACCTTAAGGCGCTAATCTGGCGGCCCTGCAAGCGCATTGCAGGAGAATGATGCGGGCCCGACGTCTTGCCTGCCCCGGGCTCCGGCGCCACGAGGGCTTCCCCTGAGCCGCGCCGGGGAGCACGCGGGCGGGCGGGCGTGGGTCGGGGTGGCGGGAACATGGTACTCCTGGAGGCCATGACGACTCCTCCCGTGGCGCTCATCACCGGGGGCTCGCGCGGCGTGGGCCGCGCGGTCTCCCTGCGGCTGGCCCGTGCTGGTTACGACATCGTCTCCACGTACCGGCGGGACGCGGAGGCCGCGGCGTCGCTGGCGAAGGAGGTGGAGGCGCTGGGCCGCCGCTGCCGCACGGTCGTCGCGGATCAGCTGGAGCCGGCGACCCTGCACGGCGTCTTCGACGTCATCCAGCAGGAGTTCGGTGCGCTGGACGTGTTCGTCGCGAACGCGGCGTCCACGGTGTTCACGCCGCTGATGCAGACGAAGCTGCACCAGATGGACAAGACCTTCAACGTCACGGTGAAGAGCTTCCTGCTGGGCGCGCAGCGCTCGGTGCCGCTGATGGAGGGGCGCAAGGGGCGCATCGTGGCGGTGTCCGGGATGGACTCGCGCATGCCGCTGCCGTTCCATGGCCTGCTGGGCGCGATGAAGGGCGCCATGGAGATCATGGTGAAGTACCTGGCCGCGGAGCTGACCGGCACGGGCATCCGCGTCAACGCGGTCAACCCGGGCTACATCGACACGGATTCCAGCCGCTTCTACATGGGCGACGCGTGGGACGCGCTGGAGGCGAAGGTGCAGGAGCAGGTGCCCGCGGGGCACGTGGCCCACGTGGATGAGATTGCCCGCCCCATCGAGTGGCTGTGTTCAGAGGGCTCCGCGTACGTGAACGGCCAGACGCTGGTCGTGGACGGCGGTCTGGAGATCAACTACGCGATGAACTTCGCGGCGAACATGACGCCTCCAGCTTCGCGCTGAACGGGTCCCTCTCACGCATGCGCTACGTCGTCTCGCTGTGGTTCTTCGCGCTGTTCCTGGTCACCGCGCCCATCCTCTTCACGCTGGGCGCGGTGCTGTTCGTGGTGGCGTACCCGCTGGACCCCGACCGCCAGTGGCTGCACGTGCTGGTGTGCCGGTGGTGCTACGGGCTGTGGCTGCACGCCTCGCCCGGCTGGCGCGTGCGGGTGGAGGGGCGGGAGCTGTTGCCCAAGGGGCCGTGCGTCTACGTCGTCAACCACCAGTCGTTCGCGGACATCCTCGCGGTGATGGGGTTGTTCACGCCGTACAAGTTCGTGGCGAAGGCGTCGCTGTTCCGCACGCCGCTGGTGGGCTGGATGATGACGCTCCTGGGCTACGTGCCCATCGTGCGCGGCAGCTCCAAATCCATGGAGCAGCTGATGGGGCCGTGCCGCCGGTGGCTCCGCAAGGGCATCCCGGTGCTCATCTTCCCGGAGGGGACGTACTCGCCGGGGGAGCTGCTGCCGTTCAAGCGCGGCGCGTTCCAACTGGCGCTGGAGGAGCACGTGCCGGTGGTGCCGGTGCTGGTGCGCGGCACGCGGGAGCTGGTGGACGGGGACGGGCCGTGGATGAGCCCGCGCGCCACCGTCACGGTGCAGGTGATGCCGGCGCTGCCGCCGGAGACGTTCGGGCCGGACTCCGCGGCGCTGGCCACGCACGTGCGCGAGCGGTTCGTGGAGGCGCTCGCGCGGGTGGGCTGAGGCCAGGGTAGGGTGAGGGACATGCGACGACTGTCCTTGTCCTGGCTCGTGGTCTGTCTGTCTTTCACGGCGTGGGCAGGGACTCCTGCCCTTCCCACCCCCTTGCCGGAGGCGGGAATCCCCGACCCCGCGCACCTCGTGCTGTACGTGTCGGCGCTGACGGTGGTGGAAGGGGGCACGGCGTCCTTCAGCGTGGCGTTGTCCCGCTACCCGGGTGCGCCGCTCACCGTCACCGTGGCGCGGACGGACGGCGACGCGGACCTCACGGTGCGGGAAGGGGCGTCGCTCACGTTCGAACCGGCCACCTGGGCCACGCCCCAGCAGGTGGTGCTGGCGGCCGCGAAGGACGCGGACAACGAGGACGGCACGGCCACCTTCACGCTGTCCGCGCCGGGCTTGGAGCCAGGCACCGTCCTCGCGACGGAAGCGGATCAGGACCCCCTGGCTCCGGTCTTCACCACCGTGCCTGTCACCCAAGCCGTGGTGGCCATCCCCTATCGGCTCCTCGTGCACGCGCGGGGACGGCCCGCGCCGACGTATGTCCTGCGCACCGCGCCTCCGGGCATGAGCCTGGATGCGCTGGGCAACCTCTCGTGGACACCTTCACAGCTGGGGGAGGTGGACGTGGCGGTGGTGGCGAGCAATGGGCATCCGCCCGATGCGGAGCTGTCCTTCCGGCTCGTCGTGGGGCGGGATCAGCCTCCGGTGGCGCGCATCACCGCGCCGCTCCAGGGAGCCCGGCTGTCAGGCCCGCGGGCCGACTTCTCCTGCGAGTGCATCGACGACGTGGGTTGCGCGCGCGTTGTGTTCCGGGTGAATGGTTCGATCCTGGCGACCCAGGAGGGCCCGGGCCCCGTCTATTCCGTGAGCGACTGGGACCTCACGGGGCTCGCTCCTGGAGGCCATGTCCTCCAGGCCTTCGTGACGGACTCAGCGGGACACACGGTCGAGCCGGAGGCCGTCCTGGTGTACGTCGACGCTCCCGGTCCGGACGCGGGAGCGGAGGTGGATGGCGGACACACCGGATTCGGTGACGAGGGCGACGACATCATCGACCCCTGGAGCTGCGGCTGCGGCAGCAGCGCGATGGCTCCGGCGGTGTGGATGGGGCTGGGCGTGCTGGGGCTGCGCGCCCGACGTCGCCGGGCCTGATGCCGGGCCGAGCGCGGCGGAGGCTCAGGCGTGCTCGGAGCCGGGCCGCTCTTCGTCCAACGACGCCTCCGCGTGCGGCGGAGCGTCCAGCGCGTTCGACGCGGGCAGCGCGGGCGCGGCCTCGGTGACGGCGCGGGCCAGGTCGTGGGGGGCTCGGAGCAACGCCTCCAGCGCGGCGGCGCTCGCGGGGACTCCGCGCTGCTCCACCTGGAGCCAGCCGCCCTTGATGCTCACGCGGCGGTGGCCCTTCAGTCCCAGCAGGCGCTGACGCACGCCCGGCTCCAGCAGGATGGGTCGCGCCTCCGGGGCCAGCCCCTCCACCTGGAAGGCCGCGTCCAGCTCCGCGTCGCCCAGCGACTCCTCGCGGGGCGTCGCGGCGCCGGGGAGCTTGTCCTCGGGGCGCTCGTGCTCCAGCAGCAGGTCCGCGGGCAGCGCGCCCTCCAGGTCCAACCGCAGCACCGTCACGGTGTGGCGCCTCTTGCCACCCACGCCGCCGCGCTTTCCCGTGGCGAGCAGCAGCGGCCGCCCCTGGTAGCGCCCCTGCACCTCCATCCGCCGCTCCGCGATGGACAGGCCGTGCGCCTTCGCGAACGCCTCCCACGCGGCGCGCTGGCGGCGCTTGAGCTGGAACAGCGTGGCGAGGACCAGGGCGCCCACGACGAGCAGGGACGCGAGGATGCCGAGCGGGGAGAAGACACCGGAAAGCATGACGGCGCATTGTGCACGGGCCTCGCGACGCGGGAACCACAATCCGATCGCGGATGCACCGCCGCGCGCCGGGCAAGCTTGCTGCATGGGGTGCGTGGACCTGGGGAAGGGACGCCGCGCGCCTGCAAACGTGTGGAATCCCGCGTGCCTCGCGCTCCTTCGCGCGCTGGACGCATGGCGCCGTCGCGCGGAGACCCGCGGCGGGTGCACGGATGGCGCACGCGTCCCCACTCCGCCGGTGTGTCCTCACGGGTGGAGTCGTTCGCGCGTGTCAGGCTCCGTGGTGCGTGGGGTGGAGAGGACGGGACGCGTCGGGCAGGCCACGGTTGCAAGCGCGCGGAATGACGCCCTTTTTCGACAATGTCAGAGGGGGCGGGTAAGGGAGCGGGGGCTCGCCGCTTGGAGTCGGGGTTGGGACCGGGGGAGGCTGCCCGGCCCGCACCCGCCACCGGGCCACGAGGGAGGGTGAACGCCGGATGCGCCTGCTGCACACGTCGGACTGGCACCTGGGCCACACGCTGTATGACGTCTCACGCGAAGCGGAGCACGCCGCGTTCCTGACGTGGCTGTTGGAGACGCTGGAGTCCCAGGAGGTGGATGCGCTCCTGGTGGCCGGGGACATCTTCGACACGGCCAACCCCAGCGCGGAGGCGCAGGCGGCCTGGTACCACTTCATCGCGCGGGCCCGGCGCACGCTGCCGAAGCTGGACGTGGTGGTGGTGGGCGGCAACCACGACTCCGCCGCGCGGCTGGACGCGCCGGATCCGCTGTTCCACGCGCTGGGCGTGCGCGTGGTGGGCGGACTGCCGCGCCACCGGGGCGGGCTGGAGCTGGAGCGGCTGGTGGTGCCGGTGCACGACGCGCGCGGGAAGGTGGGCGCGTGGGTGGCGGCGGTGCCGTACCTGCGGCCCTCGGACCTGCCGTCGGTGCCGGACGGGGAAGGGGACCGGCTGGTGGAGGGCGTGCGCTCCGTCTACTCGGACGTGCTGGAGGGCGCGCGGCGGCGGCGCAGGTCCGGACAGGCGCTGGTGGCCATGGGCCATTGCTACATGACGGGCTCGGAGCTGTCGGAGCTGAGCGAGCGGAAGATTCTTGGCGGCAACCAGCACGCGCTGCCGGTGGAGCTGTTCCCGGAGGACGTCGCGTACGCGGCGCTGGGACACCTGCACAAGGCGCAGCGCGTGGGCGGCCGCGAGGGCGTGCGCTACAGCGGCTCACCGCTGCCGCTGTCGCTGTCGGAGGCGCACTACCGGCACCAGGTGCTGGTGCTGGACCTGGAGGACGGGGCGCTCACGCAGGTGCGTCCGCTGTCGGTGCCGCGCACCACGGACATGATGCGGGTGCCGGCCCGGGACGCGGCGCCGCTGTCGGAGGTGCTGGAGCTGCTGGCGGCGCTGCCCGCGTGCGAGGCGGGAGCGCCGGAGTCGACGCGGCCGTACCTGGAGGTCTGCGTGTCGCTGCCCCGGCCGGAGCCGGCGCTGCGCCACAAGGTGGAGAAGGCGCTGGAGGGACGGGCGGCGCGGCTGGTGAAGCTGACGCCCTTCTACACGGGCACGGGCGGGGCGCTGGCGGACGTGCGGCCGGGGCTGTCATTGCGTGAGCGCACGCCGGAGGACGTGTTCCTCGCCCGCTACGCGCGGGACTTCAAGGAGGCGCCGTCGCCGGGGTTGCTGGAGTCGTTCCACGCGCTGCTCACGCAGGTGCAGGAGGACGCGTCGTGAAGATCCTGGCGATTCGCGGCAGCAACCTCACGAGCTTCGCGGGGGACTTCGCGCTGGAGCTGGACCGGGCGCCGCTGGACCGGCTGGGGCTGTTCGCCATCTCCGGCGCGACGGGGGCGGGGAAGAGCACGCTGCTGGATGCGCTGTGCCTGGCGCTGTTCGACCGCACGCCCCGGCTGGGCGGGCCCAGCAAGGTGCTGGTGGGCCGGGCGGACGAGGACGAGGAGGCGCGGCTGTCGGCCTACGACGTGCGCGGCATGCTGCGGCGCGGGGCGGGCAAGGGCCACGCGGAGGTGGACTTCCTGGGCAAGGACGGGCGGCGCTACCGGGCGCGGTGGAACGTGTGGCGTGCGCGCGAGCGCGCGGAGGGGAGATTCCGGCCGCAGGAGCTGAGCCTGACGGACGTGGCCTCCGGGCAGCTGTTCGGCCGCACCAAGGGCGAGGTGCTCCAGGCGATTCAAGAGCGGCTGGGCTTGTCGTTCGACCAGTTCCGGCGCTCGGCGCTGCTGGCGCAGGGGGAGTTCGCGGCGTTCCTGCGCGCGGACGCGAACGAGCGCGCGGAGCTGCTGGAGCGGATGACGGGCACGGAGGTGTACAGCCGGGTGTCCATCGCGGCCCACGAGAAGAACGCGAAGGAGCAGGAGGAGCTGAAGCGGCTGTCGCAGGGGCTCGCGGCCATCGCGCTGATGTCGGACGCGGACCGCGAGGCCGCGCGCGTCCAACTGGACGACGAGGAGGCGGCGCGGATCCGCGAGGAGACGCGGCTGCGTGAGGCGGAAGCGGCCCGGTCCTGGTACGCGCAGCTCGCGGAGTTCGTGGCGCAGGAGCAGCAGGCCGCGAGCGCGGTGACGCGGGCGGAGGGGGAGCGGGAGGCGGCGGCGCCCCGTGAGGCGCTGCTGGAGTCCGTGCGCGCGGCGGAGGGCTTCCGCGCGGTGGTGTCCGCGGTGGAGACCGCGGAGCAGGGCTGCGTGAGGGCGGAGGCGGAGCAGCTGGAGCGGGCCTCGCGGGCGGAAGCGGCGCTCGGGGCGGCGGCGGCGCAGCGGCAGGTGCGGTTGCAGGCGGAGGCCGCGCGGGCGGCGGCGCTGGACGCGGAGGCGTCGGTGCGTCCGGCGCTGGAGGAGGCCGCGACGCTGGACACGCGCCGTGCGGAGGCGGAGCGCGAGGCCCGAGAGGCCGCGGAGCTGGCGAAGCAGGCGAAGGCCGCGGAGTCGTCGGCGCGCGACGCGCTGGCGCTGGTGCAGGCGGCGGAGGCGAAGGCCCAGGCGGTGGTGGACGCGGCCGAGGCCTGGCGTGGGTCGCATGCGAGCTGGGAGTCCCTGGCGACGGAGTGGCCCCGCTGGCAGCGCGAGCTGGAGCGCTTCGCGGGAGCGCTGAAGGAGGAGCAGGCGGCGGGCGCGGACGCGGACCGGCTGGGGAAGGACGCGGACCGGCTGGGCAACGACGCCCAGGCGCGCCGTGAGGAGCACCAGGACGCGGCCGAGTCGGAAGCGCAGGCGCAGGCCCTGGCGACGCACGCGGAGGCCGCGCTGGGTGAGGACGGCGGCGCGGCGCGGCGGGCGCTCCGGGAAGCGCTGCTCGCGCGTCAGGACGCGCTGGGGGCCCTGGCGCTCGCGGGCGAAGGCGCGCGGGCGGAGGGCACGGCGGAAGGCGACGCGGCGGCGGAGGTGAAGGCGCACCGCGAGGCTTCGCTGCGCGCGGCGGAGGAGGCGAAGGACGCGGCCGCGCGGCGTGCGACGCAGGAGGCGATGCTCCACGAAGCGCGCCGTGCGCAGTCGCGCGCGGAGGCGACGCAGGGGCTGGCTTCGCACCGGGCCGCGCTGCACGACGGTGAGCCGTGCCCATTGTGTGGAGCGCTCGAACATCCATATGCCCGTGAGGGTTCCGCGCTGGAGGGGCTGGTCGCGGAGGCGGCGGCCCGGGTGCTGGAGCTGGAGTCGGCGCGCGATGCCGCGGCGAAGCAGGAGAGCGCGGCGAGCGTGCGGCAGGCGACGGCGGACACGGCCGCGACTCAGGCCGAAGGCCGACGGGACACGGCGGCCCGCAAGCGCACGGGGCATCGCGAGTCCTGGCGCGTGGCGCGCGAGCGGTGGGCCCGCGCCGTGCTCCCTTCGAACGATGACGAAGTCCTTGATCCCCCCGAGGACGCGGAGGCCCCCGGCGCTCAGGTGTGGATCCGCACTGCACAGGAGGACGTGCGCGTCCGGCTCGCGACCCTCCGTGAGGAAGAGGCCTCCGTGGAAGCCCGGGCCAGCGCCGCGCGCGAGGCCCGCGCCCTGCTGGAGACCCGGCGCACCCGGCGCGAAGGCGCGGCCGAAGCCCTTCGCAAGGCCGAGGACGCCCAGGCCCGCGCGGCCCAGTCCCACCGGGATGCGCTCCTTCGCCGGGACACCGCTCGCGAGGCCCGCGAGCGCGCCCTCACGGAAGTGTCTCCTCCCTTCGCCAGCGAGACCGCCCCCTGGAAGGAGAAGCTCGCCGAGGACCCCGCGCGCTTCCAGAGCCGGTGCTTCGACCGCGTGACGAAGTGGCGCGAAAAGCTCACGGAGCTGGAGGCCGCTCGCAAGCGTCTGGAGGAGGAGCAGGGCCGCCGCGCGCGGGAGGAGGTCCGCCTCCAGGCCCGTCACGAGGACGCGGAGACCGCTGGCCACCGCGCGAGCCTCAAGGACGCGACCTTCCAGGACGCCTCCAGGGCCCGCGCGCGGCTGCTCCAGGGCCGCTCCACGCAGGAGGTGCGCGGGGAGGTCCAGGCGCGGCTCGACGCCGCCCAGGCCGCCTACGAACGCGCCCGCGAGGACTCCGAAGCCCTCCAGCAGGCGGAGAAGGTGGCCACCGCCCGCGCCGAGGACGCCGTGCGCCTTCGCACCGAGGCCGCCCGCGTCCTCGACAGCGCCCAGGCCGTCCTCGCGGAGCGCCTCGCCGGCCATGGCACCACCCTGGAGGAGCTCAAGGCCCTGCTGTCGCGCGGCGCCGCGTGGTGCGACTCGGAGGCCCGCGCGCTCAACGCCCTGCGCGAGTCCGTGGCCCAGGCCCGCGCCATCCTCGTGGAGCGCCGCGAGCGTCGCGTCCGCCACGAGTCCTCCGGTCTCCCCACGCTCGCGGAGGCGGACGTCGCGGACCTCTGCGAACGCCTGCGCACCGACGTGGAGGTGCGCCGCCGCGCGGAGGCCCTGCTGCGCGCGAAGCTGGACACCGACGACGCCGCCCGCGCGCGCCATGGCGCGGAGGCCCGGGCGCTGGAGCTGCGCCGCGCCGACGCGGAGGTGTGGAAGACGCTGGGCGACCTCATCGGTTCGCACGACGGGAAGAAGTTCAAGGTCTTCGCCCAGAGCCTCACCCTGGACGCGCTGCTCTTGCACGCCAACGCGCACCTGCGCGAGCTGGCGCGCCGCTACCGCCTGGAGCGCGTGCCCGGCCACGACCTGGATCTCCAGGTGGTGGACGGCGACATGGGCGACGAGGTGCGCAGCGTGGCCAGCCTCTCCGGCGGCGAGAGCTTCCTCGTGTCGCTGGCGCTCGCGCTGGGGCTGGCCTCGCTGTCGTCGGAGACGACGCAGGTGGAGACCCTCTTCATCGACGAGGGCTTCGGCACCCTGGATCCGGAGACGCTGGAGGTGGCGCTGGCCACACTCGACGCGCTCCAGGCCACCGGCCGCCAGGTGGGCATCATCTCCCACGTGAGCGGGCTCGCCGAGCGCATCGGCGTGCAGGTGCGCGTGGTGAAGCAGGGCGGCGGTCGCAGCAAGCTCGTCGTGGAAGGTGACGCGGGGATCGTCGTCCCGTCGGATCAACAGGTGGCCTGACGGCCCGGCCGGGGACCCGCTCCCCGGCCTTCAGCCCGTCACCGGCTCCGCGCCCATCAGCCCGCGCACCACCGCGGCCACGGCCAGCGGCGTCGCCACGCGGTCGTCGCTCAGCGCCGCCAGCGCCCGCGCGAACTGCTCCGCCGAGGAGAAGCGCTGCGACGGGTGCGGCGCGAACGCCCGGTCCAGCACCAGCGCCAGCGGATCCGACACCTCCGGCGCCACCATGCGCACGGGCGTCACCCGCAGGCCGCGGATGGAGGCCTCGACCTCGTCGGCCGTCCCTTCCGGGTAGGGCGACTCCAGCGACAGCAGCTCGTACAGCAGCACCGCCGCCGCCCACAGGTCCACCGCCACGGAGACCTCGCCCGCCAGCAGCTCCGGCGAACGGTAGTTCTGCTTGCCCACGCGGCGCGGATCCAACGCCAGCCCCGCGCGCGAGCGGGCCACGCCGAAGTCCGCCAGCTTCACCTCGCCGCCGCGCGACAGGAGCACGTTGTGCGGAGACACGTCGCAGTGCACCACCGCCAGCGGCCGGCCCTTGGAGTTGGTGGCCGCGTGCGCGTACGCCAGCGCCTCCAGCACGTGGCGCACCATCATCACGGAGAGGTCGATGGGCAGCTCGATGCGACGGCGCCGGCACTGCGCCAGCACCCGCCCCAGGTCCGTGCCGTCCACCAGCTCCAGCGCCAGGTAGGGCCCATCCGCCAGCTCGCCGTACTCCCGGAAGCCCACGATGTGCGGATGCGCCAGGCACCGCGCCAGCTCCGCTTCATGCAGCAGCTGCTCGCGCGCCTCCGCGTCCCGCAGGCGCTCCGGCCGCACGCGCTTGAGGGCCACCTCCTCGCCCGCCAGCGGCCCCTGGAGCATCCGCGCGCGGAACACCTCCGCGTTGCCGCCCCGCCCCAGCCGCGACAGCAGCTGGAAGCGCCCCAGGTCGCGCGGCCACTCCGGCGTCGGGCCTTCCTCCAGCGTCACGCCTTCTCTCCCACCAGGCTCGCCAGGTACCCGTCCAGCGTCGCCGCGAAGGTGGCGTCGTCGCTCAGGAAGGCCAGCCCCACGCCCCCCGTGTACGGCGCGTCCACCACATGCACCACCAGCGCCTCGCCCTGCAGCCGCTGGCCGTTGGGCAGCTTCACGTCCACCGTGACGACGCTGTCCTGCGGCGGGCGGTGCGCCGTGCGCACGAAGAGTCCACCGTTGCTGATGTTCAGCGCGTGCTCGCGCACGAAGTCCAGCTCCGTGCGGAACTCCATCTCCAGCTTCACGGCGAAGCGCCGGGCCCGGCGCTGGGGCTCGTCTCCAGCGCCCGACGGCGATGGATCCGCGGCCGCGTCCGTCTCCGGCGCGCGGTACGACTCGCCTCCGCTCGCGCTGGGGGCGGCCGGCGGCGCGGGCGGCGCTTCTGCGAGCGGCGTGGACAGGGGCGCGGGCTCGGGCGCGGCGGGCAGGGGACCTCGCGCGGACAGGGCCTCCAGGTGCTGCCGCAGCTCCTGCGCGGCCTGCGTGCGCTCGGTGCCGGAGAACGGCGTGCCGCCCGCCAGCGTGCGCGAGCGCAGCGCGTCCCGCTCCGCCTTGGGCAGCCGCCACAGCTCCACGAACGTGCCGCCGCTCTTGCGCACTTCCTCGCCCAGCCGCTCCACCGCCGCGCGCGGATAGCCGGGCACCTCGACCTTCACCTCCAGCGCGCCGGCCTCGTCGCGAAACGCCACCACCAGCTGCATGGACTGCGCGGACGGCATGAGCGCGCCCAGGCCCTCCACCACGGCTGCCGCCTTCTCTGGCGAAGCCGCTCCCCCCCATACCGCCGCAAGACCGAAGACAGGCACGGAGCGGAAGATAACCGAGCCCTCCTGGCCCCCGTAAAGACAGTGCAGTCGGAAACAGGCGACAGCGCTGCACGCCAAGTTTACGAATCGTGATGCGACCTCGGCCCGGGGGCGTACCTACATCGGAATCAGACGCGTGGCCCTCTATGCTGTCCGGTGTTCTCCGTAACCCCCCTTCCCGGAGTGCAGACCCCGTATGCGCAATTGGATCCGACTCTTTTCGGGCACGCTGCTCGCCGCCACGCTCGTGGCGGGTTGTGGTGGCACTGACCCGGACCCCGGCCCTGGCACCGACCCCAACCCCACCACCGACGGGGGCTTCGACGGCGGCAACGACGCGGGCTTCGACGCCGGCTTCGACGCCGGCTACGTCGAGGACGCGGGCGTCATCGTCGACCCCGACCCCGACCCCGGCGAAGTCGCGACGGACCCTTATGATCCGACCAACGCGACGAAGGACTCGGACTGCGACGGCCTGTCGGACCAGGAGGAGTTCTCCACCGTCTACACCGGTGGCCTGAAGACGAACCCCGGTCTGCGCGACAGCGACGGCGACGGCATTCGCGACGGCGTGGAGGTGGGCCGCACCACGAGTGTGAATCCCGCGTGCTCCTTCTACCCGGATCAGGACCCCGCCTCGCGCACCTCGCCGGTGAAGGCGGACACGGACGGGGACGGGCTGCCGGACGGCCTGGAGGACGCCAACCGCAACGGCAAGCGCGACCTCACGGAGACGGACCCGAACACCGCGGACTCCGACGGTGACGGCCTCACGGACGGCGTGGAGGACGCGAACAAGAACGGCTCGGTGAGCCCCGGCGAGACGGATCCGCGCCTGCGCGACAGCGACGGCGACGGCCTGCCGGACGGACTGGAGACGCGGACCGGCACGGATCCGCTCAAGCCCGACACGGACGGCGACACCTGCGCGGACGGCGCCGAGGACGTGAACAAGAACGGCCAGGTCGACCCGGGTGAGAAGAACCCGCGCGTGGCGGACTGCGCCGCGGCCGTGCCCGACGCGGACTTCGACGGCATCCCCGACTCGGTGGAGGACGCCACCGGCACCAACAAGAACAAGGCCGACACGGACGGCGACGGCGTGGCGGACGGCGTGGAGGACACGAACAAGAACGGCCGCGTGGAGCCCGGTGAGACGGACCCGCGCCTGACGGACACGGACTGCGACGGGCTCCAGGACGGCGCCGGCCGCGACGGCTTCCTCGGCGAGGACCCCAACTCCAACGGCCAGGTGGATCCCGGCGAGACGGACCCCACCAACCCGGACAGCGACGGCGACGGCCTGCTCGACGGCGTGGAGCGTGGCGTGACCACGGCCGCGGCCCCGCGCAACAACTGCGGCTACTCGGGCGACGCGGACCCCGCGACGACGACGGACCCCAACAAGGCGGACTCCGACGGCGACGGCATCCCCGACGGCGCGGAGGACTCCAACCAGAACGGCCGCGTGGATCCGGGCGAGCTCAACCCGAAGGACCCCAGTGACGGCGCGGCCACCACGCCCGCCGGCAAGGCGTGCAGCGTGCAGAACCTGCGCACGGTGACGTTCAAGGAGGACAGCGGCGCGGACCTGCGGCTCGCGCTGCCCAACACCTTCAAGAGCGCCAACCTGGTCAACCTCACGGCCAACGGTCAGACCGTGGGCGTGATGGGCTGGGACGACACGAAGCAGGTGACGTTCATCGCGTACAAGCGCGGCCAGGTGGGCACCTCCACCACGCCCGCGGGTGACGAGGCGGGCATCCGCACCGGCGCGGCGCTGCTGGCGGCCGCGGACGTGGAGTTCACGCAGACCTTCACCACCTGGGACGGCTTCCCCGCGGCGGTCGCCCGCTACGGCGTCACCGGCACCACGGAGCTGAAGGCGTTCACCAACGCGCTGGCGCGGCAGCTGGCGCCCACCAGCGCGGGCGCCTTCACCGGCTCCGCGGGCGTCAACGGCCCGTTCAAGATTCAAGCGCAGTACGTGCACCGCTCCAACGCGAGCGTGGTGACGGTGCTCGCCATCACGCCGACGGCCCGTTACAACGAAGGGGGCAGCCTCTTCACGATGGCGGACACGGCGGGCGGCTCCGCGCTGGCGCAGTTCGGCGACGCGGACGCGGTGCAGTGCGAGGTCTTCACCGGCAACACCGCGGTGGTGGACTTCCTCTTCGTGGTGGACGACAGCGGCTCCATGGCGACGTCGCAGACCTTCCTCGCCGGCGCGGCGACGGCGGTGGCCAACAAGCTGGCCAACGCCACGCTGGACTGGCGCCTGGGCATGGTCACCACGGCGTACACGGGCAACGGCCCCAACAACGGCGTGCTGCGCGCCTTCACGCAGAACATCGACCAGTTCAAGTCGTGGCTCACCCAGAACGCGGTGTGCAACAGCAACGTGTGCGCGGTGAAGGGGGGCACCACCCAGAACCCGACGTACACGCCGCTGCCCAACACCACCTGCGCCAGCGACAAGGAGTGCTGGACGGGCATTGGCGGTGACGGCACCGAGCGCCCGCTGGAGGCGGCTCGCAAGGCCATCAACGACCTGACCGCGGCGGGCGGCACGGCGGCGACGCGCATCCGTCCGGGCGCGAAGGTGGTGGTCGTCGTCCTCACGGACACGCGCGACCAGTCCTCCAGCACCGTGGCGGACTACACGGCGTACTTCCTCAACACGGGCACCACCGCGGGGACGACGAAGAACCCGCTCAACGCGCCCATCCAGATGCACGGCATCATCTGCCCGCCGGAGAAGGCCACCGCGGACACGGCCACCTGGTGCCGCACGGACGAGGACCCGCGCAACCCGCGCCACCTGGACGTCATCCAGGCCACGGGCGGCGTGTCCGGCAGCATCCGGGACAACACCTCCATCACCAACACCATCAACGCCATCGTGGACAGCGTCATCGCGTCCGTGGGCTACAAGACGCTCAAGCCGCCGATTGGCGCCTCGATGAAGGTGGCGGTGGCGGAGGTGGCGGATGCCTCCCTGTGCCCCAGCATCGGGGACCTGCCGCGCAGCCGCACCCACGGCTTCGACGTGGACGGCATCAACCGCACCGTGTCCTTCTACGGCGCGTGCCGTCCGAAGCAGTCCGGTTTGACGCAGGCGGCGGTGTCGTACCGCTACTGGATCGACCGCACCGCCAAGCCGGACGGCAACCCGCCGCCGTGCGCGTCCGACACGCAGTACTACAACCCGAACGACCCGGACTACTGCGACGGCAAGCTCGTCTGCAACCGCACGACGGACAAGTGCGAGTGCCCGGCGGACTGCGGTGGCACGGCGCCCCCGGGCCAGGTGTGCAACACGGACCGCGCGGTGTGTGACTTCACCTGTGCGCAGGACTGCGGCGGCACGTGCGGCACCTTCGAGACGTGCAACACGGCTGCCTGCTCGTGCAGCTGCGTGCAGTCCGCGACCTGCGCGGCGGGCTACAAGTTCGACGCCAACGCCTGCGGCTGCGTCTGCGACACGGGCGCGCTCAACTGCGGCACCGGCTTCGGCGCCGACCCGGGCCTGTGCGCCTGCGTCTGCAAGCCGGACTGCGGCGGCTGCGCGCCGGGCTTCCAGTGCAACGTCAGCGCGTGCGCCTGCGAGAAGCCCATCGGCTAGCCGTGAATGAAAACGCGCTCCCGGTGCCTCATGGACCGGGAGCGCGGCGGTGACTGAAGGCCGTGCCTCCGAAGCCCCCGCTCCGCGACGCCCCCTCGAGGGGAAGCGGGCCGGGGGCTTCTTCTTGCCGTTACTTCACGGTCCCCAGGCTCGGAGGCGCGCTGGCGGTGCGGTACACGGGGTAGAGGCCCAGGCGCTCGTCCCAGGTCGGGTGGAGCTCGGCGAAGAAGCGCAGGCGCGCGCGCGGGTCCTTGGCGAAGGCCGGGTCCTTCAGCCGCTCCTGGAAGGCGGCCTTCACGCCCGCGTCCTTCGCGAGCAGCTCCCGGGCCCAGGGCTCCAGCACGTAGTCCTCGATGTATTCCTTCTGCTCGAAGTGGGCGTTGAAGAAGCCCCACGCCAGCAGCGAGTCCGGCCCCGCGGGCTCGAAGAGGTGCGCCACCAGCTGCACGTTCTTCTGCGCCACCGGCACGTAGAGCGTCCCCGCGGGCAGGTCCTGCGTGTCCGGCTTCCAATCGCCCCTGGCGGTGAGCCCCTGGCGGCTCTCGTTGGAGCGCGCCTGGAACTGGAAGTCCTTGGAGCGGAACGACTCCACCTTCGCGGCGGGCACCGCGCGGGGGAGGCGCTGGAACGCGATGCCGTGCGCGGCCAGCTTGGGCGCGACCCACGCGGCGTGCGCGGCGGACACCAGGTAGCCGCCCGCGGGCAGCGTCGCGGTGACGGCGGGCTGGATGTCCGGCGCGTACGGCACCTTCCACGTCTGGGGCTTCGTGTCGTCGTAGCGGATGTACGGCTGGCCGGAGACGTCCGACGGGCCGCGCTCGTAGGCGTAGCCCTTGAACTCAATCGTCTCCCGCTTGGGCGTGCTCTCCCAGCCGAGCACCACCTCCCGCACCTGGCCGGCCACGGCCTTCTGGTCCTCCGCCTTCACGGCGGCCTGGAGCGCGGCGCCGTCGCGGGCCACGAGCCGCAAGAGCCCCTCCAGCACGTCGCGGGTGGCCTTCACGCGCTGGGCGTAGCTCTTCCAGGAGTGCGTCTCCACGAGCACGCCGAAGCGGTGGTGCACGGACCAGAAGGCATGGCTGAAGCGCGGCGGGGGGACGCCGTAGGCGAAGCCGCTGGTGGGGTCGTCATCCTTCTGGAAGGACGGGTAGAAGCGCAGCGGCTGGTGGCCTTCGGCGGTGAGGCCGGTGAAGAGCTCGTCCACCAGCTTGGTGCCCAGCTCGCGCAGCGCGGGCGGGCCGGACTTCTGCGGCTCCAGGCCCACGGACACGTCGGGTTCGAACTTCGCGCCGTCGGTGACGTGCAGGTCCACGTAGACCAGCGGGTCCCACGCGTTGAGGTACTTGAGCAGCAGCACCATCTCCGGCGCGTCCGCCTTCACGTAGTCCCGGTTGAGGTTGAGGTTCTGGCCGGTGACGCGGAAGCCCATCTCCTCCGGGCCCACCTGGTTGGGGCGGTGGTTGGGGTTGAAGCGCTCATGGCCGTCCACGTTGAAGACGGGCACGAAGACGGCGGTGACGCCCTTGAGCAGGTCCGGCACGGAGGCCCGGTTCTGGAGCGCGTCGCGCAGCAGCCAGTAGCCGGCGTCCTTGCCGTCGATTTCACCCGCGTGGATGCCGCCCTGGAAGAAGACGACGGGCCGCCCCTTCCTGCGCGCGGCGTCCGCGGTGAGGGTGCCGTCCTGGCTGACGACGAGCGCCACCATCGGGCGGCCCTCCGGCGTGGTGCCCAGCGTGTCGCAGCGGGCCTTGCCGGGGAACGCCTTGGGGAAGGCGCGGCAGAGGCTCTCTGCTTCCGCGTAGCGGCCGGTGCGCTTCCAGCCGCTCTGTTCGGAGAGGGAGGTGAGAGGAGGTGGAGCCTGCGTGAGGACCAGGGCGGCGAGGGTGGGCAGGAGCATGCCCGCTTGAGACCACAAGCCCCGCCAGCGCTCAACCGTGCCGCACGGTGTGTGTGCCACCCACGGGCAACACGTGCACGCGGTCGCGCGGCCAGCCCCGGCGCAGCCACTCCGCGTCCAGGCGGACGGGCGGCTCGTCGAGCGGCTCGTCGGTCAGCTTGAACGTGCCCCAGTGCATGGCGAAGAAGGCCATGGCGCCCAGGTCCTCGAAGGCCTGCACCGCCTCCTCCGGGTTCATGTGCTGCAGCCGCATGAACCACGCGGGGTCGTAGGCGCCAATGGGCAAGAGCGCCGCGTCCAGCTTGGGGAAGCGCGCGCCAATCTCCTTGAAGCCCTGGAAGTAGGCGGTGTCGCCGGAGTGGTAGACGCGCGCGCTGGAGCCCTCCACCACGAAGCCGCCCCAGAGCATCTCGTTGGCGTCGTTCAGGCCGCGGCGGCTCCAGTGCTGCGACGGCACGTAGTGCACGCGCACGGGCCCCACCTGCGTGGACTCCCACCAGTCCAGCTCCTGGAAGGACAGGCCCTGGCCCTGGAACACCGGCGCGTGGCCCAGGCCGGTGATGACGCGGGCGCCCACCTGCTTGAGCGTGGGCAGGTCCAGGTGGTCGTAGTGGTTGTGGGACACGAGGCTCGCGTCGATGCGCGGCAGCTTCTCCACCGGCACGCCGGGCGGCACGTTGCGGCGGATGATGACGTTGATGGCGTCGCGCAGCACCGGGTCGATGAGCAGCGACACGCCGTCCAGCTGCACCAGCCAGCTCGCGTGGCCCAGCCAGGTCAGGCGGGCGCCCTCGCCCGGGGCGGGCGGGGTGGCGAGCACGGCCAGGTCCGGCTCCACGTGCGGCACGACGGCGCGCGCGGGCGAACCGCGGCGCTTGCCCAGGAGCTTGTCCGTGACGGCCCACTTGAAGACGCGGGTGAAGGCCTGCGGTCCGCTGCCATCCAGGTTCTTGAAGCGCATCGCCATGAGTGGTTCCCGGCAACGGGTGTCCCCCAAGGATGGGCCCGCGCCTCTTCTTCCGAGTCATGCTCGGCAGGAGGGGAGGGGCGCAAGGGGAATGCGGCACCGGCGGTCCGCGAAAGGACATGGGCCGGGCGCGGGCCCGGGGCCGCGCCGTATAAGAGGGCTTCCCATGGGACCTGTCTCCGGCACCACGACCCGCAGGGTGTTGCTCGCGTTCGGCGCGCTGGTGGCGCTGTTCGCGGCGGCGTCGGGCTATGCGCTCGGCCGGCTGTCGGACATCCACGAGGGCACGCATGCGCTGCGCGAGGTGGGCGGCCGGGCACGCGAGGCGCGCGAGCTGGCCACGGCGGTGAGGGATCAGTACGCGCACCTGGCGCACACCATCATCCTGGGCAACGACAGCCACCGGCGCTTCCACGCGGAGGCCCGCGCGCGGGTGGAGGCTCTGACGCGGCGGCTGGCGGAGCACGCGCGCGACGCGGACGAGCGCGCCGCGGTGGCGGACATCCAGGCGTCGGGCGACGCGCTGGACACGCTCTACCGGGACACGCTCCTACCCGCGGTGATGGCGAAGGACGCTGCCGCGGTGGAGGCGGCGCATGGGCGGGCGCTGGAGTGGGTGTCGCGCATCCAGGCGCGGGTGGACGCGCTGACGGCGGGCTCGGACGCGTCCATGGCGGCCTTCGAGTCGCACGTGGGCACGGTGGAGCGCGACAGCTTCCGCTGGGCGCTGCTGCTGCTGGGCGGGGCCACGCTGTTCGCTGCCGGGGTGGGCGTGTACATCGGCAACTCGGTGGCGCGGCCGGTGGCGCGGCTGTCGGAGGGCGCGGCGCGGCTGGCGCGCGGTGACCTGGACGTGCGCATCCCGGAGGACGACCCGGGCGAGGTGGGCCAGCTGGCCGCGCAGCTCAACCGGATGACGGGGGCCCTGCGGGAGCACCAGGCGCGGCTGGTCCAGCACGAGAAGCTGGTGGGCATCGGCCGGCTGGCGGCGGGCGTGGCGCATGAAATCAACAACCCGCTGGGCGTCATCCTCGGGTACGTGCGGCTGTTGCAGCGGCGGGCGGAGGGCGCGCTCGCGGAGGACCTGCGCGTGGTGGAGGAGGAGGCGGTGCGCTGTCAGGACATCGTGGAGGGGCTCCTGGACCTGGCGCGGCCGGGGCGCGGGCCGCTGGAGCCGGTGGCGCTGCGCGACGCGTGCGAGGAGGTCGTCTTGCGCCTGCGCGAAGCCACGCGCCTGGGGCCCCAGGGCTCGGTCTCGGTGGAGGTGCACGGCCAGGGCACCGCGTGGGCGCAGGCGCCCCGGTTGCGGCAGGTGCTGCTCAACCTGGTGAAGAACGCGGCGGAGGCGGCGGGGGAGGGAGGCCGGGTGGAGGTGCGCATCGCGGCGGACGCGGATGGCGCGTCGCGCGTGGCGGTGTCGGACTCGGGGCCCGGGATGTCGTCCGAGGCCCGGGCGCGGCTGTTCGAGCCGTTCTTCACGACGAAGCCCTCCGGCACGGGGCTGGGGCTCGCGGTGAGCCAGGCCATCGCGGAGGCGCACGGCGGCCGCATCGACGTGGACGCAGGGCCCCTGGGCGGCGCGCGCTTCACGCTGTCGCTGCCCGCCCCGTCGCGTGAGCAGGAGGCGGCGGCATGAGCGACGCGAAGCCCTCCGTCCTCGTCGTGGACGACAAGGAGAACATGCTCAAGCTGTTCGCGCGCATCCTCGGGGACGCGTACGCGGTGACGACCGCGCCCGATGGTGCGCAGGCGCTGGCCCTGCTCTCCGCGCGCGCGTTCGACGTGGTCGTCACCGACATCCAGATGCCGGGCGCGGACGGCTTCACGGTGCTGCGCGAGGTGAAGCGGCGCGCGCCGGACACGGAGGTCCTCCTCGTCACCGCCTACGCGAGCGTCCCCAAGGCCGTGGAGGCCATCAAGGAAGGCGCGTACGACTACCTGTCCAAGCCCTTCGACCCGGACGACGTGGCCCTCGTCGTCGCCCGCGCCCTGGAGCGCCAGCGCCAGCATCGCGAGGCCCGGGGGCTCGCCGCCCGCGTGGCGCGCATGCCCGACTTCCACGGCCTGCGCGGCACCAGCCCCGCGCTCCAGAAGACGCACGCCCTGCTCGCGCAGGTGGCGTCACGCGACCTCACGGTGGTGCTCACCGGCGAGACGGGCACCGGCAAGGAGCTGGCCGCCCGCGCGCTGCACCGCGAGAGCCCTCGCCGCGACAAGCCCTTCGTCGCGGTGAACTGCGGCGCGCTGCCGGCGGAGCTGGTGGAGAGCGAGCTCTTCGGCCACGCGCGCGGCGCGTTCACCGGCGCGACGGGCGCGAAGGCCGGCCTCTTCGAGGAGGCCCACGGCGGCACGCTCTTCCTGGACGAGGTGGGGGACCTGCCGCTGCCCGTGCAGGTGAAGCTCAACCGCGCGCTCCAGGAGAAGGAGATCCGCCGCGTGGGCACCACCACGCCGGTGACGGTGGACGTGCGCGTGGTCGCGGCCACGCACCGGGACCTCGCGGAGGAGGTGGCGCAAGGCCGCTTCCGCGAGGACCTCTACTACCGGCTGGGCGGCGTGATGGTGCGGATGCCCGCCCTGCGCGAGCGGCGCGAGGACATCGCGCCGCTCGCCATGCACTTCCTCGCCGCCGCGAACCGGTCGGAGCTGGAGGGCTTCACCCCCCAGGCCCTCCAGGCCCTCACCGCCGCGCCCTGGCCCGGCAACGTGCGGCAGCTCCAGAATGCGGTGGCGCGCGCGGCGGCGGTGGCGGTGGGCCCCCGCATCACCCCGGAGGACCTGCCGCCCGAGCTCGGCACGGCGCGTGCCCCCGCGGCCCCGGGACCGCTGCCCGCGGAGGCCCTGGCGAAGCAGCCCTACCGCGAGGCGGTGGACCGCGTGCGCGACGCCGTGTCGCGCGACTACCTCACCGCGCTGATGCAGGAGTTCTCCGGCAACGTCACCCACGCGGCCGAGCGCGCGGGCATGGAGCGCGAGAGCCTGCACCGCCTGCTCAAGCGCTACGGCGTGCGCACGGAGGACTTCAAGCGCGGGGACTGACGGCGGCTAGCGGGGCTCGTGCTGAGCGAGCACCTTGTCCAGCGCCTCCGCCTGCGCGCGCACGTCCGCGTCCGGGGCCTTCATCGCCCTGGCGGCGTGCGTGCGGGCCCGCGCGGCCTCCGTCTTCGCCAGCGCCATGGCCATGCACAGGTTCGCCTTCGGGTGATCCGGAGCGGCCGCGAGCGCGGGCTTGAGGACGGCGGCGGCCTGCTCATCCTCCTGCTTCTCCAGGAGGTACATGGCCAGGGCACAGGCCGGCTCCGCCGCCGAGGGCTCCTGCCTCAGCGCCTCCCGCAGCAGCTCCGTGGCGAGGTCGCGCTCACCGTGTTCGTCCAGCCCGTACGCCATGTCGCGGAGCTCTTCCACGGAAGCGTCCCCCTGCCGCTTCGCCTGCTCCACCAGACGCTGCGCGTTCTCCAGGTTCCCGGCGCGCAGTTGCTTGATTCCTTCGGAATACAGGGGGTTTCCCACGGTGTCCTCCAGTGCACCACGCGGTGTGTTGCACACATTCTGCGCGACTTTGGTGGAAGGGCCGCAACTTTGGGGAGGCGGTTTCCGAAAAATCGAGAAGACTTCTCCCCCAGGCCCCCATGATCATCCGCAACAACCCCGTCCGCCAGCCGCTGACCTCCGGTACGGAGTCCACCGCCGCGCGCCCCGCCCCCACCGCGCGCAACGTGGTGAAGGACTCCTTCTCCTCCGGCACCGCCGCCGCCCAGCGCACGGGCGCCGTCACGGGCGCGCCTCCGGGCGACCACGGCAAGCTGATGAGCGAGTACCTCACCGGCGCGCGCCCGCCCCCGGCGGACTTCGAGAAGGTCATGGGCTACAAGCCCTACGCCATCCAGACGCCGCACGGCCAGCGCATGCAGGATCCGCTCGGCGACGCCTCCGTCCCCGGCAAGATCGGCCCGGACAAGGAGTTCGACCCGGCGGCCAAGACGCACGACTACGGCTACGACCTGCTGCGTTACTACGACCGCAAGGGCACGCCGCTGAAGCCGGAGGCCCGCAAGGCCGCGGACGCGCAGTTCCGCAGGGACATGTTCGACTACGCGAACGACCAGAAGGGTGCGATGGCGAAGTTCAAGTTCCGCGCGTGGGCGCAGATCTACGCCACCGCGGTGGAGCTGAACTCGCGCGTGCAGGGCTACGGCCCTCCGTAGTCGCAGGGAGTCGCAAGGAGTCGCATGACGGAGGCTGAAGGGCCAGACGCCGCGGGGCTGCCCCCGGAGCGTGACGAGGTGGTGGCGGCGCTCCTGGCCCACCAGCGCCGCTTCCTCGCCTTCGTGGAGCGGCGCGTGGGCAGCAGGGCCGTCGCGGAGGACCTCCTCCAGACGGCCTTCGCCCGCACCCTGGAGAAGGGCGGGGCGCTGAAGGACGGCGAGGGCGCGGTGGCGTGGTTCTACCGCCTCCTGCGCAACGCCCTCGTGGACCACCACCGCCGGCAGGCCGCGGAGGGACGCGCGCTGGAGGTGGAGGCGCGCGACGCGGACGGCGCCACCGACGACCTGGAGCTCAAGGGCGCGGTGTGCGCGTGCCTCACGGAGCTGCTGCCCACGCTCAAGCCCGAGTACGCCCGGCTGGTGCGCCAGGTGGACCTGGAGGGGCGCGCGGTGCCGGACGTGGCGCGCGAAGTGGGCATCACCGCCAACAACGCGGGCGTGCGGCTGCACCGCGCGCGGCTCGCGCTCAAGCGTTCGCTGGAGCGAGGCTGCGGCGCGTGCGCGGCGCACGGCTGCCTGGACTGCTCCTGCAAGCCCCGCCGCTGAAGCGGTCGCTCAGGGGCAGGTCGCCGCGTCGTCGTTGCCGCCGATGTTCACGCCCGTCACCGGGTCGCCCTGGAACACGCTCGCCAGGAGCGCGGTGGCTTGGCACGTGGGCAGCTTCGCGTTGTCCACGACGACGAAGGCCCCCGACACGCGCGCCAGCTCCGGCAGCCCGAAGCCCGTGAGCGCCGCGTTGCCCTGGAGGCTGAGGAAGTCCAGCTCGCGCAGCAGCGTCAGGTCCCCCAGGGACATGAGCGCCGCGTTGCCCAGCGACTCCAGCGTGTTCAGCCGGGTCAGCTGGCTGAAGCCCTCCAGCGACGTCAGCACGGGGTTGCCCGCGGCCACCACCGCGCTCACGCTTTTCAGAAGGGGCAGGCGGTGCACGCGCTGGAGCTTCTCGTTGTACCTCACGTTGAAGTCCTGCGTGACCTGCTCCAGCACGGGCATGTTCCCCGCGCTCACCAGATCCTTGTTGCCCTGGATGAAGATGCGGCCCGCGTAGGAGAGGCGGGTGAACCCCGACGTGTCCGTCAGCCGGGGGTTGCCGATGAGGTGCAGCTCGCCCACGGAGCCGAGCCCGGCCAGCGGGTGCAGCACCTCCAGGGCGCTGTTCTCGCGCAGCTCCAGCGTGCCGTCCACGCGGGTCAGCTTCTCCAGGCCGGAGGGCGCCGGCATCCCCGCGTTGCCCGTCAGGCGCACGTCTCCGTGCACCCGCGCCAGGTTCACGAAGGGCGTCCGGTCCATCCGGAGGTTGTCCTTGATGACGAGCGACCCCTGGAGCACGACGACCCGGGGCAGCGGACCGGGCTCCACCATCGCGTTGTTCGCGCGCAGGAAGATGCTGTCGCGGGGCTGCACCGCCGCCAGTCCCGCCAGCGTGGGGAGCATGGGGTTGTCCTCCACGAAGAGGCTGCGCTCGACCCACAGGACGGCGCCCGACGCCCCGCCCAGCGCGAGGGCGTCCAGCCGGGCGTTGGAGCGCACCGCCACGTCGCCCCCCACGAAGTGCAGCGCGGGCAGGGACAGCCGCCGCAGGCTGGAGTTGCCCTTCACCGTGAGGCTCCCCTGGATGACGGCCAGCGAGGGGAGCGACGCGTCGGCGAGCGTGGGCGCGGAGAGGGTCAGCGTGCCCCGGAGGTGCGTGACGCCCTCCAGCGCGACCAGGTCCGCGGGGTCCGCGATCACGAAGCTCCCATCGTGCACGCGCGTGGCCTGGCACACGTACACCGTCGACGCGAAGCCGGCGGGATCCAGCGCACCGTCGTCGTCCCGGTCCTCGAAGGCCTCCACGCGCGTGCCACCCCGGGGGCAGTTCGGCCCCGCGGGCTCGGCCTGCTGACGGAGCTTCAGGTCGGCCGCGGCCAGCCCGCAGGCGTAGTCCGTGGCCGCGATCTCCGACGTCGTGAGCGCGGAGTCGCCGTCCAGGTCGGGGCCGGCCTCCACCGCGGCGCCTCCTCCGTCGTCGCCGTCGCACGGCGCGGCGAAGGCCGGCAGCGCGCGCACGCGCGACAGGACGGGGGCCGCCTCGTTGCAGGCGTACACCTCCTGGGAGATCTCCTCCTCCTCCAGCAGCCCGTTGGCGTTGACGTCATGGCCGGCGTGAGACACCTGACCGCCCTGGGGGCACCGCTCGCCCGGGGCCACCGGCCGCACGCGCAGGAGCACGTTGGAGACCGAGGTGGCGCAGACGAAGTCGGCGATGGCCACCTCCGCGTCGTCGAGCTGGCCGTTGGCGTTCCGGTCCAGCCCGGACTCCACGGCCTGGCCCCCCAGCGCGCAGTTCATGCCGTGGGGCTCCGCCCGCGAGCGGGTGCGGACCTTGGGGATGGCGTCGTCGCAGACGTACTCGGTGGCGGTGACCTCCGCGTCGTCCAGCTCCCCGTCGCGGTCCTGGTCGAGGCCGGTCAGGACCGCGTCGCCGCCGAACTCGCAGTGCTCGCCAGGAGGCTCCGCGCGCACCCGGGTCATCGCGTCGCGCTGGGTGAGCTCCGACAGGTCGATGGCATCACAGCCGCTGACGAGCAGGGCCATCGCCGCTCCCCATGTCCCCCACATGCGTCGCATTCGATGCCCTCTCTGGTCGGGCCCCGACCGTGCCTCCCAGGCCATACGGAGGGAGTGGATTTTCCGGGCAATTTCCCCGGCGGGTGCGGTGGGCCCAACGTGCAATGCCCCGGAAATCCAGGCTGCCGGGGCTGCCTCCTACCGGAAAAGGCCCCGGGCGGACAAATCCCCCGGCCTGCCTGGCGCCCCGCCCTCCAGTGGAAGGAGCGGGGCCACACGGGGGCGGGGAGGGGGCGGATTACGCATGTGTAAGAGCGCGCCGGGTGCCGCGTTGGCCCGGGGAAAGGAGGCTCCACCATGACGCACCCCCATTCCCACTCTCATTCCGCCCCTTCGCCCCAGCCGCCCCCCCACGCCACGGAGGGAGGGCCGGCCATCGACCCCGTGTGCGGCATGGAGGTGGACCCGCGCGCCCCCAAGGGCGGCAGCTGGGAGCACGACGGCCACACCTGGTTCTTCTGCGGGCAGAAGTGCCGCCAGCGCTTCCAGGCGGACCCCGGGCACTTTTTCCAGCCCCGGACGCCGCCACCCCCGGCCCCGCCGGGCGCCGTGTACGTGTGCCCCATGGATCCGGAGGTGCGCCAGGACGCGCCGGGGGCCTGCCCGAAGTGCGGCATGGCGCTGGAGCCGGAGGCTCCGCCCGCCCTCCAGACGCGCGTCGAGTACACCTGCCCGATGCACCCGGAGGTGGTGCGCGACGGGCCGGGCACCTGCCCGAAGTGCGGCATGGCGCTGGAGCCGCGCACGGTGACGGTGGAGGAGCCGCCGGACCCGGAGCTGCGCTCGATGACGCGGCGGTTCTGGGTGGGGCTGGCCCTGAGCGTGCCGCTGATGCTGCTGGGCATGTCGGACATGCTGCCGGGCCAGCCGGTGCAGCACGCGCTGTCGCCCGCGGCGCTCGTGTGGGCGCAGTTCGCGCTGGCGACGCCGGTGGTGCTGTGGGTGGGGGCGCCGTTCTTCCAGCGGGGCCTGGCGTCGGTGCGCAACCGGCACCTGAACATGTTCACGCTCATCGCGCTGGGCGCGGGCGCGGCGTACGTCTTCAGCGTGGCGGCCACGCTGTTCCCGCACCTGCTGCCGCAAGGCGCGCGCACGGGGCACGGCGGCACCGCGCCCGTGTACTACGAGGCCGCCGCCATCATCCTCACGCTGGTGGCGCTGGGGCAGGTGCTGGAGCTGCGCGCCCGCCACGCGACGTCCGGCGCGCTGCGGGCCCTGCTGTCGCTGGCCCCCGCCATGGCCAGGCACATCTCGGACGACGGCCACGAGGAGGACGTGCCGCTGTCCCAGGTGCACGTGGGGTGGCGCCTGCGCGTGCTCCCCGGCGGCAAGGTGCCGGTGGACGGCGAGGTGCTGGAGGGCGCGAGCGCGGTGGACGAGTCGCTCGTCACCGGAGAGCCCGTGCCGGTGGAGAAGGGGCCGGGCGCGAAGGTGACGGGCGGTACGGTGAACGGCACGGGCACGCTGGTGATGCGCGCGGAGCGCGTGGGCCAGGACACGCTCCTGTCGCGCATCGTCCAGCGCGTGGCCGAGGCGCAGCGCACCCGCGCGCCCATCCAGCGGCTGGCGGACCGCGTGGCCGGCATCTTCGTGCCCGCGGTCATCGCGGTGGCGGTGGTGACGGCCGCGGTGTGGGCGGTGTGGGGCCCGGAGCCCAGGCTCGCGCACGCGCTGGTGAACGCGGTGGCGGTGTTGATCATCGCCTGCCCGTGCGCGCTGGGCCTGGCCACGCCCATGTCCGTGATGGTGGGGACGGGGCAGGGCGCGCGCATGGGCGTGCTCATCCGCGACGCGGCGGCGCTGGAGCGGATGGCGGCGGTGGACACGCTGGTGGTGGACAAGACGGGCACGCTGACGGAGGGCAAGCCGCGCCTCGTGACGGTGGAGCCCGTGCCGGGCGTGGACGCCTCCGGACTCCTGCGCCAGGCCGCGAGCCTGGAGCGCGGCAGCGAGCACCCGCTGGCCGCCGCCCTGGTCGCGGGCGCCCGGGAGCGGGGCGTGTCCCCTGCCGGCGTGGAGGGCTTCCAGGCCGTGCCAGGGCAGGGCGTCCGGGGCCGCGTGGACGGCCGCGAAGTGGCGCTGGGCAACGCGGCGCTGATGCGGAGCCTGGGCGTGGAGGTGGAGGCGCTGACGGAGCGCGCGGAGGCGCTGCGCCACGAAGGCCAGACGGTGGTGCTGGTGTCGGTGGACGGCCGCGCGGCGGGGCTGCTGGGCGTGGAGGACCCGGTGAAGCCGTCCACGCCGGAGGCCCTGGCGCGGCTCAGGGCGGAGGGCCTGCGCGTGGTGATGCTGACGGGCGACAGTCCGACGACGGCGCACGCGGTGGCGCGCAGGCTGGGCATCACGGAGGTCATCGCGGGCGTGCAGCCGGACGCGAAGGGCGACGCGGTCAAGGCGCTGCAGGCCCAGGGGCGCGTGGTGGCCATGGCGGGCGACGGCGTGAACGACGCGCCGGCGCTCGCGAGGGCGGACGTGGGCATCGCCATGGGGACGGGCACGGACATCGCCATGGAGAGCGCGGGCGTGACGCTGGTGAAGGGCGACCTGCGGGGCATCGCGAGGGCACGCGCGCTGAGCCAGGCCGTGCTGCGCAACATCCGGCAGAACCTCTTCTTCGCCTTCGTCTACAACCTGTTGGGCGTGCCGCTGGCGGCGGGCGTGCTGTATCCCGTCCTGGGGCTGCTCCTGAGCCCGCTGTTCGCGAGCGCGGCGATGAGCCTCTCGTCGGTGTCCGTCATCGGCAACGCCCTGCGGTTGCGGCGCCTGGAGTTCTAGTCCGGGGCTGTCGGCCCGCCGGCCAGCCGGGCGCGCGCGGTGGGGTGGTGGGGCCCCCGCGCGTGCCCACCGTGAGGCCGGAGGCTCATGACCTGAAAGGACGCCCACCATGGCGAACGCCGAGGCGATGCGAAGCAAGGACGAGCTGCGCGAGTGCATC
This sequence comes from Corallococcus caeni, assembly GCF_036245865.1. Taxonomy (NCBI): domain Bacteria; kingdom Pseudomonadati; phylum Myxococcota; class Myxococcia; order Myxococcales; family Myxococcaceae; genus Corallococcus; species Corallococcus caeni. The sequence goes on along the minus strand of NZ_BTTW01000005.1, from coordinate 175,902 downwards.
GACAACTGCCTGGCCTGTCACCGCGTCTGCATGGAGACGCTGGCGGACGGTCTCCAGCGGGGAGGCAAGCACGCCGAGCCGAAGCACCTCCGGCTGCTGATGGACTGCGCGGACATCTGCGAGACGAGCGCGCGCTTCATGCTGCGGGGCTCCGACCTGCACTCGCGCACCTGCTTCGCCTGCGCGGAGGTGTGCGCCGCCTGCGCGACCGCCTGCGAGAAGCTGGGCGACGAGGGGCTGATGAAGTCCTGCGCGGAGGCGTGCCGCCGCTGCGAGGAGTCCTGCCGGAAGATGAGCGGCGGGGTGATGCCGCAGCCCATCAACCCGGAGGCCGCCCAGCGCGCCGCCGACCTGCCCGCCTGAAGGGGGCGTGCACGGACGCCCGGGCCCATTAGACTGGGCACATGAATGCCCGCGAGGAGGGGCGCGCCCCGGGCGCGTCCCCCAGTCACATCTCCGTCGTCCGGCTTCCCCACTCCTGGTTCATCCTCTGCACGTCGCGTGAGCTGGGGGACAAGCCGCTCGCGCGCACCCTCCAGGGCACGCCCCTGGTGCTCTTCCGGGGCGAGGGCGGCAGGCCCGGCGCCCTGGTGGACCGCTGCCCGCACCGCAACGTGCCCCTGTCGCTGGGGCGCGTGAAGGAGGGGCAGCTGGAGTGCGGCTACCACGGGTGGCGCTTCGACACCGGAGGCCAGTGCCGGCTCATCCCGGGCCTCGTGGGTGAGCCCGAGGCCCGCTCCCGCTGCGCCGCGTCCCACGCGACGCGCGAGCAGGACGGCTTCGTCTGGGTCTACTCCACGCCCGGCGTGGAGCCCACCACGGAGCCCTTCCGCTTCCCGCTGCTGGACGCGGCGGACTACACCACCGTGCGCCGGGTGCTGCGCGCGCCGGGGTCGCTGCACGCGGTGCTGGAGAACACGCTGGACGTGCCGCACACGGCCTTCCTCCACGGCGGCCTGTTCCGCACCGCGGAGAAGAAGAACGAAATCGACGTGGTGGTGCGCAGGAGCGCGGACCGCGTGGAGGCGGAGTACCTGGGCGAGCCCGCGCCCAAGGGGCTCGTGGGGAAGCTGCTCGCGCCGGGCGGCCAGGTGGTGCAGCACTTCGACCGCTTCCTGATGCCCTCCATCGCGCAGGTGGAGTACCGCATCGGGGACAAGAGCCACATCCTGGTCACCTCCGCCATGACGCCGGTGGGGGACTGGGACACGCTCGTGTACGCGGTGGTGACGTTCAAGCTGCCCGTGCCGCGCTGGCTGCTCAAGGCCGCGCTGCCCTTCGTGCTGCCCGTGGGCCTGCACATCTTCGGGCAGGACGCGCGCATCCTGGAGAAGCAGACGGACTCCATCCGCCGCTTCGGCACGGAGGCCTACGCCTCCACCGAAATCGACGTGCTGGGGCCCAGCATCCTGCGCCTGATGCGCGCCCAGGAGCGCGAGCGCACCGCCCCGCCCCCGGACACCGTGCACGAGACGCGCGTGCGCATGCGCACGTGAGCCGTCAGCTGGCCTTGGACGCGGGGGCGGGCGTGGGCCGGGGCTGCACGAGCTCCGTGGAGAAGTAGCGCTCCATGCGGTCCGGGAACACCGTCACCACCTGGGCCTGCGGGCCCAGCCGCTTCGCCGCCTCCACCGCCGCCGCGTAGTTGAGGCCGGAGGACGGGCCCACCGGGAAGCCCCGGCGGATGAGCGCCCGCGCGGTGCGCATGGCCAGGTCGTCCGACACGTCCAGCTCCACCCGGCCCGGCATGTCCGCCTCGCGGTACAGCCGCGACAGGCCGTCCACCACGCCCGGTACGCGCGCGCTGAAGCTGCAACACTCGATGTCGCAGCCCAGCCCGGAGATGGGCCGCGCCACGAAGGGCGTCACCGGACAGCCGGCTTCCGCGAACGCCTGGTACAGCCCCACGATGGTGCCGCCCGTGCCCACGCCGCTCACCACGCCGTGCACCAGGCCGCCCGGCACCTGCGCCAGGATTTCCTGTCCCGTCCACACGCGGTGCGCCTCCGCGTTGTCGGGGTTCTCGAACTGGCGGGGCGCGTAGCCGCCGCGCTCCTTCGCCATGGCCGCCGCCCGCGCGATGGCGCCCCGGATGCCCTCCGAGCGCGGCACCAGCTCCACCTCGCCGCCGTAGGCGCGGATGGCGATGAGCCGCTCCTCCGTCACGCCCTCCGGCATCACCGCCGTGAAGCGGCACCCCATCTGCGCGCTCGCCAGCGCCATGGCGATGCTGGTGGAGCCGCTGGATGCTTCCACCACGTCGCCGCCCGGGCACAGCTCCCCCAGCCGCCACGCCTTCTCCAGCATGTACCGGGCGATGCGATCCTTGGTGGACCCACTGGGGTTGAGGAACTCCAGCTTGCACCAGATGGTGGGGCCTTCCGGGTCCAGCCGCACGGGCACCAGCGGCGTGGGCCCCACGGCCTGGAGGAAGCGGCCATCAGCGGGTAGCGGGCGGCAGGGAGGGCGCATGACCCATCCCTATCGCGAAACGCGCTGGCGGGGGAGTCGCCCTGTCGTCCAGCGAGCGCCGGCGGCCGGCCGTTCCCCCGGCTGTTCCGTCGGAGAAGACATTTTCCCACGTGTGACACTTGGCGCGCCCCGGGCCAGCCATTACGAAGGAGGCCACGGCTTCTTTCGCACGCATGCCTTCCGCACCCATCATCCTCAACGTCAACGACGACCTGGCCAGCCGCTACGTCACGTCTCGCGTGCTGTCCCTGTCGGGCTTCCAGGTGCTGGAGGCGGGCACGGGCGGGGAGACGCTGGCGCTCGCGGACGAGCGGACCGACCTGGTCATCCTGGACGTCCGCCTGCCGGACATGAGCGGCCTGGAGGTGTGCCGGCGCCTGAAGGCCTCCCCGCGCACGCGCAACGCGCTGGTGCTGCACCTGTCCGCGCAGGCGGTGGGCCCCGGGGACCGGGCCCAGGGGCTGGAGCACGGCGCGGACGCGTACCTGGTGGCGCCGGTGGACCCGGAGGAGCTGGTGGCCCAGGTGCACGCGCTCCTGCGCCTGCGCCGCGCCGAGCGCGAGGTGCGCGTCCTCTCCGACCAGGTGCAGCAGCAGCGCCGCCTGCTGGAGCTGGCCATGGGGGCGGCGGCGGACCCCATCGCGCTCTATGACGGGGACGGGACGCTCATCTACGCCAACCAGGCGGTGGCCGCGTCGCGCGGCTCGCACCACGTGCACATCCCGGGCAGGAACATGGACGCGCTGCGCGCCATGGATCCGCAGCTGGAGCCGTTCGCGAAGTCGCTGGACGCGGCGCGGCGCACGGGCCAGGTGCAGCGCGGCCGCATCAGCCTGTCCTCGGACACGGGCGTGCGGCACTTCGAGTACACGATGTCGCCCGCCACCGGGCCCACGGGCGCGGTGGAGGCCGTCATCGCCACCGGCCAGGACACCACGGAGCTGCGCAACGCGGAGGACTTCCGCGAGCAGTTCATCGGCATCCTGGGCCACGACCTGCGCAACCCCCTCAACGCGCTGTCCATGTCCGCGCAGCAGCTCCAGCGCCAGGGGGAGCTGTCCGACCGCCAGCGCGTCTTCACCGAGCGCATCCTCACCAGCGCCGAGCGCATGGAGCGGATGATCCGCCAGCTGCTGGACTTCGCCCGGGCGCGGCTGGGCGCGGGGCTGCCGGTGGTGCGCTCGCGCTGTGACCTGTTCGACGTGGTGCGCGGCGCGGTGGACGAGTCGCGCGCCAGCCAGCCCCACCGCGAGGTGTTGCTGGACATGCGCGGCGACGGGCGCGGCGCGTGGGACGCGGACCGGCTGGAGCAGGTGGTGACCAACCTGGTCTCCAACGCGCTCAAGTTCAGCCCGCCGGAGTCGCCCGTGCGCGTGAGCGCGGAGGGCCTGGCGTCCGAGGCCGTGCTGCGAGTGCACAACCTGGGCGCGCCCATTCCAGCGGATCAGCTGCCGTACGTCTTCTCCGCGTGGCGCCGCGCCGGCCGCAGCGACCGGGAGCGCGGTGCGACCGGAGGACTGGGGCTGGGGCTCTACATCACTGACCAGCTCGTGAAGGCCCACGGCGGCACCGTGCAGGTGAGCTCCACGGAAGCCCAGGGGACGACCTTCACGGTGCGGCTGCCGCGAGGCTGAAAAAGCTACGGGTCTGATGACTCGTGGACGGAAGCGTTGCGTCGGCCCTTCCGGATGCGCAGGGGCGCCCCCACCCTGGGGGCATGGTCCCATCCGAAAAGCAAATCTTCGCCCAGAGCGTGGAAGCCCTCTTCGTGCGTGCGCTGGGGCCGTACCTCACGCGGGACGGACGCCAGAAGCTGAAGGCCGCGGGCCTGAACCTCTCCGAGCCGCTGCGCCCCCACTACTCGCTGGACCAGTGGCGGCTCTTCCTGGACGTGGCGGCGCGGGACGTCTTCCCCGGCCAGCCCCTGGAGGCGGCCTACCTGGAGCTGGGCGCCCGCTACCTGAAGGGCTTCCAGCAGACGTCCGTGGGGCGGGCGAGCATGCAGCTCGTGACGCACCTGGGGCCGCGCAAGACGCTGGAGCGCGTGCCGTACAACCTGCGCGCGGGCAACAACTTCAACGAGGTCCGGGTGGAGGAGCTGTCCGGGGAGGACGCCACCCTGTGGGTGAAGGACGTGCTGGCGGACAACCCCTTCTTCGCCTGCGGGTTCCTCGCGGAGACGCTGCGCGCGTCGGGCGCGGGCTCACCGGAGGTGAAGCCCATCGCCTTCGACGGGACGGCGGCGACGTACCGGCTGACGTGGTCGCAGGCGAAGTCGCAGCGGCCCGCGGGCACGCTGGCGCCGGTGCGCCGGCTCTATGGGTAGCGCACGGGCGCGGGCGGATCATCCGGCGGCAGGGGGATGAACTCCGTCTCCTTCGGCACGGGGGCGAATCTGCCTTCCTTCCAGTCCGCCTTGGCGGCCTCCAGGCGCTCCTTGGAGGACGACACGAAGTTCCAGAAGAGGTAGCGCGGGCCGTCCATGGGCTCGCCGCCCAGCAGCATCATCCGCGCGGAGGACTCCGCCTTGAGGACAATCTCGCTGCCCGGCTTGAACACCAGCAGCTCGCCCGGCTGGAAGCGCGTGCCCTCCACGTCCAGCGTGCCCTCCACGAGGTAGAGGCCCCGCTCCTCGTACTCGGCGGAGAGCTTCAGGCGCGCTCCCGCCTCCAGCTTCGCGTCCGCGTAGAACAGGTCGGAGTGGGCGCGCACGGGGGACTTGCCGCCGTGCACCTGGCCCGCGATGACGGTGAGGTGGATGCCCTCGCCGTCGATGACGGGGAGCGTGTCCGCGGGGTGGTGGACGAAGGCGGGGGCGACCTCCTCATGTTGCTTGGGGAGGGCCACCCAGGCCTGGATGCCGAAGAGGCGGCCGCCGGCGGCGCGCGTGTCCGGGGCGGTGCGCTCCGAGTGGGCGATGCCCTGGCCGGCGGTCATCCAGTTCACGGCGCCGGGGCGGATGGGCTGCACGAAGCCCAGCGAGTCGCGGTGGAGGATTTCGCCCTGGAAGAGGTAGGTGACGGTGGACAGGCCGATGTGCGGATGCGGGCGCACGTCCAGGCCGCGGCCGGGGTCGAAGTCCGCGGGGCCCATCTGGTCCAGGAAGATGAAGGGGCCGACCATGCGGCGGCGCGCGGAGGGCAGGGCGCGGCGCACGTGGAAGCCGTCGCCCAGGTCGCGCACGCGCGGGACGATGAGCGTCTCCAGCGAGGGCGGGGGCTCACGGCCCTGCAGGTCTTCATCCCAGTTCATGGTGTGGCTCCTTTTTGAACGGGCGCAGTCTGCCCCAGTTCCGGTGGTCGCGCCGCCCTGCTTCGTCAGGAGAACCCGCAGTAGCGGCTGAAGCCGCCATCATCCGTCCTGCACGCCGAGCCTCCGGGCGAGTCGGGGCAGGGACAGACGTCGGGCGCGTCGCACTGGCTTGAGTCGGCGCAGGGCTGCTGACAGGTGTCGGCGTCGATGTCGTGCGCATGTTCGTGGATGCAGACGCGCCCCTCCGGGCAGTCCGCGTTCGTGTCGCAGCTGTGCGTGCCAGTGGTGCAGCCCGCGAGCGCCATCAGGACCGCGAGCCCGAAGAGACAACGCTTCATGTGGAGGCATCCTTTCCAGGAGTGGGGATGCCGCTTCGACCTACGCGGCCACCCCGGACGGCGGCGCGAGGGGCCGCTGGGTCATGTCCACCAGCACGCCGATGATCCGCTGCTCCCGCGCGTCCCCGGCGTGGGCCTCGCCCCACAGCGTCAGCCGCCGCACCTCGCCTCGCGCGCCCACCACGCGGAAGTCGAGCGCCAGCTTCACCAGGGGCCGGGTGGAGGATGCCAGCCGTGCGGCCACGGTCATCCGGTCCTCCGGGTGCAGCCGAGCCAGCAGCGCCGTCAGCGGCTCCTCGGCGGGCAGGGAGGGCTGGCCCAGGAGCCCCTCCGCGCCGGGGCCCCAGCGCAGGAGCCCCTCCGGCATCCGCAGGTCGAACAGCGTCACGGACGCGGCGCGGAGGGCCTGCTGGAGCCGCGCCTCGTTCTGGTGCAGGGCCTCCTCCATCCGCTTGCGCTCGGTGATGTCCCGGCTGATGCCGAACAGGCCGAACACCCGGCCCTGTTCGTCCCGCAGCACGCCCTTGGTGGACAGCCACACCCGGCCCGGCTGGCCGGACTGCGCCTCCTCGTAGGTGAGCGTCCTGCGGAAGGCCATGACCTCCCGGTCATGGGCCACGTTGGCGCGGGCCTCGGCGGGCCACAGCTCCGCGTCGGTGCGGCCCACCACCTCCTCCACCCTGAGGCCCATCAGCTGCGCGCCCGCCGCGTTGATGCGCGTGTACTGGCCCTCCAGGTTCTTCGTGTAGATGGCGTCGGTGGAGCCCTGCATCACCGCCTGGAACAGGGCGCTCGCGTGCCGCGGGGACTCCTCGCCGGGGCGCTGGTGCGAGGTGTCCTTCGTGCACGGGGCCTGCCCGGACATCGTGCCCGGGGGCGCATGGAGTTCCCGGGGCTGCTCGGTCAACCAGACGTACAGCCGTCCCTCCCGGGCGCGCGCGGCCCGGACGCGCAGTGTGTGCACCCTGGAGCCCGTGTCCCAGTGGAGCCACTGTTCCGAGCGCAGGCCCGTGGCGAGCGTCATCCCCCACGCCGCGCGCAGGCCTCCCCAGGTCCGCCGTGTGGCGAGGAACAGCGCATCCTTCAGCCCGTCCCCCAGCAAGGCCTGCGCGGCGGGGTTGGCGTACTCGCAGAGGAAGTCGTCGGGCGCTTCCGGCCCATCCCCTTCCGGCCGCAGCACGAGGAATCCATCGGGGTTGAGCGCTTCAGTCGCGAAGTTCGACGCGGAGGACGAGGACATGCCGGAGGCCTGGAGCAGGGCTGGGGATGGGCGGAACGGCGGGGGCGCCTGCGATCATCTTGCGCGTGGGCAGTGCGTCCGGATCCGTCCCCCGGGTCGCACGCGCTGTCGTCCACGAGACGCATCGGGCCCGGAGGGCGGCGCTCTGCCCGGCGGACGGTGTCCGGTGCTCGCCGCCTCAGTGAACCGAACCTGAGCGGGATTTCGGTATCACACTTACCTTCGCGTTCACGTTCCCGCGTACGTCGCTCGCAAGTCCTCCATCTTCACGAAGTAGCGTTGAGGCCACGCTATGGTCGCTGATCCTGCGCGGATGAGGACCGTGTAGTCATGCGCCTCGTAGAACGCCGCGGCGCGCGCGTTCTTCGCGTCCACGACGACGACGAGCCCTCCAATCTCCGCATTGACGCGCAAGGCCCTGCGGTGGGCGTCATCGAGCAGGTGCTCCCCGATGCCCATGCCCTTGCACCGCTCGTCGCGAGCAAGGCGCCCGATGAGGATGGCGCGAATCGGATAGTCCGGAAGCCGCCGGGTGACGGGCTCGGGCAGGCTGCTGCGCTCCAGTTGGATCCAAGTGAGCGTGTAGAAGCCAAGCACGGACGGCAGGTCGGGTCGTCCGTCGGGACGATGGATGACCCAGGTCCGGTTCTCTTCGCGCCGTCCCTGCTGCGTGGCCTGTTGTTGGAAGTAGCGGCTGAGTGCCTCTTCCTCGCAGCGGAAGCCACTCGCGGCGTCCCTGCTGGTGATGGCCGTGAGCTCAGGAAACACGAGGGAGGCCGTCATGGCGGCGCCCCCCTTCTTCTTTCCGGAGCGTCAGCGGGCCTTCTTGCGCGCGAGCTTCCGCAGCCGGGGCAGGGGCTTCGCCGGCTTCTCCAGCTCATCCACGAGCCGGTCGAAATCACTGTCGGGTAGCACGATGCGGCCTTCCTCCCGGGCGTTCCACTCCAGCCGGGTGAGGGAGGGGGAGCTGTACTCCGCGAGCACCTGATGCTTCTCGTCCACGAACGCGACGCGGCGGCCCAGGCTCGCTTCGAGCACCGCCTTGGCGAAGAAGCCCAGGGCCTCCTTGATGACTTCTGTGTTGTCGATCTGGAGCTTGCTTCGAAGCTGTTCGAGTTGGGTTCCATAGGGCGCAGGAAGGGTTGCCTGCAGGCGGTAGGAGGAAGTCGTCATGGCGGGACTCCGTTGCCAACGGCTTGAGGGGAGCAGGAGCTTCTTCTGCGCACGGGCACGGATGCGTAGGTCAGTACCCACTAAGAATTCAGTAGAAATCTACTGACGTCCCAGCTGCTTTCAATCTGCCATCAGGGGAATGCACGGAGTCAGGTGCCACCGGAAAGGCGACACCCCAGCAGGTGAACGCTGCCCGCCTGAGTGCCCTACGTCCTGAGTCCTGCAGGGGAGACGAAGCCGTCGCGATGCAGGAGGTATACGCCGGGCCTCCGACATCCCCTCTCACCTGGGCGGTCGGATGCTCCGGAAACCTGTCCGACAGTCGGACAGGTTTGGGCCTCCGGCTCTCCTGACCCGGGCGGTCGGATGCGCGACCCGCCGTCCGTTGACGCCGCGCTGTACCTGTGTTCAGGCTGGCCCTCTGGGAGCCCGCCATGTCCCCTCAAATCGCCCTCGCCTTCACGTCGGAGTTCGCGGCCCATCCGGCGCTCGCCGCCTTCCACCCGGTGGTGCGGCGGTGGTTCGCCTCACGCCTGGGCGAGCCCACCCGGCCGCAGATTGAAGGCTGGCCCCTCATCCACGCCGGCCACGACGTGCTCATCGCCGCGCCCACGGGCAGCGGCAAGACGCTCACGGCGTTCCTCGCCGCGCTGGACTCGCTGTTCCGCCTGGCGCTCGACGGCACGCTGCCGGACCACACCCAGGTCCTCTACGTGTCGCCCCTGAAGGCCCTGGGCAACGACGTGCAGAAGAACCTCCTCCAGCCGCTGGAGGAGCTGATGGCCCTGGCGCGCGAGGAGGGCTACGAGCCCCAGCACCTGCGCGTGCAGGTGCGCACCGGCGACACGCCCGCCGCCGAGCGCGCCCAGATGGTGCGCCGCCCGCCGCACATCCTCATCACCACGCCGGAGTCCCTCTACCTCTACCTCACCGCCGAGCGCGCCCGCGCCACCCTGCGCCACGTGCGCACGGTCATCGTGGACGAGATCCACGCGCTCGCCCGCGACAAGCGCGGCAGCCACTTCGCGCTGTCCATGGAGCGCCTCAAGGCCCTCACCGACGTGCGCCCCCAGCTGCTGGGCCTGTCCGCCACGCAGAAGCCGCTGGACGCCATCGCGGGCTTCCTCACCGGCACCTCCCTCACCGAGTGCAAGCGCGTGGAGGTGGGCCACCAGCGCCCGTGGGACCTGAAGGTGGAGATCCCGGACGCGGAGCTGTCCTCCATCGCGAGCCACGAGATGTGGGGACAGGTCTACGACCGGCTCATCCAGCTCTCCAGCGAGCACCGCACCACGCTCGTCTTCGTCAACACGCGCAAGATGTCCGAGCGCGTGGCGCACGACCTGGGTGAGCGCCTGGGCCAGCAGTGGGTGGCCGCGCACCACGGCAGCATGTCGCGCGAGATGCGCCTGTCCGCCGAGGAGCGCCTCAAGGCCGGCCAGCTGCGCGTGATGGTGGCCACCGCGTCGCTGGAGCTGGGCATCGACGTGGGCAACGTGGACCTCGTCGTGCAGCTGGGCACCACCAAGGCCATCTCCGTGCTGCTCCAGCGCGTGGGCCGCGCCGGCCACCACAAGGCGGGCATCTCCAAGGGCATCCTCTTCGCGATGACGCGCGACGAGCTGGTGGAGTGCGTCGCGCTCCTCAACGCCGTGCGCGAGGGAGACCTGGACGCGGTCCGGATTCCGAAGAAGCCGCTGGACGTGCTGGCGCAGCAGATCGTCGCCGCGTGCGCGTGCGAGGAATGGGACGAGCGCGCCCTCTTCAGCGTCTTCCAGCGCGCGTACCCGTACCAGGACCTCACCTGGGAGGAGTACCAGCAGGTGCTGGACATGCTGTCGGAGGGCGTGGCCGAGCGTCGCGGCCGGGGCAGCATCCACCTGCACCGCGACCGGGTGAACCAGCGGCTCAAGGGACGCCGGGGCGTGCGCATCACCGCGCTCACCAACGGCGGCGCCATCCCGGACACGTTCAGCTTCAGCGTCACCGCGCAGCCGGAGGGCAAGGTGGTGGGGACGCTGGACGAGGACTTCGCGGTGGAGTCCTCGCCGGGAGACATCTTCCTGCTGGGCAGCACCGCGTGGCGCATCCAGCGCGTCATGGGCAGCACGGTGATGGTGGAGGATGCGAGGGGCGCGCCGCCCAACGTGCCCTTCTGGCGCGGCGAGGCGCCGGGCCGCACGGACGAACTGAGCCTCCAGGTGGGCCGGCTGCGCGAGGAGTTGCTGCGCCACGATGATCCGGCGGGCTTCCTGGAGAAGCTGCTGCGCGTGCCGCCGCCCGCGGTGGATGCGCTCTTGGGCTACCTGCGGCTGGGGAAGAAGATGCTGGGCGACGTGGTGCCCAGCCACACGCAGATTGTCGCCGAGCGCTTCTTCGACGAGGCGGGCGGCATGCAGCTCATCATCCACGCGCCGTTCGGCAGCCGCATCAACCGCGCGTGGGGCATGGCGCTGCGCAAGCGCTTCTGCCGCTCGTTCGACTTCGAGTTGCAGGCGGCGGCCACGGAGGACGGCATCCTCCTGAGCCTGGGGGAGCAGCACTCGTTCCCGCTGGCGGACATCTTCGACTTCCTGCACCCGGACAACGTGGAGGAGGTGCTGGTGCAGGCCATCCTCCAGGCGCCCATCTTCGGCACGCGCTTCCGGTGGGTGGCGTCGCGAGCGCTGACGCTGCACCGGATGATGGGGGGCAAGCGCGTGGCGCCGAACCTCCAGCGCGCGCGCAGCGAGGACCTGCTGGCGGCGGTGTTCCCCGCGCAGGTGGGCTGCCAGGACAACCACGGCGGCGGGGACGTGGAGCTGCCGGACCATCCGCTGGTGAAGCAGACGATGGACGACTGTCTGCGCGAGGCGATGGACATCGACGGGCTGCGCGAGGTGCTCCGGCGCATGAAGGACGGGCGCATCCAGTTGGTCGCGCGCGACGTCCCGGAGCCGAGCGTCTTCGCGCACGCGCTCATCAACAGCCAGCCCTACACCTTCCTGGACGACGCGCCGGCCGAGGAGCGCCGCGTGCGCAACGTGGCCCTGCGCCGCGCGATGCCGGCGGAGGACGCGGCGGCGTTCGGCGCGCTGGACGCGAACGCCATCCGGCAGGTGGTGGAGGACGCCGCGCCGCCCATGCGCGACGAGGACGAGCTGCACGACGCGCTGTTGCAGCTCGTGCTGGTGCGCGCGTCGGAGGTCCCGCGAGGGCTGGAGGCGGGGCTCTTCAAGCAGGGCCGCGTGGCGTGGCTGGAGCGTCAGGGCGGGCGGTTCCTGGTGTCAGCGGAGCGGGGCAACGCGGTGCGCGCGCTCTTCCCGGACGCGGTGACGCAGCCGGTGTTGCCGGTGCTGGAGTACGATCGGCCGGTGGAGCGCGACGCGGCGGTGCTCCAGGTGGTGCGAGGCCGGATGGAGATGGTGGGGCCCACCACGGTGACGGAGCTGGCGCGGCTGACGCTGTTGGATCCGGACGACATCAACCTGGCGCTGCACAACCTGGAGAGCCAGGGCAGCGTGCTGCGCGGCCAGTTCCGCGCGCAGGACGACGTGCCGGTGGCCCGGGACGCGGATGGCAGCCCGGTGCTGGAGTGGTGCGACCGGCGGTTGCTCCAGCGCATCCACCGGCTGACGGTGGGGCGCCTGCGCCGCGAGATTGAGCCGCTGAGCCCGCAGGACTTCATGCGCTTCCTCTTCCGGTGGCACCACCTGGAGGACGTGGACGCGCTGCGAGGCTCCACGGGGTTGCTCAAGGCGGTGCGGCTGCTTCAGGGGTACGAGGCGCCGGCCTCCGCGTGGGAGCGCTTCCTGTTGCCCGCGCGCATGCGCGGCTACACGCCGGACCTGATGGAGCGCGCGTGCTACGCGGGCGAGGTGGCGTGGGGGCGGGTGACGCTGAAGGATCCGCCGAAGCCCGCGGGGCCGCGCCGGGGTGCGCCGGTGGAGGCGCCGGAGCCGGTGGTGGCGAAGCGGTCATCGCCCACGCGCAACGCGCCGTTGACGTTCACGGTGCGCGAGGACCTGGAGTGGATGCTGGCGGCGGCGCGTCCGCACGCGGTGCTGGCGGACGGGGGCGTGTGGACGCCGCCGGACCTGAGCGCGGCGGCGAAGGACGTGGTGGGCGTGCTGGAGCGGCGGGGCGCGTGCTTCTTCCAGGACCTGGTGACGCGGGCGCGTCGGCTGCCGGCGGAGGTGGAGGACGCGCTGTGGGAGCTGGTGGCGAAGGGGCTCGTCACGGCGGACGCGGTGCAGAACCTGCGCATCCTTCAGAGCCCGGCGCACCGCAAGCGCCAGAAGCTGCTCAACCGTGGCGGCCCGGGCCGCTGGAGCCTGCTGGCGCCGTCGGAGCCGAAGTCGCAGGAGGAGGTGACGGAGTCGCTGGCGAAGCTGTTCCTCCAACGCTACGGCATCGTCTGGCGCGACCTGGTGATGCGCGAATCGCTGGCGCCCACGTGGCGCGACCTGCTGTTCGTCTACCGGCGCATGGAGGCGCGGGGAGAGCTGCGAGGCGGGCGCTTCGTGTCGGGCTTCGTGGGTGAGCAGTTCGCGCTGCCCGAAGCCGTGGACATGGCGCGAGCGGTGCGGAGAGCGGCTCCGTCCGGCGTGCGCATCCAGCTATCCGGAGTGGATCCACTGAACCTCACGGGCGTGGTGACACCGGGCCCGCGCGTGGCCGCGCTGCCGAACAACGTCGTCACCTACGTGGATGGGATTCCGCAGGGCGTGGACGCGGTGGAAGAAGCGCCGGAGAACGAGGACGCGGAAGTCGATGGGCCTCTCGCGCAGGTGAACTGACTCCTCTCGCTGGAGTGGGACGCACGCGGTTTGATAGGCATCCGCGGTCACCTTGTCGCGGGACCGTGGATGCCAACGAACCTGTACTGGATGGTGTTGTTCGTGGCGCTGGGATGTTCGGCGCCGCATCCGGACATCCGTGTCCGCCAGCTCGCCAATGGCATGTACGAGGTCGAGGGACCTCTCGCGGGTCCCTTCAAGACGCGCGAGGAGCTGGCTCAAGTCGCCTGTGAGCGGATGACCCGGATGCCCGGCGCATCGACCCTGCATGGCCGGCAGGGCAAGGAGTACTGCGCGCTCTGGTACTACTCCCCCCAGGCGGAGGCCTACTTCCTCAGCTTCTTCTCGGACCTGGGAGGGGACGGGCCTGGAGGCCGGAAGTATTGCAAGGTGCCGCTGGTGCTCAGGGATGCCAACACCCACGAGCCCGTCATCCTGGGGCCCGCGCATCCGCATCCCCACAATTGGGAGTTCTCCCGCGAGGACATGGGCGCGAACCACGAGCCGGACTGGTCGCCCTGGGGCTCTGCTCGTTTCGTGGACAAGTCCGGGCGTATCTGGGAGCACGAGCTGCTGCTCTTCTACGGCCCCCGGAATGGCGGATGCCTTGCGTACGACTACAACTATTCCTCCCGGGTCGTGTCGGCATTGCGAGGTGGAAGGTGGATCCCCATCGGGAAGGCTTCTGGAGCGGCAGGGGACTTCAGCTTCGACCTGTTCGAGGGGCAGTCATGGTTGCCGTAGTCGTTCGCAGGGAGGTTTCGCGATGAAGACGTCCATGGGGATCGCTCTGCTCTGCGTTCCACTGACCGGGTGCTCCCTGCTCGGGTACCACAAGGTCAAGAAGGCCGCGTGGGCACCTCCCGAAGAGGCAGCCGCCGTGGTGTTCCCGAACTCGTTCAAGGAGGGTGTCCACCTGGGAGGCCCCATGATGGCGGCCCTGGAGGTCGCGATGAACGAGTTCCTGCCTCCGGGCGCGGAGCTCCAGACCCAGGATCCCGACAAGCGAATGGCGCAGTGTCTTTCCAGGAGAAGCTCCTACGACACCCATGTCCTCCAGTCGGGAGACGACCTGTTCTTCGTGTGGTTCTCTCCGCAACCGTCGCGCTGTGGCTTGAACGAGCCCATCCTGGATGGAGGCGCCGTCTACGCGATCGACGGACAGGGACGCATCCTGGACAGGAGGTAGCGGTGATTCGATTCGGACCGTGGAGCACCACCCTGGGACTGGCCGCGGGCTTTGGCTCGCTGGTGTGCGTGCTGCTCCTGACCGCTTCCGGGAATCGCCCGGCGAACCGGATCCTCGCCGCGCTGCTCGGCGTCTCCGTGCTGCGGCTGATGCCGTATGTGCTGGGCTTCGCGGGCTTCTATGACGCTCATCCCTGGCTGTCGTTCGCGCCGTTCGACCTGGGCCTCGCGACCGGGCCGCTGCTCTACCTCTACGTCCGCCGCCTCGTGACACCCACGCTGCCCGCTCGCGCGTGGCGGCACTTCGTTCCCGCGGGCGTCATGCTCGGCTACACGCTGTGCGCCTTCGCGCTGCCCCTCGCGGCGAAGCTGCGCTGGAACGACTCCGTGCATGCGCCGTGGATTGCTCCCCTGGAGTCCACCGCGAACATGCTCTCGCTCGCGGCGTACCTGGTGGCCACGGTCCGCTTCCATGGCCGCTACCAACACTGGCTCGTGGAGCACGTCAGCGACCGGGACGCGCACCGCCAGCCGTGGATCGCGACCGTGCTCGTGTCGCTGGAGCTGGGCTGGACCGTCACCGTGGGCTTCGCGTTCGTGGACCGGTTCCTGACACCCCTGAGCTACTACGACCGCTTCCCCCAGTACCTGCTCTTCGCTGCCATCGTCCTCTGGTTGGGACTGGAAGGCTGGCGCCATGCCGGCCACCGCTTTCCCCAATGGACACTCCGTACCGACGGCGCCCCGGTGCCCGACCGCGACTGGGCCGCCCTGGCCTCCGGATGGGAAGCACGCATCCAGGGCGCGGGCTGGTGGCGCGAACCCGGCCTGACCCTCTCCGATGTCGCCCGCCGCCTGGGCACCAATGAGAGCTACGCGTCGCGGGCCTTCAACCGGGGACTGGGCCGCAACTTCAACGCCGTCATCAATGCCATGCGCGTGGCCGCGGTGCAGGAGCGGCTGGCCTCCGGCGACCCGACGCCCCTGCTGACGATGGCGCTGGAGGCGGGCTTCGCCTCCAAGGCCAGCTTCAACCGCATCTTCCGTGAACACACCGGCCTCAGCCCCACGGGGTGGCGGACGGCTCAACAAACGAAAAACCGCACCCGTCCTGGACTTGAGACGACGGAGGAGGAAGTGCCGGCGTAGCTCTTGCGGTCATGCTGCTTCCCTCGCTGGCCCTGACCCTGCTCCTCGCGGTTCCCGCTCCTCCCTCCGTCACGCTGGACGCGGCGAAGGCGCGTGCCGACGTCGCGCTCCTCCGGCGTGCGCTGGAGACCCTCCATCCAGGCCTCCACCGCTATCGCGGCAAGGCCGAGACACGCGCCGCCTTCGCACGGCTGGAGGCGACGGCGTCACGAACCATCACGGACCTGGTGCTCTGGCGTGAGGTCTCGCTGCTGCTGGCCGGCATCCACTGCGACCACACCCAGGTGGAGCTCCCGGAAGCCCTGGACGCCTGGCGCCGCGTTCAGCCCACGCACCTGCCGCTGCGCTTCAAGCTCATCGAAGGACGGATGATCGTCGTGTCGAACGACGGTCAGCCTGGCGCCCCACCTCCCGGTGCCGAGCTCGTCACCCTCAACGGCGTCCCCGTGCCCCAGGTGTTGAGCACCCTGGGCCGCACCGTCGCCTACGACGGGAGCGCGGATCAGTCCATCGCCGCCAAGCTGGGCTCCGACAGCGACCTGATGGGAGACGACTTCAACGAAGCCTGGCCCGCCTTCCATGGCTTCCCGACGCGCTGGGAGCTCGACTGGAAACGCTCGGAGGACCGGCGGCTGTCGCACGCCACCCTGGAGCCCATCCCGTTCACCCGGTGGACCGCGCTGCCCTGGCCAGGCAGTCCCTACCGCGACGAGTTCTACAAGGCCATCCACTGGAGGCTCGACGGGAAGACCGCCACGCTGCGCATCGACACGTTCGTGAACGACCGCAACCCCGTGGACCCCGAGGCCTTCCTCGGGGGCTTCTTCAAGACGCTGAAGGCCCGCGGCGTGGGACACCTCGTCCTCGACCTGCGGGAGAGCGGCGGCGGTTCGGATGACGTGGCGGTCGCGCTGGGGCGCTACCTGCTCCCCGAGCCCTTCGTCTGGTTGAAGCCAGCGCTGCTCAAGGCCATCCGCTACGGAGACCTGCCCCAGCACCTGGAGAGCTGGGGCAATCGCCAGGAGCTCTTCGAGCCGCCGCTCGACGGCTTCCGCCGCACGAAGGATGGAGCGTGGGAGCGGCTGCCACGTCAGGACGAAGCCGCACGGCAGCTCCAGGCCCCGTCGCCGGACCGCTTCACCGGAAGGGTCACGGTCCTCACCGGCCCCATGAATGCCTCGGGCGTGACGATGACGGTCGCGCTGTTGAAGGAGAAGGGCGGAGCGCGGCTGGTTGGGGAGGAGAGCGCGGGCAGCGCGGAGGGCCCCACGGCCGGACGCATCTTCCTCCTGACGCTGCCCCACAGCGGCCTGCGGATCCGCATTCCCAACGCCTGGAACCGGACGAACGTGGACCACTTCCTCGCGGGCCGTGGCGTGCCGGTGGACGCGACGGTCATCCCCACGCTCCTCGACTTCGAGGCGGGACGGGACCGCGTGGCAGAAGTCGCGAAGGCCTCCGCGCCACCCGCCGTTCCCACCCTTGCGTTCGCACTGGCAGGCAGCTGGAGCGGCACGCTCGACTACCGTGACTTCGGAAGCGACCGGCGTGTGGTCCTCCCCACGCTGCTCACTGTCACGGGGGAGGGAGAGGAGGCCCGCCTCGACTTCACCTTCGATGATGGTCCCGGCAAGACGGTCCGCGCGGCGCAGGTCCTGCGGATCCGCGCGGGCGGCGCCGAGCTCGAAAGCGCGGAAGGGGACGCCACCGGAAGAATGCGCATCCTCGAGCGTCGCGGAGGCAGCGACACCCGTGAGCTGACCCTGGTGGCGGAGGGCTCGGGACACGAGAACGGAACACCCGTCGAGGTGCGCACGGTGTTGAGCCGGCGCGGCGCCGTCCTCTCCCTCAGCCGGCTCACACGCCATCCCGGTGAACCGTTCCTGCTCCGCCACGTGTACCGGCTGTCTCCGCGACCCTGAGCCCCCGGACATGGGGGCGCGTGAACCGGTCCGACTGTCGGACCAGTTGGGCCGGACCCGTTGAGCGGTGGACGGCATGGACGTGAAGGAGGCCAGGCGCCACGAGCCCGCTTGGGTGCGACGCGTCATGCCCGGGGAGCCTGCCCGGCGCCCGGCTTGATGTTTGCTGGCAGACTCTCAGAGCTGAGGTTCTAGGTTTCTGGGTGATGTTTTTAGGCTTAGTTCTTCTGAAAATAGCTCATGTCGGATTGAAAATAGGCCAGTCCAGGCCTACAATGCATCGCGTCAGTTCTCTGGAGAGGTGCGGCGATGCAGAAGTGGATGGCGATGGTCCTGCTGGTGGGCGTGGCGGTGGCGGGCCTCCTGGTGGCCCCGGCGGCGCAGGTGAAGCAGGGCGGCCCCATCAACGCGGCGGACACCGCGTGGCTGCTCACCGCCACGGCGCTGGTGCTGCTGATGACGCCCGGCCTGTCGTTCTTCTACGGCGGCATGGTGCGGCTGAAGAACGTGGTCTCCACGCTGATGCAGAGCTTCATCGCCATGGCGGTCATCAGCGTGCTGTGGGTCGTGGTGGGCTTCAGCCTGTGCTTCGGCGACAGCTTCCACGGCCTCATCGGTGACCCGCGCACCTTCTTCATGTTCAGCGGCGTGGGCGGTGAGACGCACCCGGACCTGGCGCCCACCGTGCCGCTGCTCCTCTTCGCGCTCTTCCAGCTCAAGTTCGCCATCATCACCCCGGCGCTCATCACCGGCGCGTTCGCGGAGCGCGTGCGCTTCAAGGCGTACCTGCTCTTCATGGTGCTCTTCAGCGTCTTCATCTACGCGCCGCTCGCGCACTGGACGTGGCACCCGGAGGGCTTCCTGCGCCAGTGGGGCGTGCTCGACTTCGCGGGCGGCACCGTGGTGCACATGTCCGCAGGCCTCGCAGCGCTCGCGGGCGCCATCGTCCTGGGCCGCCGCCAGGTGCACCTGACGCACGCCACGCACGCGCCCGCCAACGTGCCCTTCGTGATGCTCGGCACCGGCATGCTGTGGTTCGGGTGGTTCGGCTTCAACGCGGGCTCCGCGCTGTCCGCCTCGTCGCTGGCCACGCTGGCCTTCGCCACCACCAACACGGCCTCCGCCGCCGCGATGCTCGGGTGGATCGCCTTTGACTGGCTGCGCGGCCGCAAGCCCAGCGCCATGGGCGCCTGCGTGGGCGCGGTGGTGGGCCTGGTCGCCGTCACGCCCGCCGCGGGCTTCATCACCGTGGGGCAGAGCATCCTGGTGGGCCTCGTCGCCAGCTTCGTCAGCAACGCCGCCGTGCACTTCAAGAGCCGCACCGCGCTGGATGACACGCTCGACGTGTTCCCCTGCCACGGCCTGGGCGGCATGGTCGGCATGCTCCTCACCGGCGTGCTCGCCAAGGACGTGGGCCTCCTCTACGGCCCCACGCGCACCTTCCTCATGCACCTGCTGGCGCTGGTCGTCGTGTCCGTCTTCTCCTTCGTGGGCTCGTACCTCCTCTACAAGCTCGTGGACCGCATCGTCCCGCTGCGCGTCACCCCCGCGCAGGAGGAAGAGGGTCTGGACCTGAGCCAGCACGGAGAGACGGTGGGCGAGGTCCCCACCGTGGCGCTCGCCGTGCCCACGCCGCCCGCGCCCGCCGCGAGCACGTCCACCGCCCCGGAGCACGCCGCCCCCTCGGAGCCCGTGCCCGCGTAGCAGAATCCTCCTGGTCACTCCGATGGTCACGGGGCCCCTCGCTTCACGCGGGTGGGCCCCGGGGTTCTTTGGGGCTCCAGGCGTGCGGGCCCCGCGAGGCCGGAACCTGTCGGGAAGGGGATGGGCGCAGCCCCCGCTGATCATTCGCGCGGGCAGCTCCCTGTCCGGGCCCCGACTCCGGCCTGCCATGCATTGGACGTCTGGACATGCCCGAGCGCCCGCGGCGTTGAGTCAATGCCTGCCATGGATGGAAAAGGCTGGCTTCGCCGGGGGGAATGCATGTTGCGGAAGTGCAAGGAATTGAGAATCGCCTTGTTGGGAGCCGTGCTGACGGTCAGCGGATGCGAGAAGGAGGCATCGCCCGCGCAGGCGCCGCCGGTGCGGGACACCCAGGATGACGCGGAGGCCGGCGCGGGAGGCACCGTCTCCAGCATCGGCGAGCTGCCCTTCGTGTCGGGCCTGTCGGTCGCCGAAATCTTCGCCCAGAAGCTGGAGACGCCCACGTCGCTGGGGGAGACGACGGCGGTGCACGTGAAGCTGCCGCCTCCGGCCAACCGGATGCTGGCGGACAGCCTGGTGCGCGTGGTGGGGGACCCGGACCGTCCCACGGTCCTGTTCCGCTCCGACACGCTGGCCCGGCTGGGCACGATTCCCGCGAGCCCCGGCCCGGAGTTCTTCACCCTCTTCTCGCAGCTGCCGGACTCGGAGCTGCAGCGCCGCGGCGAGAACGAGCGCCGGCTGGCGTCGGGCGAGTACGGGATGCCCACCCGGGAGACCGTCCTGTTCAACGGCCGCCACCCGGCTGCCCGTTACGAGGGGCTCCCCGTGGACGCCGACGGCTTCGGGAAGGGCGCGCTGGTGCCGTTCACGAGCTGCCCCCAGATACCGGCCTCCACCCAGGCCCAGTGGGAGCGGACGCTGATGATCCGCGACCCGGCCGTGGTGCTCGACCCCGCGCGCACGTGGGACCCGTGCACCGGCGCGGGAACGAAGGGCGGGGTGTGGACCTTCGCGCACCTCATGCGGGAGATGGCCCAGGGGTCCGGCTCGCGCCCGGAGGCCTTCGTGCTGAACTGGCTGTCGCTCTGGCTCAATGACTTCCAGGCCAACGGCGACACGGTGCCCGCGCGCCGCAAGATGTATGACGAGGTGATTGCCCCCTGGGCCACCGCCAGCGGCGCGACCTCGTCCCTCCAGCTCAACGCCTCCACGGGCCGCTGGGAGGTGACGCTGAGCAAGCCGCTGGACCTGGACATCGCGCCCTTCCGGCTGCTGTCCATCGTCAACCGCATCGACCTGGCCGGCACCGAGGACGACTCCGGCCGGCCGTCGGACCCGGGTGAGCTGCGCTTCCTCTTCGGGCTGACGCGCCCCTCGCCCTGGGGAAACGGCGGCACGGAGGCGACCTGCAACCTCAAGCCGTTCACCCTCATCTTCGAATACGGCGTGCCGGGCGAGGGGTGCCCGGCGGTCATCGGCTGGGCGCGGCAGTGGGCCGGGCTGGGGAGCTACGCCACCTTCAACCCGGCCTACCGCGCGCGGCTGGCCTTGATGACGGAGAGCGTCGTCCTGCGGGGCCGCGCTCCGGGCAAGGGCAACGGGAACGCGCTGAACCAGCTTCGCACCAACGAGGTCGCGCTGGGGTTTCCCTGGGAGCTGCGGGAGTTCCGGCTGGTGGATCAGCACCCCGTCACCGGCAAGGACAAGCCCTCCAACGGGTGTCTGCGCGTCCACACGATGGCGCTGACTCCCGATGACGCGACCCATGACTTCCGGACGGACCCCGACGTGGACGCCTTCGTGCGCACGACCGTGAAGAACGGCGTCGAGCAGCCGGTGACGGTGCCCACCCAGTGCTCCGCGAACTTCGTCGTGCCGCGCACGCTCAATGGCAGGCCCTTCCTGGGCGCCAACTCGCAGGTGGCCCCGCCCACGCACTGGGAGGCGCTCAACGTGGTCCCCACCGACGCCACGGAGGTCTGCGCGCGGAAGGAGTTCTCCGCCAACACCTGCAATGGCTGTCACTTCAAGGACACGGGCACCAACGACTTCTCCGGCGTGAACAACCTCGCCTTCACGCACGTCAGCCCCACGTCGGGCATCCCGGCCCGGCAGTCGAAGTTCCTGACGGGCGGGGGCAGCGGCTTCATGTTCGTCGTGCCGGACGCCCAGTTCGGGGCCGCGGTGACGTCGTGGCCCTTCGCGGACCTGCTGCGCCGGCACCAGCGGCTCCAGGAGCTGGCCGGCTGCACCACGTGCGGATGGTTCATGGACCTGGACGCGGGCTACCTGTCCCGGATGGAGGCGCTCGCCGGGAGCGTACCCCTGGACATGCCGTCCGGCTCACCGGCCCCGGCGCTCACGGTGGGCCCCATCCGCGACGTCGAGGTGGTGAAGCAGCTGCTGGAGATGCGCCCTGGCTTCAGGACGCGGCTGCGGGAGCGGCGGCTCGACTTCCTCCTGCCGCCCGCGGCCCGCGTCCACTGACGGGGCGCGGCCCTTAGAACGCGCAGTCCTGGCCGCGCGTGGGCAGCACGGAGGCGGCGCCGGACAGCCAGGTGTCCAGTGCGCGCGCCGCCTCGCGGCCGTCCGCGAGCGCCCAGACGATGAGGCTCGCGCCCCGGCTGGCGTCACCCGCGCAGTACACGCCCGGCGCGGAGGTGGCGAACTTCGCGTCCACCTGCACCGTGCCGCGCGGCGACAGCGTCACGCCCAGCTCCTCCGCCAGCCGGTCCGTCTTCGGGCCGGTGAAGCCCATGGCCAGCACCAGCAGGTCCACCTCGAACACCTGCTCGGAGCCCGGCACCTCCACCAGCCTGGGCGCGCCGCCCGGTTCGCGCTGCACCTCCACGCGCACCGCGTGCAGCCGCTTGAGCTGGCCGTCCTCGCCCTCCAGCCGCTTCGTCATCATCGCGAAGGCGCGCTCTCCACCTTCCTCCTGGCTGGAGGACGTGCGGAACACCAGCGGCCAGCGCGGCCACGGGTTCTCCTTCGCGCGCACCTGCGGCGGCGCGGGGAGGAGCTCCACCTGCATCACGTTCGTCGCGCCCTGGCGCAGCGCCGTGCCCAGGCAGTCCGAGCCCGTGTCGCCGCCACCCAGGATGATGACGCGCTTGCCTTGTGCCTCCAGGCGCGCGTCCGGTGGCGCTCCCGCCGTCACCACCTGGTTCTGGTGCTCCAGGTAGTCCATGGCCTGCACCACGCCGGATAGCTCGCGGCCCGGCACGTCCAGCTCGCGGGCCTTGCGCGCGCCCAGGGCCAACACCACGCCGTCATACTGCTCGCGCAGCGCGCGCCAGCCCGGAGCCGCCGCCACGTCCTCGCCGACGCGGAAGACGATGCCCTCCGCCTCCATCAGCGCGATGCGGCGGTCCAGCACCGCCTTCTCCAGCTTGAAGTCCGGGATGCCGTAGCGCAGCAGTCCTCCGGCGCGAGCGTCCTTCTCATACACCGTCACGCTGTGCCCGGCCGAGTTGAGCTGCGCCGCCGCCGCGAGCCCCGCGGGGCCGGAGCCCACCACGGCCACGCGCTTGCCCGTGCGCCGCGCGGGAGGCCTTGCCTTCACCCAGCCCTCCGCGAAGGCGCGCTCTGAAATCTCCTTCTCCATCTGCTCGATGGTGACGGCGTCCCGGTCGATGGCCAGCACGCACGCGGCCTCGCACGGCGCGGGGCACAGCCGCCCGGTGAACTCCGGGAAGGTGTTGGTGCGGCTGAGCACCTGGTACGCCTCCCGCCACTGGCCCCGGTACACCGCGTCGTTGAAGTCCGGGATGAGGTTCCCCAGCGGACAGCCCTGGTGGCAGAAGGGGATGCCGCAGTCCATGCAGCGCCCCGCCTGCCGCTTCGCCTCGTCCGGCGCCAGCGGCAGGTGCAGCTCCCGCCAGTCCTCCAGGCGCTCCGCCTTGTCCCGCTTGGGTGCGGGGACGCGCTGCCACTCCATGAACCCCGTGGGCTTGCCCATGGCTCAAGCCCCCCCGCCGACGACGTGGAGCTGCTGCACGCCCGTGGCCGGTGGTGGCCTGCGCGCCGCCCTGCGCGCCTGGAGCACCCGCTTGTAGTCGGAGGGCATCACCTTCATGAACTGCGGCACCATCAGCTCCCAGTTGTCGAGCACCCGCCGCGCCAGCGCGCTGCCGGTGTGGTGCAGGTGGCGTTCAATCATCCCGTGCACGAGCCAGATTTCCGACTCGTCCACCAGCGACTCCAGCTCCACCATCTCCAGGTTGCAGCGCTCGCGGAAGGTGCGCTCGCGGTCCAGCACGTACGCGGTGCCGCCGCTCATGCCGGCCGCGAAGTTGCGGCCCGTCTGGCCCAGCACCACCACCACGCCGCCCGTCATGTACTCGCAGCCGTGGTCGCCCACGCCCTCCACCACCGCCTGCGCTCCGCTGTTGCGCACCGCGAAGCGCTCGCCCGCGAGCCCCCGCAGGTACACCTCGCCGGCCGTGGCGCCGTAGAGCACCGTGTTGCCCACCAGCACGTTCTCCTCGGGCGTGAAGCGGCTGCCCTCCGGCGGGTAGACGATGATGCGTCCGCCGGACAGCCCCTTGCCCAGGTAGTCGTTGGTGTCGCCCTCCAATTCCAGCGTCACGCCCGACGCGAGGAACGCGCCGAAGCTCTGGCCCGCGGAGCCCTTCAGCTTCACCCGCAGCTTCCCGTCCGGCAGCCCCTGCGCGCCGTGGCGGCGGGCAATCTCGCCGGACAGCATGGCGCCCACCGCGCGGTGCGTGTTCGCCACCGGCAGGGACAGCATCAGCGGCGGCCCGCCCGCGAGCACGGACTGCGCCTTCGCCAGGAGCTCGTGGTCCAGGTGGTCCGACACGTCCTTGCGGTGCGGCGCCTGGCAGTGGCGCGGCTCGGTGGCCGGCGCGGCCGGCGCGGCGAGCAGCGGGGACAGGTCCACCTTGCGCGCCTTCCAGTGGTCCACCGCCGCGCGCTGGCGCAGCAGGTCCACGCGGCCCACCAGTTCGTCCAGCTTGCGCGCGCCCAGCTTCGCCATGTGCCGGCGCAGGTCCTCCGCCAGCAGCAGGAAGAAGCTCACCACGTTCTCCGGCGTGCCCTGGTAGCGCTCGCGCAGGGCCGGGTCCTGCGTGGCGATGCCCGCCGAGCAGGTGTTGAGGTGGCACTTGCGCAGCATGATGCAGCCCACGGACACGAGGCTCGCCGTGGCCAGGCCGAACTCCTCCGCGCCCAGCAGCGCCGCCACCAGCACGTCGCGCGCGGTGCGCAGGCCGCCGTCCACCTGCACGCGGATGCGCGAGCGCAGGCCGTTGTGCACCAGCACCTGCTGCGTCTCCGCCAGCCCCAGCTCCCACGGCAGGCCCGCGTGCTGGAGGCTGGAGAGGGGCGAGGCGCCCGTGCCGCCCTCGTAGCCCGCCACCACCACGCAGCCCGCGCCCGCCTTGGCGACGCCCGCGGCGATGGTGCCCACGCCCACCTCGCTCACCAGCTTCACGCTCACGCGCGCCTTCGCGTTGACGGACTGGAGGTCGTAGATGAGCTGCGCCAGGTCCTCGATGGAGTAGATGTCGTGGTGCGGCGGCGGGGAGATGAGCGTCACGCCCGGCGTGCTCCAGCGCACGCGGGCAATCCGCTCGTCCACCTTGTGGCCCGGCAGCTGGCCGCCCTCGCCGGGCTTGGCGCCCTGGGCCATCTTGATTTGAAGCTCGTCCGCGTTGACCAGGTACTCGGCGGTGACGCCGAAGCGCGCGCTGGCCACCTGCTTGATGGCGCTGCGGCGCGAGTCGCCGTTCGCGTCCTTCGTGTAGCGGCGGGACTCCTCGCCGCCCTCGCCGCTGTTGGACTTGCCGCCCAGCCGGTTCATCGCGATGGCCAGCGTCTCGTGCGCCTCCGCGCTGATGGACCCGAAGGACATGGCGCCGGTGAC
Source organism: Corallococcus caeni (assembly GCF_036245865.1). Lineage (NCBI taxonomy): Bacteria > Pseudomonadati > Myxococcota > Myxococcia > Myxococcales > Myxococcaceae > Corallococcus > Corallococcus caeni. The sequence goes on along the minus strand of NZ_BTTW01000005.1, from coordinate 150,799 downwards.
GAACCGCCGCGCCAGCTCCAGCGCGGGCTCCACCTCCTCCAGCGGCACCGGCGTGCAGCCGTCCGTCACCACGTCCAACAGGCCGCGCAGGTTGCTGTGCTCGCGCGTCTCGTCGTCCGCCAGCTGGGAGTACTCCTGGAACCGCGCCGCGTCGTTCGTGCGCACCGCCTCCTGGAGCTTCGCCACGGTGGCGGGGTTCCACTTGTGCCGCTCGCCCTGCCGGCGCCAGCGGAACTGCCCGCCCACCGGCAGCAGGGCCTCCTCGCCGTCCGCGCCGGCGCCGAAGCCGCGCGCGTGCCGCTCCGCCACCTCGCGGCCCAGCTCCGGCAGGCCCACGCCCTCCACGCGCGACGACGTGCCGGTGAAGTGCTTCTCGATGAGGCTTCGCTGGAGCCCCACCGCCTCGAAGAGCTGCGAGCCGCGGTACGACTGGAGCGTGGAGATGCCCATCTTGGACATCACCTTGAGCAGGCCCTCCTCCAGGCCGTGGAGGTACTGGGCCTGCGCCTTGTCCGCGTCCGCCTTCAATTCGCCCGCGTCCGCCAGCGCGCGCAAGCTGTCCAGCGCCAGGTACGGGTTCACCGCGGACACGCCGTAGGCGAACAGGCACGCGAAGTGGTGCACCTCGCGCGCCTCCGCCGTCTCCAGGACGATGCCCGTGTACATGCGCGTGCCGTCGCGCACCAGCCGCTGGTGCACCGCGGACACGGCCAGCAGCGCGGGGATGGCCGCGTGCGCGAAGTCCACGCCCCGGTCGCTCAGCACCAGGATGCTCGCGCCCGCGTCCACGGCGTCCACCGCCGCCGTGCACAGCCGCTCCACCGCGACCTCCAGCGCCGTGGCCGCGCCGCCCGCGTGCGGGTACAGCAGGCTCAAGGAGCGCGGCTCGAAGAGGCCGGTGTCGCCGCGCAGGTTGGCCAGACGCGCCAGCTGCCCGTTGGTGAGGATGGGGCCGGGCAGGGACAGCCGGTGGCACTGCTCCGGCGTCTCCTCGAAGGTGTTGCCCTCCGGGCCCAGCGCGGTGGCCAGCGTCATCACCAGCGCCTCGCGCAGCGGGTCGATGGGCGGGTTGGTGACCTGCGCGAAGAGCTGGTGGAAGTAGTTGAAGAGGGTGGGGGCCTGGTCGCTCAGCACCGCCAGCGGCGTGTCCGTGCCCATGGAGCCCGTGGGCTCCTTGCCCGTCTCCGCCATGGGGATGAGCGTGGTGCGTACGTCTTCATCCGTGTAGCCGAACGCGCGCTGCAGCCTCCACAGCGCCTGGCCCTTCAGGCGCGCGGGGGCGGGGACGGCGGGCAGGTCCTCGAAGGTGAAGACGTTGCGCTGGAGCCAGCGGCGGTAGGGCCAGCGTGACGTGATTTCACGCTTCACCTCCTCGTCCTCCAGGATGCGCCCCTCCGTCGTGTCCACCAGCAGCATGCGGCCCGGCGTCAGCCGGCCCTTGCGGCGCACCTGCGACGGGGGCACGTCGATGACGCCCGTCTCCGACGCCAGGATGATGCGGTCGTCCTCCGTCACCAGGTAGCGCGCGGGGCGCAGGCCGTTGCGGTCCAGCGTCGCGCCAATGAGCTGCCCGTCCGTGAACGCGATGGCGGCGGGCCCGTCCCACGGCTCCAGCAGCGACGCGGAGTACTCGTAGAAGGCGCGGCGCTCGTCGCCCATCTCCTTGTTCCCCTCCCACGCCTCCGGAATCATCATCATCATCGCGTGGGGCAGGGTGCGGCCGCCCAGGTAGAGCAGCTCCACCATGTTGTCGAACTGCGCGGAGTCGCTCTTGCCCGGGACGATGATGGGCCACAGCGGCTCCAGGCTGCCGCCCAGCTTCGCCGTCTGGAGCAGCCCGCGCCGCGCCGTCATCCAGTTGCGGTTGCCACGCAGTGTATTGATTTCACCGTTGTGCGCGATGAAGCGGAACGGCTGCGCCAGCTCCCACGTGGGGAAGGTGTTGGTGGAGAAGCGCGAGTGCACCAGCGCCAGCGCGCTGACGAACTCCGGGTGCCGCAGGTCCGCGTAGAAGCGCGGCAGCTGCCGGGGCAGCAGGAGCCCCTTGTAGATGAGCGTCTCCGACGAACAGCTGGCCACGTGGAAGCGCCCCTGCGGATCCACGCCGCGCGCCTGCACGCGGTTCTCCACCAGCTTTCGGATGCGGTAGAGCTTGCGCTCGAAGGCGCTGGGCACCACGCGGCGGCGCGCGATGAAGAGCTGCCGGATGACCGGCGCGGCCTGGCGTGCGAGCGGCCCCAGCTCCTCCGGCGCCACCGGCACGTCACGCCAGCCGAGCAGCCGCTGCCCCTCCTCCTCCACCACGTCCTCGAACAGCGCCTCGCACGCGCGGCGCGCCTCCGGCTCCGGCGGCAGGAACACCTGCGCGACACCGTACTGGCGGCGCGGCGGCAGCTCGAAGCCCAGCCGCGGCGCCTCATGGTTGAAGAAGCGGTGCGGCAGCTGGACCAGGATGCCGGCGCCGTCCCCCGTCTCCGGGTCGCGGCCTGCCGCGGCGCGGTGGCTCAGCCGGTTGAGCAGCTCCAGCGCGTCCTCCACGATGCCCCGCGAACGCTGCCCCCGGATGTGGGCCACGAACCCCACACCGCAGGCGTCGTGCTCGGTCTCCGGCTCATACAACCCGTAGCGCGGAGGGAGGGTGAACGGCATCGTCGGGACCCCTTTCCCGCATGACGCGGGAAGCCAAGCTGTGGAGCTTGCAGGCTAACGCGGCGTGTCGCGCCCCGTAAAGACAGGGTGGGACGGGGGGTCGAGTCACCGCGTGGAGTGGTGCCGGGGGAACAGGCCCCACGTGAAACCTCACGCTCAGTGCGCCCCTTGCCGCGTGCATCGGTGGAAGGGCAACAGTCGTCTACGATGAACGGCCAACATTCAGCGCGATTGGTTCTTTTCAGCGGCCGGGCTGCTTCCCATCCTCCGGGGACCTTGGCACTGCTGCAGCGGTTGAAGACGGAGACGCGCCCGCACCACGAGCGCACGGAGGGCGTGGTGCGTCTCATGGACGCGCGGCTGACGCCCGCGGACTACCAGCGCCACCTGGAGGACTTCCACGGCCTCTACGCGCCCCTGGAGGCGCTGCTCGCCGGGCCCCTGTCGGCCCTGGAGCCGGCGCTGGACCTGGAGGCGCGCTGGAAGACGCCGCTGCTGGAGGCGGACCTGCGCGCCATGGGGCACGACACGGCCTCGCTCGCGCGGCTTCCTCGCGCATCCCCGCTGCCGGCCCTGCCGGGGCTGGCGGAGGCGCTGGGCTGCGCGTACGTGCTGGAGGGCTCCACGTTGGGCGGCCAGCTCATCCTGCGCCACCTGACGCGCCACTTCGGCCCGGACGCGCGCGTGGGGAGCTTCGCCTTCTTCCGGGCCTATGGCGACCGGGTGGGCCCCATGTGGCGCGCCTTCGGTGACGTCGTCACCCGGGCGTCCGAACGGGCGGCCTCCGAGTCCTTCGACGCGGCCGTCGTGCAGGGCGCCCGCGACACCTTCGACACCTTCGCCGCCTGGCTGATGCGAGAGCACGATGTCCCCGTCCGTCTCTGATGCCGACCTCAGCGTCTGTGACCGTGAACCCATCCACCTGCTGGGCGGCATCCAACCCCGGGGCGTGCTCATCGCCTTCGGGAAGGACACGGACGCCATCCGCGTCGTGAGCGCCAACGCGGCCGCGCTGCTCGGCGCAGGGCCGGACGCGCTCCTGGGCAAGCCCCTCGCCGGCGTGCTGCCGCACGGGCTGCTCGCGCGCGTGGAGGCGGGCGCGGGGCCGGGCCCCGTCACCGTGGAGGTGTCGGGGCAGCGCTGCTCCGCGCTCCTGCACGACAGCGACGGGCTGCGCGTGCTGGAGCTGGAGCCGCTGCCGGACGAGGACGTGGGCGCGGAGGAGAGCGCGCTGGGCGCGGTGCAGCGGCTGGTGTCGCCGTTGGCGCGCGCGAAGGGGACGGCCGCGCTGCTCCAGGAGGCCGCGGACGCGGTGCGCGAAGTCATCGGCTACGACCGGGTGATGGTCTACCGCTTCCACGCGGACTTCCACGGCGAGGTCGTGGCGGAGAGCGTGCGCGAGGGCGTGGACTCCTTCCTGGGCCTGCACTTCCCGGCGAGCGACATCCCCGTGCAGGCGCGCGCCCTCTACACGCGCCACCCCGTGCGCCTCATCGCGGACGTGGACGCGAAGGTCGTGGGGCTGGTGCCCCCGCTGCTGCCCGGCACCCAGCGCCCGCTGGACCTGTCCGGCGCCGCGCTCCGCAGCGTGTCGGAAGTCCACCTGGAGTACCTGCGCAACATGGGCGTGGGCGCGTCCTTCAGCGTGTCGCTCCTGAAGGACGGGCAGCTCTGGGGCCTGATGGCCTGCCACCACCTGACGCCCCGGAAGGTGTCCGCCGCGCGGCGGCAGGCGTGCGAGGTGCTGGCGCGGCTGCTGTCGCTCCAGCTGGCCGCGGAGGAGCGGGGCCTGGAGGCCGCCGCCCAGGCACGCCGCGCGTCGCTGCTCAACGCGCTGGTCATGCCGAAGCTGGGCGAGCGCACCCCCGCGCGGGCGCTGGAGGCCCAGGCTCCGCTGCTGATGGAGCTCACGGGCGCCCACGGCGTCGCGCTGGTGCTGGGCGCGAGCGCGGGCCCCGAGTCGTCGCCGCTGCTGCTGGGCACCACGCCGTCGGCGGAGGAGGTGCGCGCGCTGGTGGCGTGGCTGTCGGAGCGGGAGCTGCCGGACGACGTCCTCCACGTGGACCGGCTGGGGGACGTGTACCCGCCGCTGGCCTCGCGCGCGGACGTGGCCGCGGGCCTGCTGGCGGTGCGCCTGGATCCTTCCGTGCCGCACTTCGCGCTGTGGTTCCGGCCGGAGGTGGCGCGCACCGTGTCGTGGGCCGGCAACCCGAACAAGCCCGTGCGTCCGGAGCCCGGCCATGAACGGCTGCGCCCCCGCGCGTCCTTCGACGTGTGGCGCGAGGAGAGGCGGGGCGCGTCCATGCCCTGGTCCATGCAGGACCTGGAGGCGGCGCGCGCGCTCAAGGGCGCGCTGGTGGGCGTGGTGCTGCGGCACGCGGAGGAGCTGGCCCGGCTGTCGCGGGAGCTGGCCCGCTCCAACGCGGAGCTGGACGCGTTCGGCGGCACCGTGGCGCACGACCTGAAGGAGCCCCTGCGCGGCATCCTCCAGTACAGCTCCTTCCTCCAGGAGGACTTCGGCCCCGTGCTGGGAGAGGACGGCCGCGCGCAGCTGGAGTCGCTGACGTGGCTGGCCAGGCGCACGCACGGCCTGCTCGACGACCTCTTCGAGTACAGCCGCCTAGGCCGGCTGGACCTGTCGTGGGAGGAGACGGACCAGCAGGCCCTGGTGGACGACGTGCTGAAGACGCTGGGCGCGAGGCTGGAGGAGGGCAGGGTGGAGGTCCGCCTGCCCCGCCGCCTGCCGACAGTGGCGTGTGACGCCGTCCGCATCCGCCAGGTGTGGGCCAACCTCATCACCAACGCGGCCAAGTACCAGACAGCCGAGCCGCGCTGGGTGGAGGTGGGCTTCGTGGGTCCGGGAGAAACGCGGCCACAGGCGGCGCGTCATGCCTCCGCGCCCTACCTTTTCTACGTGAGAGACCCCGGCATCGGCATCGCACCGCAGTTCCACGAAGCCATCTTCGAGCTGTTCCGCCGCCTGCACCCCGCGCAGGCCTATGGCGGCGGCACGGGGGCGGGGCTCGCCATCGCGCGCCGGCTGGTGTCGCTGCATGGCGGCGCGCTCTGGGTGGACTCCGCGCCGGGGAAGGGCTCCACGTTCTACTTCACGCTGGGCGAGGGACCGCGCTCATGACGCCGCTGCTGCTGGTGGAGGACAGTGATCCGGACGCGGAGGCGCTGATGCGCATCGCGAAGCGTATGCCGCTGCCGGTGCCGGTGGTGCGCGTGCGCGACGGCGAGAACGCCTTGGACTACCTCTACCAGCGCGGCGGGTACGCGGACGCGGAGCGCCCGGTGCTCATCCTGCTGGACCTGCACATGCCGGGCATCGGCGGGCGCGAGGTGCTCGCCACGCTGAAGGCGGACCCGGCCCTGCGCTCCATTCCCGTCATCATCTTCTCCTCCTCCGTGGAGGTGGAGGACGTGGACGGCGCCTACGCGGACGGCGCCAACAGCTACCTCTTCAAGCCGGAGGTCGGTCCCCAGCTGCAGGCCACCGCCGAAGCCCTCCATGCCTTCTGGTTCAAGGCCGCGCGCCTGCCCGTGTCCCAGGCCCAGGAGCCGGAGGCATGAGCCTGCGCGTGCTGCTCGTCGACGACGGCATGGCGGACCGCCTCGCGGTCAGCCGCGCGCTGGCGCGTGACCCGGACATGAAGTGGGAGGTGGTGCCGGTGTCCTCCGCGGAGGACGCGCTGGCGTACCTGTCCGCCAACGGCGTGGACGCGATGCTGCTCGACTACCACCTGCCCGGCATGAACGGCGTCTCCCTGCTCCAGCAGCTGTCGGCGCTGGGGCTGCCCCAGGTGCCCGCCGTGGTGGTGCTCACCGGCAGCGGCAACGAGCGCGTGGCGGTGGACGCCATGAAGGCCGGCGCCCAGGACTACCTGGTGAAGGAGGCCTTCAGCCCGGAGCGCCTGCGCCGCAGCCTGCGCGCCGCGGTGGAGACGATGCGCATGACGCGCGAGCTGGAGGAGCGCCGCCTGCGCGCCGAGCGCGCCGAGGCCGCCGCCCGCGAGGCCCTGGCCGTGCGCGACGAGCTCTTCTCGCTGGCGACGCACGACCTGAAGGGCCCGCTGCAGATCATGACGCTCAACGCGCAGGTGCTGCGCCGGCAGATCCCCGCCGCTTCGATGACGCCCGCGCTGGAGACGCGCCTGGGCCACATCGTGCGCGCGGCGCACCGCATGGGCGAGCTCATCGACCACTTCCTGGAGGTGACGCGCGGCCAGGAGCGCCCGCTCAAGCGCGAGCCCCTGGACCTGCTGGCCATGGTGCGCGGCAAGGTGCGCGAGCTGGAGGCCAACGCGTCGCGCCACCACTTCATCCTGGAGGTGCCGGACGGGCGCGACTTCACCGGCGAATGGGATTCGCACGCCCTGGAGCGCGTGCTGGAGAACCTGATGGGCAACGCGGTGAAGTACAGCGCCGCGGACTCCACCGTCATCGTGCGCCTGTCGGTGGAGGACGGGGACTCGCAGCAGTTCGTGCTGCTCGCCGTGACGGACCAGGGCATCGGCATCCCGGTGGCGGACCTGCCCTTCGTCTTCGAGCGCTTCCACCGCGGCCGCAACGTGTCCCAGGACGTGTCCGGCAGCGGCGTGGGCCTGGCCAGCGCGCGCCGCATGGTGGAGCTGCACGGCGGCACGCTCGCCGTGGAGAGCGTGGAGGGCCAGGGCTCCACCTTCACCGTGCGCCTGCCCCGGGGCATCCCGCTCTCCGCAGGCCCCACGCCGGCCCCGCCAGGGCCCGCGCCCACCAGCGGCGGCCCCGAGTACACCGCGTCGTGACGCGAAGGCCTCAGGGCACCGCGGGCACGCCGCCGCGCAGCATGAAGAACACCACCACGCCCGTCACCGACACGTAGAGCCAGATGGGCGCCAGCCACCGCGTCACCTTGCGGTGCCGGGCGAACTGCTGCCGCCAGGAGAAGTAGAAGGCCACCAGCGCCAGCGGCAGCACCGGCATGGACAGCAGCACGTGGCTGGCCAGCAGCGTCAGGTACAGCGCGCGCAAGTCGCCCACGTAGCGCGTGTCCCCGTGCACGAAGTGGTAGGCGAGGTAGCCCACCAGGAACAGCGCGGACGCGATGAACGCGCTCACCATCAGGTTCTGGTGCACCCGCCGCGCGCCGCGCTTGATGGCCACCCACCCGCCCAGGAGCAGCGCCGCCGCCGTCGCGTTGAGCCCCGCGTTCACCGCCGGCATGAAGCGCAGGTCCACGCCCATCCCCGCGCCTCCGCGCCGGATGAGCAGCAGCCACGCCAGCAGCGCCAGCGCACCGGCGGACACCACGCCGATCGCGATGAAGAAAGAGCGGTCGCGGGTGGACGAGGACGACGGGGACAGCCCGGAGGCGGCGTTGGACATGCCCCCTTGTGGCCTGCGTCCGGCCCGGCTTGCAACAGCGCTTCCGAGGGGAGGCCTACAGACACCGATATGTCGGTTGAATGGAATCGGTTAGGTCGGCTGGATTACAAACCGGAAATTCCCTCATACTCTCAGACACTGCGTCACCCCCGACCCCCCCTCTCGGAGGTTCACCGTGTTCAGCGTGCGTTGTCTTGCCCCCCTGGCGAGCGCCGCCCTCCTGCTCGCCCTGCCCGCGGCCGCTGAAGAAGCGGTGTGCGCGCCCGTGGCGAAGGTTCCCTTGGAGCGGCACCTACGTCAGCTTTCTCTCGATTTGCTGGGACGTCCTCCGACGATGGAGGAGTACAAGGCGTTCCAGGCCAAGGGCTCCGTCACGGCGGACGACGTCCGCAAGATGATGAAGGACGAGTCCTTCTACACGCGGATGCGCGAGTTCCACCGCGCCCTCCTGCGCTCCAACATCAACGGCAGCGTGCAGGGCAACGGCGACTACCGCGTGTCCGGCACGCCGCTGAGCTTCGCCGGCAACAACTCCAACGCGCTGCGCGGCGGCCAGAGCCAGCGCTGTGACGGGGAGATTGCCCAGGACGCCTGCAAGGCGAACCCGCAGGACGCGCACCAGGACAACTCCACGCCGCCCGCCTGCCGCGACGCGCAGGGCGTGCCGCTGCCGGTCAGCTACGACTACGACCCGAACTTCTACCAGTGCCGCCAGCTGGACGTGAACGCCACGGAGCCGGAGCTGAAGTTCGCGGACTGCAACGCGCTGAAGGCGAACGCGACGTACGGCAAGTACGTGAACTTCTGCGACAACCGCTACAACAGCACCGCGGGCAAGTCCGTGGGCTACCTCTGCCTGCCGGACCCGAACAAGAACACCACCAACGTGCTGGTGGCGTCGCCGGCCACGGGCGTCATCACCGCCTGGGTGCAGCCCGGCGGCGGGACGGGGCTGAGGCTGGATCGCTGCGGGTTCGACATCAGCAAGGACTCCGGCGGCAAGGACCTCCCGCTCGGCAAGTGGAGGCCGCAGACGGGCTGCGTGCAGCGCGAGGGCTACGTCACCACCGCGGTGCAGCCCTACTGGTCCACCACCACGGACCCGGTGAAGGTGTGCGCGGTGGAGGCGCAGGACCGCCCGACGAACCCGTACACCGGCGAGTCCTGTGAGACGGCGCGCTTCAACGGCGACCGCAGCTGCGGCTGCGGCGACAAGATGCGCCGCTGCGAGGTCAGCGACGTGCACACCGCGCGCGTCGCCGCCTTCAACGAGGAGCCGCTCTTCATCACGGACTCCGTGGTGCGCAACGACGAGCCCTACTTCAACATCCTCACCACCCGCCGCTCCTACGTGAACGGCCCGCTGTCGGAGTTCTACCGGCAGCGCCAGGGCGTGGGCGTCTTCAGCGTGAAGGCCCCCGCGGACAGCGCGGTGCTGCCCGCCGTGACGTACGCGAGCACCACCCAGTGGAGCGAGTACGTGCGCGACAGCACCCACTCCGGCGTGCTCACCACGCCCGCGTTCCTCTACCGCTTCCCCACCCAGCGCGCCCGCGTGAACGAGTTCTACGAGGCGTTCCTCTGCAAGCACTTCGCCCCGGCCGCGGACGCGTCCCTGCCGCCCCCGGACGACGCCTGCAACCGCGAGAACAACCTGGCCAAGCGCTGCGGCTGCAACTACTGCCACGCCACCATCGAGCCCACGGGCGCGCACTGGGGCCGCTACGCGGAGCGCTCCGCGCTGTTCCTGTCCCCGGACCAGTTCCCCCGCCTGGACGTGAAGTGCCGCGACTGCGCCCTCAACGGCGACACCGGCTGCGGCGGCGAGTGCAGCCAGTACGTGATGCAGGCCTTCGACGGCGACGGCGCCAACTCGCTGGGCCTCCTGAAGACGTACCTCTACCGCACCGCGGACGAGGAGAAGAACATCGAGGGCGGCCCGCAGGCGCTCGTGCGGCGCATGATGGAGACGGGCGACCTGGAGCGCTGCACCGTCAAGCGCATCTGGAACGAGTTCCTGGGCCGCGCGATGACGGCCGAGGAGCAGCGGCTGTACCTGCAGACGCTGTCGCAGGACTTCGCCAAGAACAACCACAGCCTCAAGGGCCTCATCGAGCAGGTGGTGATGTCCGACGCGTACCGGAGGATCGACTGATGCGCCGCCTACTGTTGACCGCGCTGCTCGCGCTCGCCACGGGCTGCACGCAGGGCTCCGTGGACGTCCCCGCCAAGCCCGTCCCGCTGGACGCCCAGCTGGACCCGGTGCCCAACCCGCACGGGAACACGGACTCCATCGACCCCCTGCCGGACCCGGAGGCCCAGGGCGGCAGCGTGGGCCGCGCGCCCCGGCGCCTCACCGTCGCGCAGCTCAAGGAGTCCATCCGCATCGCCGTGGGCATGGAGTGGGATGAGCTGGAGGCGCGCGCCCAGTCGCTGGGCCGCGCGGACTACGCGCTCATCACCACGGAGAACACGGAGCCCAACCTCGTCTTCGCCCGCTTCCTGGACGACGGCGCGCGCAAGGTCTGCATCGCCCAGGCGCAGAAGGACATCGCGCAGGCGGACGTCACCCTGCGCACCCTGGGGCGCACGCTGCCCTCGCCCATGAGCGACCTGACGAAGCTCACGGACGCGCAGGTGAACGAAACGCTCGTGTACCTCTCCACCCGCTTCTGGGGCGCGCCCCTCTCCGGTGACGAGCTCACGCGCTACGCGACGTTCTTCCGCAAGGCCGCCGCCCGGGCCGAAACCCTCAAGAAGCGCGACCAGGCGCTGGCGGTGGTGTGCATCGCCATGCTGACGGACTCGCGCTTCATCACCTACTGACCTTGACGGTGCCTGCGATGAAGAAGACGCCCCAAGACGAACTCAGCCCCGAGCGCCGCACCTTCCTCAAGGCCGGAGCCGGCTTCATGGGCTCCCTGCTGCTGGGAGGCATCCCCTTCAAGGCCGTGGCCCAGGCGACGAACCTGGCCGCGCCCGACCGCTGCTTCGTGTTCGTGTACTTCAGCGGCGGCTGGGACCAGCTGCTCGCCTTCGACCCGCGTGACCCGGCGGTGTTCACCGCGGACCGCGTCTCCGAGACGCGCATCATGCCGGGCTACAACCTGCTCACGGACTCGGCGTTCGCGCAGACCCCCATCGTCCCCAAGGAGCGCGCGGGCGCCGGCCCCGCGACCATGACCTTCGGGCCCGCGGTGGGCGCGCTGTCGGACCACTACGACCTGATGACGGTGGTGCGCGGCATCAACATGAGCACGCTCACCCACGAGGTGGGCTACCGCTACTTCCTCACCGGGAAGATGCCCATTGGCAGCGCGGCGCGCGGCTCCTCCACCGCGACGGAGATCGTGGGCCAGATGAAGCCCACGGTGCCCATCCCGTCCATCGCCCAGGGCGTGGAGTCCTACAACGACCGCTACGGCGGCTACGCCAACGCGCTGCGCGTCAGCGGCCTGGCGGACCTGGTGCTCACGCTGGATCCGCCCAGCGCGGCGCGCCAGCTGGACAGCGAAATCGAGAAGAGCCTCATCGACCTCAACGGCCAGCCCATCACCTGCGAGGAGCAGGCGCTCACCGCGCGGGGCGTGGGCACGTCGTATGAGAGCAGCCGCGCCCAGATGCAGACGGTGATGGAGAACAAGCTGTCGGACTCGTTCCGCTTCCAGCTGGCGGCCAACCAGTCCGTGCGCGACTTCTACGGGCTCAACAACCAGGCCTACCCGTACAACAGCGCCGCGGGCCGCGCCGCCATGGTGGCCACGGCCCTGAAGAAGGGCATCAGCCAGTGCGTGTCCATCAACCTGGCCGGCGGCCTGGACACCCACTTCGGCACGCAGCAGACGCACGCGACCAACCAGCGCGCGGGCTTCAACGCGCTGAACCTGCTGGTGAATGACCTCCGCCAGACGGCGCACCCCGGCGGCGGCAACTTCATGGACCACACCACCATCCTGGTGTTCAGCGAGTTCGCTCGCACGCCCACCATCAACGCCACCGGCGGGCGCGACCACCACCTGTCCAACAGCTGCCTGCTGATGGGCGCGGGCATCAAGCACAACCTGGTGGTGGGCCGCAGCGGTGACATCGGCATGTCGCCGGGCACGGTGGACCTGCGCACCGGCGCCAACGACCCGAACGGCTCCAACATCTTCCCCGAGCACATCATCGCGACGGTGCTGGCCTCGGCGAAGCTGGACTACAGCATCACGCGGGTGGACCCGCTGCGGTTCATCCTTGCCTGAACCTTGATGAGCACTCCCCTCATGCGTCCCCGGCCGCGCCACGGTTCCCCCACCGTGGCGCGTTTCCTCCCCCCCTCGCTCCTGCTGTTGTCCGCGGTGCTGTTCTCCGCGTGCGGCGAGGACGCACCGCCGGGCAGCGACCCGGCGAAGCCCGCTTCATTCACGGCCACCCAGGTCTCCACGGCGCAGTCCCTGGCCGCGGTGCCCGGCTTCGCGGACCAGTCCGGCGGCGGCATCTTCGCCACCGCTGACGGCGCGGCCGTGCGCCTGCGGTTGGACGGCACCAAGGCCGCCCTCGCCGCCCACCCGCGGAACACCGCGACGCCAGGCGCCGTGCGCGCCACCTTCCGCCTGGGGCCGCACAGCGCCCTGGTGGAGACGGACAGCGGCCTGTTCCTCGCGGACCAGGGCTGGCTGATTGAACCGCTGTGGCAGGAGGTGCTGGGCACCGGCATCGTCGCCACCGCGCAGACGGCGGACGGCGCCGCGTGGATTGCCCACCCCACGGGCCTGTTCCAGATCCAGGGGGGCGTGCTCGCGTCGCTGAAGCTGTCCGGGCAGCCGCTCACCGGCATCACCACCATGACGGCCGCGCCCGCGGAGGACGGCCTCCCGGGCCTGTGGTTCGCGCGCGAGGGCAAGCTGAACGTGGTGGTGGCGTCCGCGCCGGGCGTCTACCAGGTGCGCGGCACGGACGCGCCGCTCGCCGGCGGTGAGACGGTGCAGACGTTGGCCGGGCTGAGCGCCGGCACGGGCACGGCGGGCGAGACCTGGGTGCTCACCAGCACCCGCCTGATGCGCCGCAACACGGACGGCTGGAGCACCGTGGCGCTGCCGTCGCGGCCGGAGCAGCTCTTGGGCGCGGGGCGCTACCTCTGGGCCCGCGCGGGCGACCGGCTCTACACCTACGACGCGGACGCGAAGGTCTGGGGCGTCGCGGAGGGGCTGCCTTCCGGCTCCGTGACGCTCCTGGCTGCGGACGAGAGCGGCTGCGCGTGGGTGCGCGTGGGCGACAAGGCCATGGCCGTCAGCCAGACGCCCGCGCCGCGCGTGACGGGGATGCACCAGGGCATGCTGGTGGTGGAGGAGGGGCTCGTCGTCCAGGCCCACCTGCCGCCGGGCAGCACGCCCAAGAGCGTCCACTTCCAGCTGGAGGGCCAGGAGGTCCAGGCGACCGGGCCCGCGTACAGCTTTGGCGGCCTGGAGGCGGACGGGGAGACGCTCAAGGCGTTCTCCTTCGCCAGCCTGCCGCCGGGCGGGCACACGCTGGCCGTGGTGTCCCGCTTCGAGGACGGCACGGAGGCGCGGCGGAACCTGCCCTTCACCTACCAGCCGCTCACCACCACCCCCAGCTACGCGCGCGACATCCGGCCCATCCACGAGGCCCGCTGCGCCAAGTGCCACACCACCAGCCCCGGCCGGCCGCTGAACACCTACGAGCTGTGGAAGTCCAACGCCCAGCTCATCAACGCGGCGGTGCGCGACCTGCGCATGCCCGCGGACGGGCCGTTGGATCCGCAGGGCATCGCCCTCATCCAGCGCTGGGTGTCGTCCGGCGCGCTGCCCTGACGCCCCCTGCTTCACGACGGCTTCTCCTGATTGCATGCGCCCGTCCTCCTCCCCGGGAGGACGGGCGCCCCCTTCCGAGGCACCCCCATGAAACGTCTCATCCGCGCGGCCCCCCTCGCCGCGCTGCTGACCCTGGGCTGTGACGGTGAGCTCAAGCCCGCCGAGCAGCTCCCCTACGTGGGCCCGTGCGACGGCCTCGCCCCGCTGACGCTGTCGGCGGAGCCGACGACGGTGCGCTCCGCGGGCGTGGCCACGCTGACGGCGGGCGGCGGCAGCGGCCACTACAGCTTCCGCGCGGAGCCGGGCGGCTCCTCCGGCGACATGCGCGGCAACCGCTTCGTCGCGGGCGCCACGCCCGGCGAGGACACGCTGACGGTGGTGGACGACCAGTGCGGCGGCGCCACCAGCGTGCGGGTGAAGGTCATCGCGGGCTTCGGCGTCGCGCCCGCGCGCGCGATGCTGCGGCCGGGCACGTCCTTCCAGATTGCCCTCGAGGGCCTGGTGGGAACGGCGACCTTCACGCTCACCACCAACGGCTCCGGCGCCACGCTCACCGACACGGGCGTCTACACGGCGGGGCAGGTGGAGGCGCAGGACGTCCTCACCGTGCGCGACACGAAGTCCGGTGACACGGCGGTGCTCCAGTACACCGTGAGCAAGGCGGCGAAGCTGGTGGGCGACCCGCCGTACCTGGGCGTGCCGGCGGGCTCGTCCGCGCCGCTGGGGACCTCGGGCGGCACGGACCGCGTGACGTGGACGAAGAAGTCCGGCCCCGGCTCCATCGTGAACGGCCGCATCGTGGTGGCGGCGGGCGCGTCCGGCACCATCGTGCTGGAGGCGAAGGACGCCTTCACCCCCGACGTGGCCACGGTGTCGGTGCGCGTGCTGGACGAGCTGACGCGGCCCCTCCTGGCGCACGGCAAGCTGTCGGACGTGGCCACGCTGGTGACCGCGGACTTCGACGGTGACGGCATCCAGGACCTGGCGGTGGGCCAGCGCGAGAGCGAGCTGTCGCGCCCCACGGGCGGCGCGGTGTTCGTCTACAAGGGCAGCGCGTCCGGCCTGCCCGCGAAGCCCACCTGGGTGTTGATGGGGGAGACGGAGGGCGCGCTCTTCGGCGACATGCTGGCCGCGGGCGACCTGGACGGTGACGGGCGCGCGGACCTGGCGGTGTCCTCGCCGGGCGCGGACGTGACCATCGGCGACTCGGGCGCGGTGTACCTCTACACGTTCAAGGCGGGCCAGGCGCCCGCGCTGCTGAGGCCCGCGCTCACCGGCCTGGGCCGCGGCGGGTTCGGCACGGGCCTGGCCATCGCGGACGCGGACGGCGACGGCGACCTGGACCTGTTCGTGGGCTCGCCCGGCGGCGACCTGTCCACCCTCTCCGGCATCAGCCGGCGCGGCGTGGTGGACATCTTCACCCTCACCAGGGGACAGCCCATCCCGGACCTGCCGACGGTGCGCCTGGGCGGCCAGGACCTGGAGGCGAGCGGCAAGTTCGTGCTGCGCAGCAACACGGAGCTGGGCCGCGCGCTCGCGGTGGCGGACCTCAACGACGACGGCCGCCCGGACCTGGCGGCGCTGCACCGGCTGACCCGCTACAACGCGGACGGCAGCACCAACGGCCAGCAGATGGCCGTGGCGGTGTACTTCGCGCGCGCCTCGGGAGCGCGCTACCGCTCCGCCGCGGACCTGTACGTGCTGGCGTCCAACACCGCGGTGGAGACGCTGAACAACGAGGGCACCTGGCGCCTGGGCACCATCCCCGGCGAGGGCAGCCGGCCGCCGTTCCTCGTGGTGATGGCGGACAAGGCGGACTCGCCGGACCTGCGCACGTCGGGCGGCGTGGCGGCGCAGCAGGACGCGGGCGGCGCATACCTGTTCGACCTGCGGGGCGCGAAGCTGGTGGACGACCCGGCGGCGGTGAACCCCCCGACGGTGGCGCTCTCGAACGCGTTCGCGCGCTTCTATGGCGACGCGCGGAGCATCACCGCGACGCGCAGCTGGGCGGTGATGGACGTGGACGGCACGGCGGGGCCGGAGCTGCTGCTGGGCGCGCCGTACGCGTCGGTGACGGTGGGCACGACGACGCTGGGCAACGCGGGCAAGGTGCTGGTGTTCCCGCTCACCGGCCTGGCGAAGGACACGGTGATGAACAAGCCGCTCGCGGCCCTGGGCGGCGCGGCGAAGTCGGAGGTGCTGGGCGCGGGGCTCGCGGCGTGGACGCTGCCGTCCGGCCCGGTGCTGGCGGGCTTCTCCGGCCGCGCGTCGTCCGCCACGGGCGCCTTCACCGGCCGCGTGGACGTCTTCACGAAGGCCGGCGCGACGGTGGCGGACTGGACGCGCAGCGGCCTGGACGTGACGGCGAAGGCCAGCGTGGAGCGCTTCGGTGAGTCCGTGGCGGTGGCCCGGCTGGGCAGCCGCGTGATGGCGCTGGTGGGCGCGCAGGGCTTCTCCGGCCCGGGCCCCAACAACGACGGCGCGGACCTCACCGTGGGCCGCGCGTACACCTTCGACACCGCGGAGCCCGGCAAGGCCACCGTGGCGGGAGAGGGCGCCAGCTCCCCGTGGTACGGCGGCCGCAACGTGGGCGTGGACGTGGCGTTCACGGACTTCAACGGCGACGGCCGGCCGGACCTGGTGGCCGGCGCCACGGGGCTCGTCATCCCGGCGACGAACTCCGCCGCGACGGAGCGCGACCCCTACGTGCAGAACGCCTGCATGACGACGAGCACGCAGTCGCTGGGCGGACTGCTGGTGTCGGCGGGGCAGGCGGACGGCACCTTCAAGCCGGCCTGGCGCGTGTTCGCGCCGTCCGTGGTCGCCACCTGCGACGACGCGGCGGCCACGAAGTGCAAGCGCACCACCATCGGCCGTGGCGTCGTGGGCGGCTTCGACTTCAACAACGACGGCAAGGAGGACCTGGCCGTGCTGCGCGACCGCGGCATGGACGTGTTCCTGGGCCGGGCGCCGGAGGACGCGTCGCTCGCGAAGCTCACGCTCGCCTGCGACCCCGCGTACTCCTGGCCGTCCACGCCCATCGTCTGGCCGCCCGCGCAGTGGAGCACCACCTCGCTGCCGCAGACCTCCGCCATCGCCTCCATCGGCGACCTCAACGGGGATGGCTGCGACGAGGTGGCGTGGCGCTACTCGGACAACACGCACTCGGGCATCGTGATTGCCTATGGCCACGACGCGGGTGGCACGCGGTGCGGGGGGCGCACGACGGGGGCCACCGTGCGCATCGCGGGCGACGCGGAGGTGTCGCGCGCGCTGATGAACCTGGGCGTGGCCACCACGCGCGCGGGGCGGTTCCTGGGAGACGCGCGGGACTTCCTCGCGGTGAGCGCCAACAACTACCTGGTGGACGGCGTGAGCCAGCAGGCGGTGCTGCTCATCCCGACCTCCGCGCTCACCCCCCCCGCCTCCGGTGAGAAGCTGCTGGACGTGGTCGACCTGGCCCCGCTGAACCTCACCTGGCGCGCCCGCGCGGTGAGCTTCGGCACGTCGCTGTCGGGCGGCAGGGACCTCACCGGCGACAGCATCCCGGACCTGTGGGTGGGCGCGCCCAACGCGTCGGTGGCCGCGGACGGCGACGGCGCGGCGTTCCTCTTCGCCGGCGGCGCGAAGTCCACGGGCCCGCTGTCGCCCTTCCTGCTGGTGGTGGGCGACGGCGCCGAGCGCTCCTTCCTCGGCCAGTCCATCTCCGTCGTCCCCGGCTCCGGAGGCTCGCCGCCCACGGCCGTCATCGGCGCGCCGAGGAGCTACCGCACCGGCACGCAGAACGGCACGGCGTACTCGCTGCCGCTGCCGTTCTGAGTCACGGCCTCACGCCGCGGGCGGGGCTTCCGGAGGCACCTTCGCCTCCGGGGCCTCGTCGCGGTTGGCGAGCGCCGCCGCCGTGAGGATGAGCGCGCCGCCCGCCAGCAGCGACGGCGTGAGCGGCTCGCCCAGGAGCGCCACGCCCAGCGTCACCGCCACCAGCGTGTCCAGCAGCGCCATGGCGCCCAGCGCCGCCAGCGAGATGCGCGGCAGCAGCCAGTACAGGCACTGGTAGGTGAGCACCGTCCCGCCCAGCGCCAGGTACAAGAGCGCGCCCACCGCCCTGGGCGTCCAGTGCGCCGGCTGGTTCCACTCCAGCAGCGCGGACGCGGAGAGCAGCAACACGGCGCTGCTCAAGGTCTGCACCAGCGTGAGCAGATGCGGCGGCACGTGTGTCATGTGACGGCGCAACAGCACGTTGGCCACCGCCACCACCGACGCCGCGAACAGCGTCATCAGGCAGCCCAGCACCACCTGCCCGGAGAAGCTGAGCGACGCCAGCTCCTGGTGCTGGAGGGCCACCACGCCCGTCAGGCCCAGCGCGGCGGCGAAGAGCTTGCGCGCGGTGAGGTGCTGATCCGGAAAGACGATGCGGCCCACCAGCAGCAGCCACACGGGGAAGGTGGAGAAGAGGAGCGCGGACCAGCTGGAGGGGATCCACTGCTGCGCCACGAAGAGCAGGCCGAAGGGCACCGCGAGCTGGAGCACGCCCAGCCCCGCGATGCGCCACCCCGTGCCGCCCCCCAGCGCCGTCCCGCGCGAGCGCGCGAAGGGCAGCAGCGCCACCCCGGCGACGAGCATGCGCGTGCCCACGAAGCGCAGGGGCGGCAGGTCCTCCAGCCCCACCTTCACGGCGGCCCAGGTGGAGCCCCAGAGGATGAAGCAGGTGGCGTAGGCCAGGGACACCTTCCACCGCGGCGCGGGCTTCGCGGCGGGGGTCACGACGGTCACGGACGACATGGCGGCGCGGGCAGTAGCACGCGCCGCCCCCTTCCGGGAAACATCCGCTCAGGGAGCGGCGCGTCAGCCGTCGGCTCACTCGTCCGGCAGCAGCTGCTTCACGCGGAGCACGGGCGCGAACAGGTCCCCCACCGCGTCCAGGCGCTTCTTCAGCGTCTCCAGGCGGAAGCGGTGCGGATCCAGGCGGCCGTTCACCTCGCTCCAGTCCAGCGGCGCGGAGAAGGGCGCGCCCTCCACGGCGCGCAGGGAGTAGGGCGCCACCACCGTCTTGCCGCGCGCGTTCTGGCCCGCGTCGACGTAGAGCCGCCCGCCGCGCCCGCGGATGGAGCGCTCCGTGGTGGCGATGTCGCCCAGCTCCTCCTCCAGCTCGCGCGCCCGCGCGTCCGCGAACGCCTGGGTGCGCGCGTAGGTGTGGCCCGGCGCCAGGGGTACCAGCACGTGCAGGCCGCGCTTGCCGGACGTCTTGGGGAAGGACTTGAGGCCCAGCTCGTCCAGGCGCGCGTGCAGCAGGGTGGCCACCTTCACCACGTCCTTCCAGCCGCCGGTGCCGGGGTCCAGGTCGAACACCACGAAGTCCGGCTGCGCCAGCCGGGGCGCGTGCGACAGCCACATGTGCAGCGTGAGCGCGGACTGGTTGGCCAGCCACAGGAGCGCGGACGTCTCCTTCACGTTCACGTGGCGCAGCGTCTTGTCCTCGTGGCGCACGCGCAGCGTGGGCATCCACGCCGGGATGCCGGACAGCTCGTGCCGGAAGAAGCCCGGCGCCTGGATGCCCGCGGGCCACTGCTGGTGGGACAGGGGCCGGTCCGCGAGCACGGGCAGCAGCAGCGGCGCCACCTGCTCGTAGTAAGCAAACACGTCCGCCTTCGTCAGGCCGGACTCGGGGAACAGCACGCGGTCGCCGTGCGTGAGGGCCACCTCCGGCGCGCGTGCGGACTTCGCGCGTGTCGCCTTCGCGGCGGGCGCCTTCCGGGTCGCGGTGCGCGCGGCGGTCTGCGCCGGTACGCGGCGCGAGCCCCTGCGCGCGGCGCCCTCGATGGGGGCCGGGTGCTCCCGCACGACCTCCTTGGGCGCCTTGTCGATGCGCAGCCCCTGGAACACGGGGTGGCGCAGGCGGCCGTCCTTCGTCCACTCCGTGAAGTTCACCTGGGCCACGTACTTCGGCTTCACCCAGACGGTGTCCGTGTTCGTGGGCGCATCCACGGCGGACGGCTTCTTCACGCGCGTGGCGTCCAGCAGCCAGCGCAGCTCGCGGCGGTCCTCGGACGTGTAGCCCGTGCCCACCTTGCCCACGTCGTGGAAGCCGTCCTTGCCGCGCACGCCCACGCGCAGCGCGCCAATCTCCGACTTCGCCCGCTCGTTCTTGATGGGCAGGTACCCCAGGATGACGACCTCCTGGCCCGCGACCACCTTCAGCTTCAGCCAGTCCCCGGAGCGCGTGCCCGTGTAGGGCGCGTCCTTGCGCTTGGCGATGATGCCCTCCCACCCCTTGCGCCGCGCCTCCAGCAGCGCGCGCGACAGCGACAGGTCCAGCTTGTCGGAGAGCTGCAGCGGCGGCTTCACGGAGGCCATCAGCCTCTCCAGCCGCGCGCGGCGCTCCTCGTAGGGAAGCTCGCGCAGGTCCTCGCCGTCCAGCCACAGCAGGTCGAAGACGACGAAGCGCTGCTCCGCGCCTTCCTCCGTGTGCTGCAGCAACTGGAAGCGCGAGCGGCCCTTCTCGTCGAGCGCGACGACCTCTCCGTCCACCACCACGTCGCGCGCGGGCAGCTGCCGCAGGCACGCCGCGAGTCGCGCGAAGCGGCCCGACAGGTCGTTGCCCCGGCGGCTCTGGAAGGCGAGCTTCCCGCCCGTGACGGCGCACACCGCGCGGAAGCCGTCGTACTTCACCTCGTAGGCGTGCGTCTCGTCGTGCACCTCGTCGGACACCGCCAGCCGCGCCAGCATGGGCGGCCACACGCGCTCCAGCAGCTTCTCCGGCGAAGACGGTGGGCGGGCCGCCTTCGAGGGCTTGCGCACGGTCTTCTGGCGGCGGGCCCCGGGCACCGCGCGCACGGGCGCGGCGGGCTTCTTGTGGCGCAGCACCCCTGGCTTGCGCGGGCCGTGCGTCTTCACCTGGCCGCTCTTCACGGACTCGGGGCGCTCCACCGTGACGTCGTAGCCGGGCTTGGCGTACTCATCCTTCGCCTTGAAGAAGAGCCACTGCGCCTTGCCGCCGCGCGGACGCGTGCGGATGAGGTGCCAGCGCC
Organism: Corallococcus caeni; assembly: GCF_036245865.1. Taxonomy (NCBI): domain Bacteria; kingdom Pseudomonadati; phylum Myxococcota; class Myxococcia; order Myxococcales; family Myxococcaceae; genus Corallococcus; species Corallococcus caeni. Next base: position 129,939 of record NZ_BTTW01000005.1, on the reverse strand, counting down.
CCTTGAGCTTCGCGCCGTGCAGCAGGACCTCCAGGTGCCCGCGCTTCAGCTGCGTCGCGGCATCGCCGGGAGGCACGACCTCGAAGGTGCCGGACTCCCAGAGCAGCGAATCACCGCCGCCGTACTGCTCATCCGGGATGTGCCCCTCGAAGTCCGCGTAGGAGCGCGGGTGGTCCTCCGTCTGGACCGCGAGCCGCTTCACCGCGGGGTCGTGGCTGGGGCCCTTGGGGATGGCCCAGCTCACCAGGACGCCGCCAATCTCCAGCCGCAGGTCGTAGTGCAGCCGGGTGGCGTCGTGCTTGTGGATGACGAAGACGGGAGCGCTCGACTTCGGGGCCCTCACGTCCGGGGACGGCTCGGGCGTCAGGTGGAAGTCACGCTTCGTCTTGTAACGGCGCAGCCGGCGCTGGGTGTCTGAAGTCTTCACCCTCCAACGCTCTGCACAGGAGAGCGGGCGCGCAATTCCTCACATCGGTTGGTGAGCAGGCAGGGAGGCAGGCGCTCCTCGCGCGGACCTCGCACCTGATTTTCCGGCCACATCCCCGGAATGGCCCCAGGCAGCCCGCTCGCCCTGGGCTCGAAGGAGGGGTGAGGCAGGGGACGGCGGTTGGTTCCGGGAGGATGAATCCCCACATTGTTCGGGCCCGAGCATTCGCATTCCCGGTTGGAGGAGGCACCCCATGGCCAACAAGTCCGAAGTGGATCGCCTGCACAGCCTGGCGCAGCTCGATGCCGACGCCGTGGGCGCGTACGACGTGGCCATCGCCCGCATCGGACCGGCCCTGGTGCGCGAGCGCCTCAACCACTTCCGCGCGGACCACCTGCGCCATGTGCAGGACCTGAACACGCTCATCCGCCACTTCGGGGGGGAGCCGGTGACGCTGCGCCCGGACCTGAAGGGCTCCGCGATGAAGGGCCTGACGGCCATGACGGGGCTGATGGGGACGGAGGCCACGCTGTGGGCCATGCTCGGCAACGAGGAGCTGTTCGACCGGGCCTATGAGCTGGCGCTCCAGTTCGAGTGGACCCCGGAGGTGAAGGTCCTCATCCGGAAGCACCGCGAGGACGAGCGGCGCCACGGCACGTGGATCCGCGACGCGGTGCGCACCCGTCCCTGGGCGCAAGCCCGCGTGCCCTTCATGGACGTCGCCGAAATGGGCGCCTGAAGCCGCTACCGCGCGTCGCGGCGAACTGGCATACGCTGCCGCGCGTGAGCGACATCACTGTCTACCAACCCGACTTCCTGTTCGTGGACGGGCGTTTCCACGAAGGCCGTGCGCTGGCGGTGGGCGCGGATGGCCGAGTGCTCGGCGCGGTGCCCGAAGGGGCGCGCGTGGAGCGGCTGGCGGGGCGGGCGCTGCTGCCGGGGCTCGTCAACGGCCACTCGCACGCGTTCCAGCGGCTCATCCGCGGGCGCACCGAATACGTGGCGTCGGCCGGCGGGCAGGACGACTTCTGGTCCTGGCGCGAGGCGATGTACCGCGCCGCGGAGGCGCTCACGCCGGAGGAGATCCACGTCGCCTCCCGGCAGGTGTTCCTGGAGATGGTGCTCGCGGGCATCACCACGGTGGGCGAGTTCCACTACCTGCACCACCAGCCGGACGGGACGCCCTACGCGGACCGCAACGCGCTGGCGCACGCGGTCATCCGCGCGGCCACGGACGTGGGGCTGCGCATCTGCCTGCTGCGGGTGGGCTACGCGCGCGCGGGCTTCAACGTGCCCGCCAACCCGCGCCAGCGCCGCTTCATCGACGCGGACGTGGACGCGTTCCTGTCCACCACGGAGGCGCTGTCGCACGCGGTGCGCGGAGACGCGCGGGTGAGCGTGGGGCTGGCGCCGCACAGCGTGCGCGCGGTGTCGAAGGACTGGCTGACGCAGGTGGCCCGCACGGCGCCCGCGAGCATGCCCATCCACATGCACGTGGCGGAGCAGCCGAAGGAGATTGAGGCGTGCCTCGCGGAGCACGGCCGCCGTCCGGTGGAGCTGGTGGCGGACGTGGGCCTGTTGGGGCCGCGCTTCACGGCGGTGCACGGCGTGCACCTGACGGACGCGGAGGTGACGCTGCTGGGCCGCGCGCAGGCCACGGTATGCGCGTGCCCGTCCACGGAGCGCAACCTGGGCGACGGCATCGTGCCGGCGGACGCGCTGGTGAAGGCCGGGGCGCGCGTGAGCTTCGGCTCGGACAGCCAGACGGTGGTGGACCTGCTGGACGAGGCCCGTCAGCTGGAGCAGCACCTGCGGCTGGTGCGGCTGCGCCGGGCGGTGCTGGACCCGGGGAAGGGGACGCTGGACGGGCTGGCGGCGCGGCTCTTCGACATGGCCACGGTGCAGGGCTCGCGGAGCCTGGGGATGGGCACGGGCACGCTGTCGCCGGGGGCGCAAGCGGACTTCTTCACGGTGGACGTGCAGCACCCGTCGCTGGTGGGCGCGAGCCCCGCGTCGCTCCTGCCGGGCATCGTCTTCGGGGCGGCGGGAGGCGCGGTGCGCGACGTGGCGGTGGCGGGCCGGCTCCTGGTCCGGGACGGCCGGCACCCGCTGACGGAGGAGAGCGGCCGCGCCTTCCAGCAGCTCGCCCGGCGCCTCTACCCGTAGAGGGGGACGGGGTTCGATATGGCGGGCTCGCCACTGCGTTGACGGCCCATGGCGCGGGATTTTCCGCGGGAGGACGTGGATGCGTGCAGGAGTCTGGCTGTCGCTGGTGATGCTGGTGGGGCTGGCGGTGGGGGGCTGCGCCGGGCGGCAGGACCTGGAGACGCCGGACTACGAGGCCATCTACGACCTGCCGCTGGAGGAGATGTGGCCCCTGGTGCGCGAGTACTTCACGGACGCGCACCTGCCCTACCGCGAGGACCGCGGCAGCCTCGTCCTGGAGACCGAGTGGAAGCAGGAGTTCGGCGGCTCGAAGATCGCCGGCTACTGGCACCGCTACATGGTCATCGGCAAGCGGGAGACGCCGACGAAGAGCAAGCTGTGGATCATCCGCATCACCAAGTCCGTCAACAAGACGCTGGCGCAGCCCGGCAGGCAGCTGGACTGGGGCACGAATCGGGGACTCGGAGGCGACCCCTCGCAGCGGGATCAGTTCTCGCTCGGCAACGGTGATTACTCCATCTCCGTCGAGGACGAGGCGGACCGGCTGGCCTTCCCGGTGGGGGAGAACGCCTTCTACGTGGACTCCGGGCAGGGCACGCGCGACCTGACCATGGAGTGGCGCGTGTTCCGGGGCATCATGCCCAAGCTCGCGAAGAAGCAGCAGGTGAGCGCAGAGCAGCAGGTGGCGAAGGCCCCGGGCGCGAAGGACGCACCGGCGTTCACCGAGTGCGGCCAGTCCATCCTCGGCCTGAAGAAGCAGGCGAAGGCGGGCGGCGTGCTGCTGCTGGGTGAGCTGCACGGCACGCAGGAGGTGCCGCGCTTCATCGCGCAGTCCGTGTGTCAGCTCGTCACGGTGGGCATGCCGGTGACGGTGGGCCTGGAGCTGCCGGTGGAGAACGAGGATCGCATCACCCATTTCCTCCAGAGCCAGGGCGGTGATGTGGACTGGCTCAAGCTGATGGAGGCTCCCTTCTGGCGCAGTCCGTACCCGGACGGCCGGGGCAGCGAAGCGGTGGCCAACATGCTGGAGCAGCTGCGCCAGCTGCGAGCCCAGGGGCTGGACGTGGCGGTGTTCGTCTACGACCACCCGAAGCTCTCCGGGCAGAAGCGGGAGGAGGCGCTGACGCAGACGGTGCTGGCTCAGGTGAAGGCGACGCCACAGCGCTTCCACCTGGTGGTGAGCGGCAACGTCCACTCGCGCACGGCGAAGGGCCTGCCCTGGGACAAGCAGTACCGGCCCATGGGCTACCTGCTGAAGGACCAGCTCGACGACGTCACCGCATTGGACATGGCCTACGACAGCGGCACGGCGTGGATCTGCGCGGCGGATGCGCAGGGGCGCAAGCTGGACTGCGGTGTGAAGAGCGCGAAGGGCAAGGACAACGGCGACCGCTTCTTCGTGCACACCTGGAGCTCCGCGAACAAGGACGGCTACCACGGGGTCTTCTACGTGGGGCACGTGAGCGCGTCCGAGCCCGCCATCCACAAGGGGCTGGGGAATCCGGACGCGGCGCCCGTGCCGGAGTCCGCACCGGGCTTGTAGCTGGCGCGGTGGCGATATGCGCCCGGCGCGCGCGGCGTTCTTCATCACATCGCGGCACGTGATGGAGGCACTGCGAATGCGCTCGATGCTGAAGCTGGGATGGCTGGCGTTGCTCTTGATGGTGGGCTGTGCCGGACGGCAGGAACTGGAGACACCGGACTACGAGGCTGTCTACGACGTGCCGCTGGAGGAGATGTGGCCGTCGGTCCGGCAGTACTTCACCGACGCGCACCTGCCCTACCGTGAGGACCGGGGCAGCATGGTGCTGGAGACCGAGTGGAAGCAGGAGTTCGGCGGCTCGAAGATCGCCGGCTACTGGCACCGCTACATGGTCATGGGCAAGCGCGAGACGCCCACGAAGAGCAAGCTGTGGATCATCCGCATCACCAAGTCCGTGAACAAGGCGCTGTCGCGGCCCGGCAAGGAGCTGGACTGGGGCGCTCCCCGGAGCCTTGGCAATGGCCCTGAGGAGGTCACGGACCTGAGCGTGGAGGACGACGCGGACCGGCTCTCCTTCCCGGTGGGGGAGAACGCCTTCTACATGGAGGCAGGGCAGGGCACGCGCGACCTGACCATGGAGTGGCGCGTGTTCCGCGGCATCATGCCCAAGCTGGCGAAGAAGCAGCCGGTGAGTGCGGAGCCGCAGGTGGCGAAGGCGCCGGGCGCAAAGGACGCCCCCACGTTCACCGAGTGCGGCCAGTCCATCCTCGGCCTGAAGAAGCAGGCGAAGGCGGGTGGGGTGATGCTGCTCGGGGAGCTGCACGGCACGCAGGAGGTGCCGCGCTTCATCGCGCAGTCCGTGTGCCAGCTCGTCACGTCGGGAATTCCGGTGACGGTGGGCCTGGAGCTGCCGGTGGAGAACGAGGCGCGCATCACCACGTTCCTCCAGAGCCAGGGCGGTGAGGTGGACTGGCTCAAGCTGATGGAGGCCCCCTTCTGGCGCAGCCCGTATCCGGACGGCCGGGGCAGCGCGGCGGTGGCGAACATGCTGGAGCAGCTGCGCCAGTTGCGCGCACAGGGCCTGGACGTGGCGGTCTTCGTCTATGACCACCCGAAGCTCTCCGGCCAGCAGCGCGAGGACGCGCTGACGAAGACAGTGCTGGCGCAGGTGAAGGCGACACCCCAGCGCTTCCACCTGGTGGTGAGTGGCAACATCCACTCGCGCACGGCGAAGGGGCTGCCGTGGGACAAGCAGTACCGTCCCATGGGCTACCAGCTGAAGGACCAGCTCGATGACGTCACGGCGCTCGACATGGCCTACGACACGGGGACGGCGTGGATCTGCGCGGCGAACGAGCAAAGCAGCAAGCTGGACTGCGGCGTGAAGGAAGCGAAGGGGAAGGACAACGGCGACCGCTTCTTCATGCACACCTGGAGTTCCGCGAACAAGGAGGGCTACCACGGGGTCTTCTACGTGGGCCACGTGACGGCATCCGAGCCCGCCGTCCTCAAGGGCCTGGGCAACCCGGACGCGGCGCCCGCGCAGGAGTCCACGTCGTCGCTGTAGCGAGCGCGGTGGCGATATGCCCAACGCTCACACGGCGTTCTTCATCACATCGCGGAACGTGATGGAGGCACTGCGAATGCGCTCGATGTTGAAGGTGGGATGGCTGGCGTTGCTCCTGGCGGTGGGCTGCGCCGGACGGCAGGAGTTGGAGACGCCGGACTACGAGGCCGTCTACGACGTGCCGCTGGAGGAGATGTGGCCGTCGGTCCGGCAATACTTCACGGACGCGCACCTGCCCTACCGCGAGGACCGGGGCAGCATGGTGCTGGAGACCGAGTGGAAGCAGGAGTTCGGCGGCTCGAAGATCGCCGGCTACTGGCACCGCTACATGGTCATGGGCAAGCGCGAGACGCCCACGAAGAGCAAGCTGTGGGTCATCCGTATCACCAAGTCGGCGAACAAGACGCTGTCCCGGCCCGGAAAGGAGCTGGACTGGGGCACTGCCGCTGGCCGGACCATTGACTCTGACGGTAGCGGTTCCGAGAACCTGAGCCCTGAAGACGAGTCGGACCGGCTGGCCTTCCCGGTGGGGGAGAACGCCTTCTACATGGAGTCGGGGCAGGGCACGCGCGACCTGACCATGGAGTGGCGCGTGTTCCGGGGCATCATGCCCAAGCTGGCGAAGAAGCAGCCGACGAAGACGGAGCAGCCCGTGGCGAAGGCGGCACCGGCGTTCACCGAGTGCGGCCAGTCCATCCTGGGGCTGACGAAGCAGGCGAAGGCGGGTGGGGTGCTGCTGCTCGGCGAACTGCACGGCACGCAGGAGGTGCCGCGCTTCATCGCGCAGTCCGTGTGCCAGCTCGTCACGTCAGGAGTGCCGGTGACGGTGGGCCTGGAGCTGCCGGTGGAGAACGAGGCGCGCATCACCACGTTCCTCCAGAGCCAGGGCGGTGAGGTGGACTGGCTCAAGCTGATGGAGGCCCCCTTCTGGCGCAGCCCGTATCCGGACGGCCGGGGCAGCGCGGCGGTGGCGAACATGCTGGAGCAGCTGCGCCAGTTGCGCGCACAGGGCCTGGACGTGGCGGTCTTCGTCTATGACCACCCGAAGCTCTCCGGCCAGCAGCGCGAGGACGCGCTGACGAAGACGGTGCTGGCTCAGGTGAAGGCCGCACCCCAGCGCTTCCACCTGGTAGTGAGCGGCAACATCCACTCGCGCACGGCGAAGGGCCTGCCGTGGGACAAGCAGTACCGGCCCATGGGCTACCTGCTGAAGGACCAACTCGACGACGTCACGGCGTTGGACATGGCCTACGACAGCGGGACGGCGTGGATCTGCGCGGCGAACGAGCAGAGCCGCAAGCTGGACTGCGGCGTGAAGGAAGCGAAGGGCAAGGACAACGGCGACCGCTTCTTCATGCACGCCTGGGACTCGCCCAACAAGGAGGGCTACCACGGGGTCTTCTACGTGGGCCACGTGAGCGCGTCCGAACCCGCCATCCTCAAGGGCCTGGGCAACCCGGACGCGGCGCCCGCGCAGGAGCCCACGTCCGGCCTGTAACCGAGGGGCACGGGCGCACTGGCGTCGCGGCGCGGGCGGTGGCATGGAGGTGGCCTGACTGGAGGCCGTCCCATGAGCGACACGCTGCCCGCGCTGCGGGCCACCCTGGCGGAACTGGTGGCGCTGGACACCACGTCCTCGCGCCCCAACGCGCCCCTCATCGACTACGCCCAGGCGCGGCTGGAGGCCGCCGGCTTCACCGCCGAGCGCCAGCACTACACCGACGACGCGGGCGTGGCGAAGGTGAACCTCGTCGCGCGCAAGGGCGACGCCGACCGCGCCGCGCTGGCCCTGGTGGGCCACTCCGACTGCGTGCCCTATGACGCCGCCTGGACGGACGCGCTGCGCCTCACCGAACGCGACGGCAAGCTGTACGGCCGCGGCGCCTGTGACACCAAGGGCTTCATCGCCTGCGCGCTGCACACCGCCACGCGCAAGGACCTGCCGAAGCTGGACGCACCCCTCCTCGTCATCCTCACCGCCGATGAAGAAGTTGGCCTCGTGGGCGCGAAGAAGCTGGTGGCCGCGGGCCTGGGCCGCGCGAAGCACGCCATCGTCGGCGAGCCCACGCGCCTCATCCCCGTGCGCGCCAACAAGGGCTACTGCCTGGCGGAGGTGGAGGTGCTGGGCAAGGAAGGGCACAGCGCGTACCCGGAGCTGGGCGCGTCCGCCATCTTCCGCGCCGGCCGCTTCCTCCAGAAGCTGGAGACGCTGGCCCACACCGTCCTGCGCGAGGACCGCGACGAGGGCTTCCAGCCGCCCTTCACCACGGTGAACGTGGGCCTCATCCAGGGCGGCAAGGCGAAGAACGTCCTGCCCGGCTCCTGCCGCTTCACCGTGGAGTGGCGCCCCATCCCCGGCCAGGCCGCCGAGCGCGTCCCCGAGATGATGGAGCACATCCGCCAGGAGCTCATGCGCGACGAGCCCGCCTACGAGGCGCGCATCAAGGTGCTGCGCATGGACCGCGGCGTCCACACGCGCGGCGACGCGGACGTGGTGCGCTTCCTGGAAGAGGTGAGCGGCAACGCTTCCGAAACGGTGTCCTTCGGCACGGAGGCCCCCCAGCTCACGGAGCTGGGCGCGGAGGCCGTGGTGTTCGGCCCCGGCGACATCCGCGTCGCGCACCAGACGGGCGAGTTCGTCCCCATGGAGGACCTGGTGCGCTGCGAGGCCGCGCTCACGCAGGCGGTGGCCCGCTTCTGCGCGGGCCGCTGAGGGCGCGGCGCTTCAGGGCTTCTTCGGCACGATGGCGTCGACGACCTCGACGTTGCGGAAGCCCTCGCACGCCTCCTTGAGGCCGAGCACGTACTTCAGCGAGCGCAGCTCCAGCGTCAGCTTGCGCCACAGCTTGCGCGGCAGGCTTGGGCGCGGCGCGGGCACGCTCGCCACCAGCGTGCTCAGGTCCAGGTAGTGCGTCGCCGTGCGGCCCATGCCCTCGAAGTCGTGCTCCAGCCCCTGGCTGAGCTTACGCAGCTCCGGCTCCAGGCCCTGGTGCACCGCGTCCGTCATCAGGACGTACTCGGACACGGGCACGTCGTTCTTCAGCATCCGGTGCACCAGGATGACGTCCACCCCCGCCAGCTCCGTGAGGTGCTTCACCTTCTGGAAGGCCACCTCCCCGGCGTGGGCCACGAACTTGAGCGTCAGGGCGCCCACCTGCGTGCACCCGTCACACCGGCACATGCGGTCGATGACGAGCTGCTCCTTGCGGGCCAGGAAGGCCCGGCGGATGGCCGCGACCTGCCGGGCCACCGGCGTGACGTCGTCGCCCACGGCGTAGAAGAAGGCCGCGTCGCCTTCCAGCTTCGCCAGCTTGAACCGGCCGGACGCGTCGATGACGGCCTCCAGCAGCTGCGCCACCGTGTCCTGCGCGTGCGCGAGGCCGAAGCGGTGCTGCCGCATGAAGCGCGTGTAGCCGCCGATGTCCGCGATGAGCAACAGCGCCTTCTCAATCGCCATTCGGCGGCCAGCCTAGCTGAAGTCCCCCCGCGTGCGTCAGTGCCGGGGCAGCGCGCAGGTGCCCACGTCGCGCAGCAGCTTGTGCGCCTCCGCCAGCAGCGCGTGCCCCTTCACCTCCGCGGGCACGCGCGCGATGAGCTTCATGTCCGGCGTCAGCCGGTAGAAGCCCTTGGAGCGCTGCACCAGCCCCGCCACCTTCGCGCCGTCCAGCAGCGCGTCGCCGCCCAGCGCCAGGGACAGCCGGCCGGGGCCCGCCTCCAGCGCGCGCAGCCGCAGCTCGCGCATGTCGATCTTGAGGAGCGTCACCTCGGAGAGGGCGTCCACCTCGTCGGGCGCCTCGCCGTAGCGGTCCACCAGCTCCGCGCGCAGGTCCGTCACCTCGTCCGGGTGGCTGGCCTGGCTGAAGCGCTTGTAGAACACCAGCCGCTGGTGCACGTCCGCCACGTAGTCGTCGGGGATGAGCGCCGGCATGGGCAGGTTGATGTCCGGCTCCACGTGCACCTTGGGCGGCATGCCCTGGAGCTCCGCGACGGCCTCCTCCATCAGCTGCGCGTACAGGTCGAAGCCGATCTCCGCGATGGCGCCGGACTGCTTCTCACCCAGCAGGTTGCCCGCGCCGCGGATCTCCAGGTCGTGGCTGGCGATGGAGAAGCCCGCGCCCAGCTCCGTGAAGTTCTGGAGCACCTCCAGGCGCCGCTGCGCGTCCTTCGTCACCGGCCGGCGCGTGGGCACCAGCAGGTACGCGTACGCGCGCTCCTTGCTGCGGCCCACGCGTCCGCGCAGCTGGTAGAGCTGCGCCAGGCCGAACTGGTCCGCGCGGTTGACGATCATCGTGTTGGCGCTGGAGATGTCGATGCCGCTCTCGATGATGCTCGTGCACAGCAGCACCTGGAACTTGTGCTCCGTGAACTGGAGCATCACCTTCTCCAGCTGCCCCTCGCCCATCTGGCCGTGCGCCACGCCGATGGAGACGTTGGGCAGCAGCTTCCTCAGCTCCTGCTCCATGGAGGGCAGGGATTCCACGCGGTTGTGCACGAAGAAGACCTGGCCGCCCCGGGCGATCTCCCGCTCGACGGCCTCCTTGATGGCGGCCTCGTCGTACTTCATCACGAAGGTGCGGATGGCCCGGCGGTCCTGCGGCGGCGTGGCGATGATGCTCATGTCGCGCACGCCGGACATGCTCATGTGCAGCGTGCGGGGAATGGGCGTCGCCGTCAGCGTCAGCACGTCCACCTGTGTGCGCAGCCGCTTGAGGGCCTCCTTCTGCTTCACGCCGAAGCGCTGCTCCTCGTCCACCACCAGGAGCCCCAGGTCCTTGAAGGACACGTCGCCCGCCAGCAGCTTGTGCGTGCCGATGACGATGTCGACCTTGCCCTCCTTGGCGCGGCGGAGGATGTCGCGGATCTCCGGCGGCTTGCGGATGCCGGAGATCACCTCCACCGTGACGGGGTAGTCCTTGAAGCGCTTCTTGAACGAATGGAAGTGCTGCTGCGCCAGCACCGTGGTGGGCACCAGCACCGCCACCTGCTTGCGGTCCAGCGTGGCCTTGAAGGCGGCGCGCATGGCCACCTCCGTCTTGCCGTAGCCCACGTCGCCGCAGACGAGCCGGTCCATTGGCTGCGCCTTCTGCATGTCCGCGAGCACGTCCTCGATGGCCTTCGCCTGGTCCGGCGTCTCGTCGAACTCGAAGTCCGCCTCGAACTGGGCGAAGTAGCGGTCCGGCGGCGCGAACGCGTAGCCCGGGTGCGCCTTGCGCGCGGCGGCCATCTGCAGGAGCTCCGCCGCCATCTTGAGCAGCTGCTCCTTGACGCGCTTCTTCGTCTTCTCCCAGCTCGTCGTGCCCAGCTTGTCCAGCTGGACCTTCTCCGGGTCCCCGCCGGTGAACTTCTGGATGAGCCGCATGCGGCCCACCGGCAGGTAGATTTTATCCCGCCCCGCGTACTCCAGGACGAGGAAGTCCCCCGGCACGCCCTGCACCTCCATCTTCGTCAGGCCCGCGTAGCGCCCGATGCCGAAGTCGGTGTGGACGATGAGGTCGCCTTCCTTCAGGTCCTTGAAGCCCGCGGCGAACGCGTCCAGCTTCTTGCTGCGCTTGACGCGGCGGCGCGAGCGGACGCCGAAAATCTCTTCGTCCGCCAGCACCGCCAGCCGGCCTTCGGGGTCGGTGAAGCCGTGGCTCACCTCGCCGGTGAACAGGTGCGCCCATATTGCCGGCTCATAGAGCTTCGCCGGGTCCTGCAGCGGCTCTGTGTGCACCTTCACCATCACGGAGCGGTCCAGCAAGAGCCGCTTGAGCCGGTCCGCCTGGCTGAGCGTGCCGCACGCCACCGCGCACGCCACGCCGGTGTCACGCCAGCGCTGGAGCCGCTCCACCAGCGGGGTGAGGGCGCCCTCCTCACCGTGGTGCGCGAGGATGGCCTCGCGCAGGTCCTGCGTCGTGCCGAAGGTGAAGGCCACGGGCGCTTCGGACTGCGAGAGCGACAGGCCTCCGCCCTCCACCACGCGCAGGGCCTTGAGGCCCGCCGCCACGCCCTCGCGCGTGAGGAAGTGGTGCTCCGGCGGGTAGGTGAGGTCCTGGCGCGCGTCCGCCTCCTCCACGCCCTTGGCCAGCTCCGCCCACAGCTCCTCCAGCGCGCGGTCCAGCCCCACCGGGTCGTCCAGGTAGACGACGGGCTCCGGGGCCCACGCGCGCAGGTAGTCGAACACCGTGGCCAGGCCGCCCTCGAAGAAGCCGGGCAGCAGCCCCTCCAGGCCGAAGCCGGGCAGGCCTTCCCGCAGCGCGTCCAGCCGCTCGCGCAGCTTGATGGTGGGCAGGTTGATGCGGTCCGCCACCGCGCGGGCGGCGGCCTCGGCGCGCGGGCGGGTGTCGTCGGTGAGCAGCAGCTCGCGCGCGGGCACCAGGTCCACGGTCTTGAGCGCGTCCACGGTGCGCTGCGACTCCGGGTCGAAGACGCGGATGGACTCGATGGTGTCCCCGAAGAACTCCAGGCGCACCGGCCGCTCGTACAGCGGGCTGAAGACGTCCAGCAGGCCGCCGCGCACGCTGAAGGTGCCCTTGTCCTCCACCAGCGGGCTGTTCTGGTAGCCCATCAGCGAGAGCTTCCGCGCCAGCGAGTCGCGGTCGAAGTCCTGGCCCACCTCCACGCGCTGGGCCAGCCCCTCCATCACCGCCAGCGGCAGCACGCGGCGGTGCAGCGCGCGCAAGGACAGCACCAGCGCGGGGAACGGCGTGCCGCGCGCCAGGTGGAACAGCGCGCCCAGCCGCTCCGTGATGGGGCCCGCCTCCGGCGACAGCTCGTCGTACGGGAGCACCTCGTCCGCGGGCAGGCGCAGCACGCGGGGCTCCAGCAGGCTGCCGGTGCCGCCCAGGAAGAAGGCCAGGTCGTGCGCGAGCGCATCCGCCGCCTCTTCATCCGCGGCCACGCACACCAGGGGCGCGCGCAGCTCGCGGTGCAGGCGGGCGAGCAGGTGGCCGCGCGCCGCGCCCTTCACCCCCTGCGTCCGCGCACGGTGCCCCGCGCGCAGGGAGGCCAGGAGCCGGGCGAAGGCGTCACCGGAGGGAGGGGGAGCGCCGCCGGGCCAGGAGGTGCCGTCGGATTTCGGGGGGAGGGAGGTATCCATTCGAGGGCCCGTGTGGGGGCCCTCGGCTAATTAGGGTGCGCCCTGTCCCAAATCAACGCTGGATGCGGTCACGTGTCGGGTCCATGGGAGCCGGGGCACGGCCGCCAGGCGGGGAGGCTCACGCGCGCCCGGGACACACGAGGGTCCCCGGGCGCGCGCAAGTCACAGCCTCAGGGCACCGCGCACGCCGTCGCCAGCCGCACGTCCTTGCGGCTGGTGTCGCTGGTGGTGGCCGCCAACGAGTCGCAGTCCATCACGCTGGACAGGCCCGTCAGCGGCTCCACCATCAGCACGCTCTTGGCGCGGTTGGAGGTGAAGCGGAACTGGATGGCACCGTCCGTTGGCGCCGCCGCCGCGACGAGCGCGGGCTGGCCGAGCTTGCCCTGCATGCAGTCCATCTTGTTGAGCGCCGGCCGGCCGGAGCCCGGCAGGAAGCACAGGTTGTTGATGTTCGAGGCGTTCATCGTGGACGGGATGATGATGTCCGGCCCCGTTTCGCTGCAGCACGCGGGCGTGTTGCGGCAGGTCTTGTTCACGCAGGTGGTGCTGGGGCACTTGTCCACGCCCCACGCGTCTGGCGTGTTGATGTCGTCACCGCACTTCAGCCGCTCCCAGCGCGCCACGGTGTACTGACGGCCGTCCGGCTGGGTGACGTTGGGCTCCACCACGATGCGCACCGGCTGGCTCGTGCTGATGGCCAGCTGACGGGCCCGCAGCGCGGACGACCACAGCTCGCGCGTGGCGATGCTCTCCCGCTGGCCGCCAATGCGGGTCTGCATTCCCGCCACCGCCAGGGTGATGAGCACGGCCACCACCGCCAGGGCGATCATCATCTCCAACAACGTCATGCCACGCGTCTGCTTCATGGGGTCACCGGGGCCGGGGGCCGCGTCAGGCCCACCGTCATGTTGCGCGCCGCGACCCGGAAGGTGTAGCGCCGCCGCGTGTAGCCGTCCTTCGCCTGGCCCTCTTCATCCGTGCCGGTCATGTCCGCGTCCCGGTTGATGCGCCGCGTGCGGATGACCAGCGTCACCTCCAGCTCGCGCACCCGCTGGCGCAGGCGCTGGATGACCTGGGGCACCGTCGTCGCGGGCGGCAGGGCCGTCCCCGTCGAGTCGCGGTCGTCCGACTTGCAGGCGCCCGAGGTGTAGCGGGCCACGGTGCAGTCGGAGATGGCCGGATGGGGGGCGCTGGGGGTCACCGTGTTGTCGCCGGGGTACCAATCCAGCTTGTTGTTCCCGCCAGCGGTGAGGTTGACGACGCCCTCGCGCACGGTGAGCTGCTCCACGTCACGGCTCAACACCGACCAGGCAGTCTGGTTCGGCGCGCGGTACTCCAGGGTGGGGATGCCGCCCTTCCAGTTCACCCGGTAGGCCGCGCCGCTCAGCCGCAGGGCCACCCAGTTCTCGATGTCGCCGGACGCCTTCGTCCACAGGTCCTTGTTGGCGCAGAGGGCCGAGCGGGGGACCTGGGCGGTCGCCGCCTTGATGACGAGCTTGGCGTTGGCCTGCTGCACGCTGTCCACCAGCACGGGGCAGGCCTTCTTGTTGCCCCCGCTGACGAGCACCGCGAGCGTGGGGTTGGTGGTGTCCACCAAGGCCGTCGAGGGATTGGGGCGCGTGCAGAAGGTGACGCCCGTCGCGACGTCCTCTTCGCGGACCCGGGACAGCGACGGGCAGGTCGCCAGGGTGATCATCCCGTTCGTGTCCCCCCAGTAGAGCTGGAGGGCGTCCGAGGCCGGGAACCCGGCGGGCGGCGGCTCGAAGGTCGCGTCCGCGCCCAGCGTCGTCCCGATGCCCGTCTTCAGGTCCGGCTTGGACCAGACCGTGATGGCCGAGCGCTCGTCGTTGGTGTCGAAGGAGATGGGCGTGTTGCCCATGCCGGTGCCGGCGCGGGACACGTCCAGCGTGAGCAGCTCCTTCACGGCCCGCCCGGTGACCTGGGCGGTCATCGTCTGTTCCTCGAACAGGGCGCGCTTCTGCATCTGCGTGCCCACCACCAGCCCCGTGGTGAGCACGATGACCCCGAGACCGCTGGCGATCATCACTTCAAGGAGCGTGAAGCCCCGGTCGTGGAGGGAGGAGGGTCTCATGGTGCCATCCGACTCTGGAGGACCACCATCTGCCGGTCCGCGCGGATGCCCGGCTCATCCCAGCTCACCGACACCCGCACGTTCACGAGCGTGCCCGCCGTGGTCCCCACGAGGTTGCGGGTGATGGCCGGCTCACCGGCCTTGCCATCCTCGATGGTGGCGGGGACCTTGGAGTTGTCCACGTCCACGGTCACCGTGTACTTGCGCGCGACGACGTTCGGATTCGCCGGGACCGTGTTCCGCAGGAGCCCCTCCGACGTCTGGTACACGTCGAAGGTCTGGTTCGTCGCGGTAGCGCAGGTGTCCGAACCCTGGCAGCCCTCCTGGAGGATGTTCTCCAGGGTCTGCTCCGCGATGATCTGCGCCTGGTTGGCGGTCAGGGTGCGGCGGTTGGCGCGGGTCGTCTGGCTCACCACGGTCATCGCCGCCGCGACTCCCACCAGCATGACGGCCATGGTGGCCATGACTTCCAGCAGGGTGACACCCCGTGAGGCGCGCTGCTTCATTGCGGCAGTCTCCCGTCGGGCAGCGGTTCCCACATCATGATCTGCGAGCGGGGCACTCCGCTCGTACCGGCCTGGTTGTTCCAGTTCTCTCCGCCCTTGACCTTCATCTTACCTGTCGCCGTGAGCACGAAGAGGTGCTCGTCGTGGACCACCGGCGAGGAGATGGCGTGGCCGTCCAGCTGGGCCCCCTGGCCGCCGACGAGCACGCCGCTCGACTGGTTGGCGGTGTAGGCCTCGCCCTTCGCGTCCGCCACCAGGCTGCAGATGTCCGCGGCCGTGCCCACCGCGGTCGCGGCGTAGATGTTCTCCGAGCTGAGCGCGACGCCGCCCCACAGCTTCTGGCCCGGGCCCATCTTCTGCACCCACAGCGGCTTGAGCTCCGCGCACGGCTTGCTGCCGGTGGGGTCCGGGTCCTCGAAGGCGAGCAGGTGGTACTGGTACGTGGGGTGCTGGGGATCCGCTTCCTTGAAGCCGTCCGTGTACTTGTCCGGGTTGTCGCTGGTGCCGAAGTAGAAGCGCACCGCGGGGCCCGAGTCCGTGGCGACGAGCTTCACCGCCATGTTGGAGTAGAGCTCCTGCAGGTCCAGCTGCGTCTGGTTCGCGTCAGCGCGGCCCGCCAGCGCGGACGACGCGTGGGCCACCATGCACTTCTTCACCTGGCTGCCCAGCTTGCGGGAGGCGCTCACGTCCTTGAGGTTGACGCGCCAGACGCTGCCGGCCGTCGTGGGCACGTACATGACGTCGTAGGAGCCGTCCTGGTTCAGGTCCAGCATCGCCGTCTCCGCCGCGATGCCGGAGCCCTGCTCGAAGGTGACGACGCCCGCGTACTTGGCGGCGCCGGGGCCGCTGCCGTACTGGAGCGGCTTGCCCGTCTTCATGTCGAGGATGTAGACGGCGCCCGCGCGCGAGTCGCCCGGCTCGTAGTCGGTGCCCACCACCGCCACCCAGCGCCGGTCCGCGTCCGCCGCGGAGCCCCAGGAGATGCGCGCGATGGAAGGCGCGTGCCGGGAGCCCGAGTTGTCCGGCATCACCACGGTCTTGGGGTTGCTGGGGTCGGCGATGATCGCCGCGGTGAAGGCGGACGTCACGTCCGTGTCCGCCAGGCTGAACTCCCACAGCGGCAGCGGGTACCACGTGTCGCTCGGGTTCGTGATGTCCAGCGCGAAGACCACCGGGCTGGCCTTGCCCGTGGCGGAGACGAGCACCGTCTTGGCACCCTTCTGCTTCTGCTCCGTGGTCGCGGGCGTCCAGGTGTAGTTGATGCCGCTGTTCCAGTCGTTGCGGTCACCCAGGTCCACGTTGGCGATGCTGGGCGAAGCGTCCATCTGCGGCCGGGGCAGGACGCCCGAGTTGCGGAAGCGCACGTACTGGTTGCGGTACTGGCCCAGCATCAGGTTGGGCATGTAGGCGAAGGCCTCTTCGCCGTCTCCGTAATCGCGGAGCGCCTGGGTCTTGTCGGAGGGGCAGGTCGTCGGGACGAAGTAGCCGCGGAACTGGGCTCCTCCCACGCAACCGTCGTTCAGTTCGTTGCGGAAGGCACCCGCCTTGAAGCTGTGCAGCACGCCCGACATGGTGCCCACGAAGGCCCGGGTGGGGCGCTCCTTCAGGGGCGTCATGAAGTTCTTGCGGTAGGTGTCGCGCTCGGCGCCCTTCGCGTTCTGGTACCAGTTGTCCTGGTACGGAGGGACCGCCACCGCCACGGTGGAAAGGTTGATGCCGCCGACGGGCCAGGGGCGGAACTGGCTGGCCTTCTTGTTCTCGTACCCGTACAGCCAGTCGATGAGGAACTGGCGGTCGCTGTAGGGGTCGTTGGCGTTCCCTGACACCGTGACGGTGCAGGTCTTGTCGAAGTTCATGTCGTACAGGTAGCGGCCGTCGATCTCGCTGTACGTGTTGCAGAGGGAGTCAGGCAGCAGCGTGCTGCCCATCGCGCTCACGTCCGCGCGCTGCCCCGAGTTGTTCATCGTGTAGAGCTTGCGAGCGGAGCCGGCCAGGGACAGCGCCATCACGCGGCCGGCTTCCCAGCGCAACTTCGGGTCGGTCTTGGCGACGCCCGGGTCGTAGAGCGACTGCATGTACAGGCGGCCGCGGATGGTGAAGTCCTTGGAGCCGTCATAGGTGCGGGTGCCGGCCGCGGGCAGGGTGCCCTCGGTGTTCCACCCCGGGCCCCAGTTCTGGCCTGGCGTCTCGTTCACGCCCCAGACGGCGACGTTGCCCAGCGTGCTGGGGCTGGAGCGCGCGTAGGAGCCGGAGCGCACCGCCTGATAGCCGATGTCGACGTTGTCGATGATGGGACGGCACAGCTCGCTGGGGCTGCTGATGTCCACCTTCCAGCACAGCTGCGACCCGGTGAGGCCCAGCGCCAGGATGTCGATCTCCACTTCCTGGTCGGGGTACTGCTTGTCGTTGTTGAACGGCACCGGCACCCACGTGGGGGTTGGGTTGGGCTGGTACACGCCACCGGCGTCCAGCACGCGGCAGTCCACGGCGATGGAATAGGTGATGGTGGGCTTCACGCCGCTCGCGGTGCAGGCGCCGATGACCTCCTCGGTCCAGCAGGGCGCCTTCGTGCAGGCGGTGACGGCGGGGCACGCCGGCCCCGTGCAGGCGGGCTTGGTGCGGATGCCGGTGGGCGGGCTGCCCGGGGTCGCGTACGGGGCAACGTCGTCCTGGCGGCGGAAGCGGACCTTGGTGATGGTGAAGTTCGGGCCCAGCTTGTCACCCTCGTTGTTCATGACGTCCGAGGACACCGTGTTGGACTTGGCGCCACCACCGTTCTCCTTGTTGATCATGAACACGATGTCGTTGAAGTCGCGGTCACCGCCGCCGTTGAGGTCCTCGAAGCCGAGGATCCACCGGAAGGGGTCCGTGGTGGGCGCGCCCACGATGACGTGGGGCATGTAGTTCATGCTGGCCATGGCCTTGGCCGCATTCGGGTCCGTGAGCTCCGCGCCCGGCGCCGGCACGGTCACGCCCTCCATGGGCATCTTCAGGTTCTTGTACGCGACCGTGTCCAGGCGGTTGAGCGTGTCCTGATCCAGCCAGCCGCACGCCTTCTTGCCCGAGGTTCCGATCTCGCAGGCAGCCGCGTCCGTAGGGGAGTTACAGCTGTCCGAGTAGCCGCAGCCGATGTTGCGCTCCGCCACCTTGTTGTCCACGGGCGCCTTGAAGTTCTGGTCCATGTTCCAGGTGGCCTTGGAGAAGAACACGGAGATGGACGTCTGCAGGTGCAGCAGGCACTTGCCGTCCTCGACGGGGTTGCCCGTGTAGGGCTTGCGCTTGAGGCAGGGTGCGACCGTGTCCTTGGACGTGTTGTGTTCCGCGTCGTAGTAGACGACGGCGAAGAAGACGATCTCCTTGCCGCCCTCGACGAGGCCCAGGTTGACCCGGCGGTCACCGGTGTTGATGTTGTTGTAGTTGACGTAGTCCGGGTCGCCGACCGGAGGCGCGGGGAGCTTGAGGCCCCGGAAGTCGTACTGGGAGACGTTGTAGTCCGGCACGCCGTCGTTGTCTTCGGTGGCGTCCTTGACGGGCCCGAGCTGGCGGTGGACGGTCTTGTCGGAGTCGTCGTCCGCCAGCAGGAAGACCATGCGCCCCAGGCCCTCGTTGTCGTTCTCCGGGGCGGCCGGCTCCAGCAGGTTGGGGATGTACGGGAACAGGCCGTTGTCGCCGTCGGTGCCGCCGACGTCGTTGGAGCCGACCCAGTCGTTGTCGATGTTGTCGTTCTCGCGGCCCGGACGCCCGTCCGTCACGTCCGTCTTCGCCTTGAAGGTCGCTTTGCAGTCGCCCTTCATCGCCAGGTCGGGCTCCATGTAATTCTTGCCACCGGACGTGAAGGACTTGTTACAGCGCCGCGTCTTGCCGATGTACCGGCGCGCGGCGGGGAAGGTGCTGTCGTCGTCCGGCGTCAGGTTGTAGATGGCTTCGTGCAGGTCGGCGATGCCGTTGCCGTTCTTGTCGAGCAGCTGGTGGGTGACGGCGTCCGCGTAGCCCGCATCCACCACGTCCTTCATGTACATGTAGCCGAGCGAGTGCGACGCACCGGCGGACTCGTACACGTAGTCGATGGTGACGTTCTGGTCGAACGGGAAGGTGATGTTCTCCGAGTCCAGCCGCTTGAGGTTGGTGTTGAGCTGGAGCCGGCCGTCGTCACGCAGTTCGATGGTCTTGTTCTGGACGGTGAGGCCGTCAGGGCCCAGCTTGAAGGTGCCCTGCTTGTCGCTGGCCAGGTCGTCCTGGCAGAGCTGCTGCGCGTGGGTCAGCGAGGGCATCGCGACCGTCAGCACCAGCGCCGTGAGGGTTCGTTGAAAGAGCGTGCGCATCACTGCTTCCCCTGGTTCTTCGGCTGGTTCTTCGCCTTCGCTTCGGCCTCGGCCTTGTCACGCGCCTTGAGTTCCGCCACCTGCTCCTCCATCTGCTTGCGCAGCCGCATCCGGCGCGGCGGGGGCGGGGCCACCACCACGGTGGACAGGTAGCTGGTGAGGGCGTCCAGCTCATCGCGCGACAGCAGGCGCGTGTCGCAGTTGGTCTTGGGGTTGATCCGGTGGGGGGACTCCACCCACGTGCGGACCTCCACCAGGGTCTTCTTGCTCAGCACCTGGTCCATGTAGGGACCCACGGGCTTGCGGACGCCGAGCGGCCCCACGCGGTTCTCCGTCGGGGTCCGGGCCTGGTGGCATTGCGCGCAGGCCTTGTTGAAGGCCACCTCGCCACGTTCCTGGGCGCTGGCGACCACTGGGAGCAGGAGCAGCAGGGGAATCAGGCGTTTCATGGGGGGCTCGTGGGGAGAGACGAGGTCACGGAAGGGTGATGGTGACGCCATCGGGCGACTTCTGGTCCGTGGGATTGTTGTAGGTCATGTCCGGGCCGCAGCCCTTGGTGATGCAGCCGGGCGCGAAGATGGATTCACCGGTCGCGTTGGTCACCAGCGCCTGGACCATGGAGCGCGTGGGACGGCCGCCCGCCGTGGTCACCTCGCCCACGGCGAGGATCCACAGCTGGCGGTTGCTGTCGACGGTGTTCTGGTCGTCGTCCGCGTCGTCCCGGACGAAGACGCGGTAGCGCACGTTGTTCTGCTCCGGGTAGTCCACGCCCGCGGGGATTTCAGACGCGCTCAGGTTGGTCTTGAGGATGGTGTAGTTGTTCCACTTGTCCGCCCCCGGTCCGGGCAGCAGCTCGTACCAGGGGGGATTGGCGGCGGCGAGCGCGGGGATGTCGGCCACCGGGGTGGCCCCTCCCAGCGCGGCGGGCAGGCCCATCGTGGAGTTGGCCCCGTTGTTGTTCAAGAGCAGGCGCACCGTCTCACGCCCTTCGGCGAGGCCCGCCTCGGCGGCGAAGAACGCCTGCTTCTGGCGGCGGGTGTCCGCCTGGGTGTCGGCCTCGCGGCCCACCACGCTGTAGCTGAGCATCACCGCCATCGTCACGACCGCGACCACGCCCAGCGCGAGCAGGAGCGTGAAGCCACGGGACTGACGGCGGAGGGTTGGGCGACGCACCATCGGGGGACTCCTTCACGTGCCCCTGGGGGGAGGCACGGCTTGGGAGCCCCTGAACAGCAAGCTTCGTGCCGGGAATTCCGCCGCTCAACCCGCCGGAATGAGGGGAGCCCGCGGAAGGGTGGGTGCCGTTTGACGTCAGCGGGCTGCGCAAACTTTGCGAGCCCGCTCATTCTTGCGAGGTGCGCCGCTGTCGGCGCCCGGCGTCAGCGCTGGCCGCCGCGCACGGCGGCGCGCAGGCGGAGCATGTCGTCCAGGACGCCGGGGTCCACCAGCTCCAGGGCGGCCCTCTGGGAGAGGGCGCGGGTCTGCTGGCGGTACTCCTCCTCGTCCTCCTCGCCGCCGCCCTTGCCGCCGCCGTCGCCGCCCTTGCCACCGCCCTTGCCGTCGCCGCCCTTGGGCATCAGCGCCACCGGCTGGGACACGCCCGGCTCCAGGCGGGGGAAGGCATTGGCGTCGGCGCGCACCGACGTGAAGAGGCTGACCATGGACAGGCAGAACACGAGGGCGACGGTGAGGGTCTTCATGGCGGCTCCAATTCTCCCACTCCCCACGACGCCTGGACGCGAGGGGTTATTCACGGAGCCTTCTCCTGGGGCTTGAAGGTGCGGATGTATCGCACCAGGGCGTCCATCTGCTCCGGGGTGAGCCGGTCCTTGTAGGCCTTCATCTTGGGGTTGTGGGACGAGCCGTTGGCGATGACGTCGCGCAGGTGGGCGTCCGACTCCGCCTTCTGCCAGGCGGCGCGGCTCATGTCGGGGATGGACTCCTTCTGGCCCATGCGCGTCTGGGCGCGGCCGTCCGGGCCGTGGCAGTTCTTGCAGCTCTTGTCCCAGAGCGCCGCGGCGTCCTCCGCGTGGGACACGGCCGGGGCGCACAGCAGGAGGGCGGACAGCAGGAACCACCGCGTCGTCATGCACGGTCTCCGAGGGAGGGGGAGCCCAGTATAGCCACGCGCTCAGGAACCGGCGCGGGGCCAGAAGGGCGTGGCGGAGCGGCCGGGCGGCTGGAGCCAGACGGACTCCAGGAAGCGCACCGCGTTCTGATCCGCCGGGTCATTCCGGGTGAACAGCGCCTGCGCGCTCGCGAGCACCGCCAGCGTCGCGAGCCCCGCAGCCCAGGCCGCCGGTGCCACCGCGCGTCCCGCCGCGTCCCGGCCCAGCGCCCAGAAGACGTACGCCGCCACGGCGACGAGCGCCGCGAACAGCACCGCGCCCGCCAGCGCCGTGGGCAGGCCCAGGAAGGCGAGGAGGTTGGGCGGGTGGTAGCCGGCCAGGAGCAGCGGCCGGGCCAGCGCGAGCACGGGGGTGGAGACGTCGTCGGGGATGTAGTTGACGAAGGTGGCCAGGCCGGTGACGAGCACGGACACCGCGCACAGCATGGCCGCGATGCCGGACAGCACCGGCCGGCCGGCGCCGCGCAGCCGCTCCAGCACCAGCCCCGCGGGCAGGAGCAGGAAGGGCACCAGCCCCGTGAGGTGCCGGGGCCCCGTCGTCCAGCCCCACGAGTCGTAGGTGAACGACGAGGTGAAGTACGTGTAGCCGGCGAGCGTCGCCGCGGACATCCAGAAGAGGGCGCGCGCCTCCGGCGACGTCCGCGCCTGGCGCTTGAGCAGCACGAGGCCGGGCAGCGCGAGCAGCAGGAACGGCGACAGGGTGAAGAGGCCCCGGAGCGGGGAGAAGAACGACAGCGTGAAGGCGCGCGGATCCGGCGTGCGGATGCCCAGGAAGCCGCCCAGGTGCCACGGCTGGTAGGCCGCGTCGTTGAGGTGCTTGTAGCCCGTCTCCAGCGGGTGCCCGAAGGTGGCCTGGTGGTAGAGCCCCAGCGCCACGATGAAGGGCAGCGCGCCCAGCACCGCGAGCCCCGTGGCCCGGCCCAGCTTCTTCAGCCGCACGGCCCACGGCTCCGGCGTGCCCAGGACGGTGAGGACGGCGTAGAGGATGAGCCCCAGCACGCCCAGCGCGCCGGTGTACTCGGCGGCGACGGTGGCGCCCGCGCACGCGCCGGCCACGACGTAGCCGCGCTCGCGCCACTCGCCCCGCGACAGCCGCCAGAGCGCGTAGAAGCCCGCGAAGAGCAGCACCGCCGTCGTCTGGTGGCTCATGAAGAGCAGCGAGTAGCTGAACGCGAGCGAGCCCAGCGCGTACGTCACCGTGACGCCGTCCGCGACGACGGGCGACAGGAACGCGCTGAGGAAACGCCGCACCAGCCACAAGAGCCCCAGCGTGGGCAGCACCGTGAGGAAGAGGCGGCTGAAGAAGACGAGCGGCACCTCCGGCACGGCGTAGCGGTGGCCGCCGCCCACGGCCCGCAGCGCCGCGTACACGGGCACCGCGGCGAAGGACAGGAGCGGCGCCTTGGACGGGTAGTAGCGCCCGTCCATCACCGACAGGTCGCCCACCGGGCCGTAGTCGCGCAGGGCGCGGTTGATCTCCAGCGTCCCGTCCTCCACCAGGGCGCGCGTCTGCCACAGGCGGCACAGCTCGTTGGGCGAGCGCAGGCCCGGGTGGTACGGGAAGAGGACCACGTAGAGCGCCGCCACCGTGGCCCACACCGCCCTCGGTAGACCGGGGGCGCGGGGCGCGGGCGCCACGGTGGGGGGCGCCGGAGCCGCGTCGACGGGCGGCGGGGTGGGGTGGGGCGCGGCGCTCACGCGGGCATCAGACGGCGCGGCCGACGGCGAACAGGCTCATGCCCACGGGCAGCTTCACCTGGCGCTCGGCCTGGGCGAACAGGGGCGCCAGCGTGTCGTAGATCTTGAGCTGGAGCTTGGGCACCGCGCGGCGGCGCAGGAGGCGGCTGTTGACGAACCAGCCCGGCAGGCCGACGAGGTTCATCCACTCCAGCGTGTCCACGCGGAAGCCGTTCTGTTCCAGCACCGCGCGCAGGGACTCCGGGGTGTAGCGGCGGTAGTGGCCCACGGCCTCGTCGATGGCGCCGAACAGCTGCGGCAGCGCCGGCACGAGGATGAGCACGCGGCCGTCCGGCTGGAGAATCTGGCGGAAGCGGCGCACCGCGGACGCGTCGTCCGGGATGTGCTCCAGCACGTTGGACAGCACGATGGTGTCCAGGTTCTCCGCCTTCAGCGACTCCCAGTCCGCCAGCGCCACGTCGGACAGGTAGGGGCGCACGTGGGGCTTGCCGCGGAACATGTTCTTCAGGCGGTCCACGTAGAAGCGCTCCACCTCCAGCGCGACCAGGTGCTCCGCGCCGCCCTCCAGCTCGCGGGTGATGGTGCCGATGCCGGCGCCAATCTCCAGCACGCGGCGGCCCATGTGCTCGCGGAAGCGGCGGCCCAGCCACTGGTTGTAGTGGGTGGCGCCGTCCATGCGCTCCAGGGTGGAGTAGCCCTCGTGCTGGTTGTCCGCGTCGTCGCGCACGGTGGCGTAGCGCACCAGCGTGCGCAGGCGGGCCAGGTGCGCGGAGGCCGGGCGGCGCGGCACGGCCTGCAGCGGCGGCAGGGCCACCTCCGTGAGGCGGAAGAGCTGCGCGGCCAGCTTCACCACCAGCTCCGCGTCCACCGCGTCGTCATCGCTGGTGAGCTGGATGGAGCGCAGCGCCTCCGTGCGGAAGGCGCGCAGGCCGGTGAGCGGATCCGTCAGGGCCACGTCGGTGACGAAGCGGGTGATGCCGCCCAGCGCGCGCTCGGCCACCATCTCCGGCGACATGCCGGGGCGACGGCCGAAGACGCCGTCGGCGGTGTCGTCGCGCAGGGGCTGCACCAGGGCGTCGTAGCTGTCCGGCGAGTAGGCGGCGTCCGGATCCTGGAGCACCGTGTGCGTGCCGGTGACGTGGGGCAGCGCGGCGCGGATGGCCGCCCCCTTGCCGCCCTGGGCGGCGAGGACGTGGACGTTGGGACCGGGCGTGACGTCCACCGGACCTTCACCCGCGAGGACGACCTGGGCCTGACCGGAGAGCGCGTTGGCGAACCGGGCGGCGGCGGCGGCGGTCGCGGGGGTGAAGGGCAGGACGACGGAAAGAGCAGGAACCATGGCGCCGCTCACTACCACAGGCGCTTCCAGGGTGCGCGTTCGCGGACCGGAACGGATGGACGAGGAGCATCCAGGCGGCGTCGGTCGGATGGACAACCCGCCCGGCCCGTTGCACGCTCCGCCTGTTATTCCCCCCAGCGCGATGTGGGTGCAGGTCGGGTCCGGAGGTCTACGGGCCGGTGGAGACCGCCCGCGGCAGCCACTTCCGGAGAGACGCGACGTGGAAGGAACGGTGTTGGACCCGGCCGGTGGGGCTCCCGGCGCGACGTCCGCGAGCGTGATGCACCGGCTGCGGGGTGTGTGGCGCCGGCGGTGGGTGATGCTCGGGGTGGCGTTGGCCGTCACGGCGCTCACGGCGGCCTGGACGCTCCGGCAGCCGCGCATCTACGCGGCCAGCACCTCGCTCATCATCGACGTCACCGCGCCGCGCATCCTCGACGGCGAGGTGAAGGAGGTGATGGGGGAGGAGCGCAGCAACTACTGGTTCAACAAGGAGTACTACGCCACGCAGAGCGAGATCATCACCTCGCGCGCGGTGGCCAGCCGCGTGGTGGACCGGCTGGGGCTTTCGAAGGACGCGGCCTTCCTGGGCCTGCCGGCGAACCAGGACCCCGCGGCGCGCGCGAAGGCGCTGGAGGGCGCGGACGCGGTGGGCCTCTTGCGCTCGCGCATCCAGGTGGTGCCCGGCAAGGACTCGCGGGTGATGAACATCGGCGTGGAGGACGTGGACCCCACGCGCGCGGCGCTGCTCTCCAACGAGGTGGCCGCCGCGTACATGGCGGAGAACCTGGCGCTCAAGCTGCGCACCACGGAGGAGGCGCGCGCGTGGCTGGAGGGGCGCCTGGATGAACTGGGCCGCCAGTCCAAGGCCGGCGAGATGGCCGTCTACGACCTGAAGAAGGACGCGGACATGCTGTCCACGTCGCTGGAGTCGCGGCTGTCCATCGTCAGCGAGCGGATCAACTCCTACAACCTGAAGCTCACGGAGGTGCGCACGCGCATCGCGGCGCAGCAGGCGCGCGTGGACGCCATCCACCGGCTGCGCAAGGACGCGGGCAACGACGAGACGTGGGCGGAGGCCGTGCCCGGCGCGAAGGACGGTCCCATCCAGGACCTCAAGTCGCGCTACGGCGAGCAGAAGGCCGCGTGCGCGGAGCTGACCGAGCGCTACCTGCCGGAGCACCCGAAGCTGCTGGAGTGCAACCGCAAGCTGGACGTCGTGCGCGCGGACCTGCTCAAGAGCCTGACCAACGTGGTGCGCTCCGCGGAGACGCAGCTGGCGGAGGCGCAGGGCGAGGAGAAGAACCTCAACAAGCTCCTGGACGAGACGAAGGCCGAGGCCTTCCAGGTGAACAAGAAGGCCATCGAGTACGGACGGCTCCAGCGCGAGTCGGACAACAACCAGCGCCTGTACGAGCTGGTGCTCAAACGGCTGAAGGACATCGAGCTGTCGGGTCTGCTGCGCACGAGCAACGTGCGCGTGCTGGACGCCGCGCAGCCGGTGATGGTGCCGGTGCGGCCGCACACGCGGCGCAACCTGATGGTGGGCTGGGTGATGGGGCTGCTGCTGGGGCTGGGCGTGGCGCTGTTCCTGGAGATGCTGGAGAACAGCGTCACGTCGCAGGCGGACGTGGAGGACGTGCTGGGCCTGGCGTTCCTGGGCGTGGTGCCGCGCATGGAGGCCACGAAGGCGCCGGGCGACCGCGACCTGTACGTGCACCGCGCGCCGCGCTCGGCGGTGGCGGAGTGCTGCCGCGCGGTGCGCACCAATCTCCTGTTCATGTCGCCGGACCACCCCTGCAAGACGCTGGTGGTGACGTCCAGCGGCCCGCAGGAGGGCAAGTCCACCACGTGCATCAACCTGGGCGTGGCCATGGCCCAGAGCGGCAACCGCGTGCTGCTGCTGGACACGGACATGCGCAGGCCTCGGCTGCACCGCGCGTTCGGCGTGCCCAACGACCTGGGCATCAGCTCGCTGGTGGTGGGCGAGGGCTCGCTGGACAAGGCGGTGAAGAGCACGGAGGTGCCCAACCTCTTCGTGCTGCCGTGTGGCCCGCTGCCGCCGAACCCCGCGGAGCTCCTCCACACGCGCGCCTTCAAGGAGCTGCTGCGCCAGGCCGGGGAGAAGTTCGACCGCATCATCCTGGACAGCCCGCCGCTCAACGCGGTGGTGGACGCGGCGGTGCTGGCCACGCAGGCGGACGGCGTGGTGATGGTGCTCAAGGCGGGCCGGACGGACCGGGGCGCCGCGAAGCGCGCGCTGCGCTCGCTGGCGGACGTGCAGGCGCGGATGTTCGGCGCCATCCTCAACGACGTGGACCTGCGGCAGCCGCGCTACGGCGACACGTACCTGGGCTACCAGGGCTATGGCCCGACGCAGGACGAGCCCAAGGGCGGGGTGGCGCCGTCGTGAAGGGCGCGGGCCTGCGGGTGCTGCACCTGGGGAAGTTCTACCCTCCGGCCTCCGGCGGCATGGAGGCGCACGTCCGCACGCTGGCGCGGGCGCAGGCGTCGCTGGGCGCGCAGGTGGAGGTGCTGTGCGCGAACCACTCGGTGGATGGCAGCGGCACGAGCCACGAGTTCCACGGGCGCAGCCCCACGCGTGAGGAGTGGGATGGGCCGGTGCGCGTGGTGCGGCTGGGGCGGCTTGCGTCCGTGGCGCGCATGGACGTGATGCCGTCCTTGCCGTTCGTGCTCCGGCGGGCGCTGGCGCAAGGCGTGGACGTGGTGCACCTGCACGTGCCAAACCCGAGCATGGTGCTGGCGCTGGACGCGGTGCCGCGCCTGCCCGCGGTGGTGGTGACGCACCAGAGCGACATCATCCGGCAGAAGGTCGCGGGGGCGCTGTTCCGTCCCTTCGAGTGGATGCTGTACTCGCGCGCGGCGCGGCTCCTGGCCACGAGCGACGCGTACGTGCGCGGCTCGTCGCTCCTGTCCACGTTCAAGTCGAAGGTGCGGGTGCTGCCGCTGGGCATCGAGCTGGACGCGTACCTGCATCCTTCGGCTGAAGCGCGCGAGGCTCGCGCACGGTGGACGGCGGAGGCGGCGGGCGGGCCGCTGTGGTTGATGGTGGGGCGGCTCGTCTACTACAAGGGTTTGTTCACGGCGCTGGAGGCGCTGGTGCACGCGCCGGGGCGGCTGGCCATCGTGGGCGAGGGGCCGCTGGCGGAGGAAGGTCGCGCGAGGGCCAGGGCGCTGGGCATCGAGGACCGCGTGACGTGGGCGGGGTACCTGTCGCCGGAGGCGCTCGCGGGCGCGTACCGGGCCGCGACGGCGCTGTGGTTCCCGAGCAACGCGCGCAGCGAGGCGTATGGCCTGTCGCAGGTGGAGGCCCTGGCGAGCGGGCTGCCCGTGCTCAACACCGCCGTGCCGGACTCCGGTGTGGCGTGGGTGAGCCTGCACGAGCGCACCGGGCTCACGGTGCCCGTGGGGGATGCGCGGGCGCTGGCGGCGGCGGCTCGGCGGTTGGTGACGGAGCCGGGCCTGCGGGAGCGGCTGTCGCGTGGGGCGCAGGAGCGTGCCCGGGCGGAGTTCGCCCATGACGTGATGGCGTCGCGCAGCTTGGATCTGTACGCGGAGGCGCTCGGACGCCAGCCCGTGGCGGAGGAGCGGAGCGATGCCTCCGTCCGGCACGTCGCGGGCGGGCGCTGAAGGTCCGCGCATGCACGGGTCGCGCGAGTCCAGGGGGGACGCGGCGGGCGGAGGTCGCTCCTCGCGTGCGTCCAGCGGCGAGCTGGATGGCGGCACTGCTTCGCGCGAACCGCGTGCGTCGGTCAGCGCTCCGCTGCGCGTGCTGCACGTCTCCAGCGGCAATCTGTATGGGGGCGTGGAGACGCTGCTGCGCACGATGGCGCTCGCTCAAACGGGCCGTGCTGGCGGCGCGGTGCATGCGTTCGCGCTCTGCTTCGAGGGACGTATCGCGGAGGAGCTTCGCGCGGCGGGCGCACCGTTGACGTTGCTGGGGCCGGCGAAGGTGAGCCGCCCCTGGCGGGTCTGGGAAGCGCGCCGCTCGCTGATGGCGCTGCTCCAGCGGGAAGCGTTCGACGCGGTGGTGTGTCACGCGGCGTGGCCTCAAGCCCTCTTCGGCCCCGTGGTGCGCACGGCCGGCGTGCCGCTGATCTTCTTCCAGCACGACGCACTCTCGGGTGCGCACTGGGCGGAGCGGTGGGCTCGGGTCACCGTTCCGGACCTGGCGCTGTGCAACAGCCGCTACACCGCGAGCACGCTGCGCAGTGTGTATCCGCGCACGCCTTGGCGTGTGCTCCATCCTCCCGTTCGTGACGGCGGCCCTGGCCTCACCGCTTCGGAGCGCTCCTCGCTCCGGGGCGAGCTGGGCGCGGATCCGCGGGATGTCGTCATCGTCCATGCCAGCCGCATGCAGGAGTGGAAGGGACAGCGGCTGCTCCTCGAAGCGCTGGGCCGGCTGCGACAGGTTCCGCGTTGGAAGGCGTGGTTCGCTGGCGGCGCGCAGCGTCCGGAGGAGGTCTCCTACGAAGAGGGCCTGAAGGCCCAGGCCGTGGCCCTGGGGCTCGGGGACCGGGTGCGCTTCCTGGGACAGCGCTCGGATGTGCCTCGGCTGCTGCGCGCGGCGGAGGTGCACTGTCAGCCCAACACCGGGCCGGAGCCTTTTGGGCTGGTGTTCGTGGAGGCGCTCTACGCCGGGCTTCCCGTGGTCACGACCGCGCTGGGCGGACCGCTGGAGATCGTCGATGCGTCGTGCGGCGTGCTCGTGCCGCCGAAGCCGGAGGCGCTGGCCCTGGCGCTGCGCGAGCTCATCGAAGATGAATCGGCGCGGCGGACGCTGGGCTCCCGTGGGCCAGTCCGGGCCCGGAGCCTGAGCGCCCCTTCCGTGTTCCTGGACGCGCTGGAGGACTCAGTGCGCTCCGTGGCGCGGGGGCTCGCCGCATGAGGGACGCCATTCCTCGTCCCCAGCTCCGTGGGCCGGGCGTGCTGCATCAGCGCTACTTGCGGCGCGCTCCGGTGTCCGCCGTGCCGGCCGTGCCTGCTCCGGCGGGGGAAGCTCCCACGGCGTTCCTCGGCTCGGGGCGCGTGGTGGTGGCCTTCATCGCGCTGCTGTTCGGCTGTCAGCTCGCGCTGCTGTTGGAGGCCTTGTCTCCGGTCCGGGTGGTGTTCCGCATCCTGGCGTTCGGCACCAGCCTCGCGCTGCTGGTGCTGGCGAAGGGGCGCCGCTTCCCGCACCCGGCGAAGCCCTTCCTGCTGGCCTTCCTGGGCGTGACGGCGCTCAACTTCGTCCAACCCGGCACGACCAGCGCGGTGGCGGCGGCGGTCCAACTGGGCATTCAGGCCTCCGTGTTCGCGCCGGTGTTCTGGGCCAGCCGGCTGCGCATCGACGAGAAGATGTTCCAGCGCATCGTCCTGATGCTCTTCCTGTTCAACATGGCGAGCGCGACGCTGGGCGTCCTCCAGGTGTACTTCCCGGGCCGCTTCCAGCCCGCGCTGTCCACCGTCATCGAGGGCCAGGGAGACGCCTACATCCGCAGCCTCCAGTTCGAGACGGCCAGCGGCGCACGCGTCTTCCGGCCCATGGGCCTGACGGATCTGCCAGGCGGCGCCGCGACCGGTGCCTTCTATTCGGTGCTGCTCGGGGGCGCGCTGTTCCTGGGCCCTCGGGGGCGGTGGAAGACGGTGCTGGGCGTGGCTGGCATCGGCGTGGGGATGGTGAGCCTGTACCTGTGCCAGGTGCGCGCGGCGGCGGTGACGCTGCTGGTGTGCATGGTGGCCATGGCCCTGGTGCTGATGCTGGGCGGACGGCTGATGCGGCTGGTGGTGCTGACCGCGGTGGTGGGCGGACTCGCGGTGGGCGCTTTCGGGTGGGCCGTCGCGGTCGGAGGCGATGCGGTGCTGGCGCGCTGGAGCACGCTCACCGCGTCGGATCCAGGCCAGGTGTACCAGGGCAACCGCGGTCACTTCCTGGACGACACCTTCGGGGAACGCCTGCCGGAATATCCGCTGGGCGCGGGGCTGGGCCGCTACGGCATGGCCAACGCCTACTTCGGCGACAACAGCGACCGGAACCAGCCCCCGCTGTGGGCGGAGATCCAATGGACGGCGTGGGTCTACGACGGCGGGATATTGGCCATCATCCTCTACCCGCTGGCCCTGCTGCTGACGATGCTGTGGAGCTTCCGGGTGGCCATCCGCCGCGACGACTCCCGGGGTGACTTCTGGCTGTGGGGCAGTCTGCTGTTCGCCTATGACCTGGGCGCCGTGGCGCTCACCTTCAGCTACCCGTTCTTCATGAGCCAGATGGGCATGGAGTTCTGGCTGCTCAACGGGGCGTTCTTCAGTGCGTACCGGAATGCGACCGTACACGCTCATCGCCGGTGACTTCGCCTCCACCGGGGGCATGGACCGCGCGAACCTCGCGCTGGCGGACTGGCTCGCGCGCCAGGGCGGGCCCGTGCTGCTGGTGGCGCACCGGGTGGAGGACTCGCTGCTGCGCTACCCGAACGTGCGCTTCGTGCGCGTGCCCAAGCCCGCCAATGCCTACCTGCTGGGCGAACCGCTGCTGGACGTCGTGGGCCGCTACCATGCCCGGCGCACGCTGGCCGAAGGCGGTCAGGTGGTGGCCAATGGCGGCAACTGCGAGGTGCCCGCCGCCAACTGGGTCCACTACGTGCACGGCGCGCATCCGCCCCAGCCCGCGGGAGGAGCGCTCCGGAGGCTCAAGGGATTCGTGAGCCATCGCGTGTTCCTGGAGCGCGAGCGGCGCGCGCTGCGCCGGGCTCGCGTCATCGTCGCGAACTCGGAGCGCACTCGGCAGGACCTGCTGGCCGCGACGGGCGTGGAGCCTTCGCGGGTCCACGTCGTCTACCTGGGCGGCGACCCTTCGCGCTTTCCCGCGACGACCCCCGTGCTCCGTCGTGAGTCCCGGGAGGCGCTGGGCTGGTCCCAGGAGCGCCGCGTGGCGCTGTTCGTCGGTGCGCTGGGAGACCGGCGCAAGGGCTTCGACACGCTCTTCGATGCGTGGACCCGTCTCTGCGCGCGGCCCGGATGGGACGTGGACCTGGGGGTGGTGGGCACGGGCGCGCAGCGGGAGTCGTGGGAGCGCGAGGCGCGAGCGCGTGGCCTGGACTCGCGCATCCGGTTCCTGGGCTTCCGCACGGACGTGCCGCGCCTGCTGGCCGCCGCGGATCTGCTGGTCGCGCCCACGCGCTATGAGCCCTATGGGCTTGGCGTGCACGAGGCGCTCTGCGTGGGCCTTCCCGCGCTGGTGAGCCGCACGGCGGGCGTGGCCGAGCGTTACCCGCCGGAGCTCCAGGGCCTGTTGCTGGAGGATCCGGACGACGTCGCGGCGCTGGTGCGGCGCCTGGAGGACTGGCGCCACCGGGGCGACGCTTGGGCGCCCGCCGTGTCCGCGCTGTCCTCCACGCTTCGCGCCTGGACGTGGGATGCGATGGCGGAGGTGTTGGTGGACCGGCTGGAGGCCTGAATCAGGCCCGGCGCTGGAGCACTTCCTCGAAGAAGTCGAGGTGCTCCCGGGCCACCACCGGCCAGGCGAAGCGGGACATCGCGCGCCCGCGCCCTCGCGTGGCCAGCTCCTGGCGCCGGGCGGGACTCTCCAGCAGCTCCGCGAGCGCGTCGGTCCACGCGCTGGCGTCCGCTTCCGGAAGGACGCGGCCCGCGTCGCCCACGGTGTGCGGAATCTCTCCGGAGTCGCTGGCGCACACGGGCACGCCGCAGGCGAAGGCCTCCGCGAGCATCCGGCCGAACTGCTCCTTCCACAGGGGCGTCGTCTGACTGGGCGCGCAGAGCACGTCCATGGCGTTGAGCGCGCGCGGCACCTCCGCGTGCTTCACGCCGGTGACGACCCGCACGCGGTCACCCTGGCGCTCCGCCCAGGCGCGCAGCTCGACCTCCAGGGGGCCTCCTCCGACGAACAGCGCGCGCCAGGGCGTGCCCAGGCCCTCCAGCGCGCGCATCAGCAAGCGCAGGCCCTTCTCCTGTACGAAGCGCCCCAGGAAGCCCACGACAGGCGGACCTTCGTGCATCCAGCCTTGAACGCGCCGGAAGTCCGCGCCCGCCGCCGCGTCCGGTTGGAAGTGCTCCACGTCCACGCCCATGGGGATGAAGCGCGAGGGCCGCAGCGGATAGCCGCCGCGCGCCTGGAGCGTGTCCCTCACCGTCTGGCCCCAGGCCACCCAACCCGAGGCGCGGTGCACGACGAAGCGCTCCACCTGCGCGAAGGGCGGTGGGTAGCGCTTGGGCAGGTTCTGCGCCGTGCAGAACACGAGCGGCACCCGGCGCGGCGTCAGCAGGGCCACCTCCAGGCCGGAGAGCACGTAGGGCTCCTCCCAGGAGTGCACCAGGTCCACGCCGCGCGACAGGTGGGCGCGCAGCTCGGGGCCGTACACGAAGCCGTGCAGGGAGCGGCTGAGGAAGGCGCGCACGGATTCGATGTGCACGGGTTCCGACGGGTCGCGCTGGAGCACCAGCGGCCCCAGGTCTCCGTGGAAGGCGCGCGGCGCGACGGCGGTGATGTCCCAGCGGCCCGCGCCCACCCGGGCCATCTCGTTGGCCAGCCGCCGGTTGAGCGTGACGACGTACGAGTGGGAGACGGTGACGAGCTTGCGTGGGCGTGTCATCCGCGCGGCTCCGACAGCACCCGCCGGTACACGCCCAGGATGTCCCGGGCATAGCGCTCGCGTGAGAAGTCGCGCACGGCTGTGTCGCGGGCCGCGCTCGCCAGCCGTTCGCGCAGGGACGCGTCCTCCAGCAACCGCAGCAGCGCCCGGGCCAGCGCTTCGGCGTCTCCTGGCTCGGTGGTCAGGACATCCTCTCCGTCATGCAGCGCTTCCGCCGCGCCGCTCGTCCGCGTGACGACCGCGGCCCTTCCGCATGACAGCGCCTCCGCGATGGTGAGGCCGAAGGGCTCCCGCCGCGTGCTCGCGTGCACGAAGACGTCCAGGGCGCGGTACACGCTCGTGGGGTCCGCCTGGAAGGGCACGAAGCCCACGCGTCCCGTGAGGCCGTGGCGCTCCACGTGCCCGCGCAGCTCCGCTTCGGAGAACTGCGAGAGCGGCGTGCGGTAGAGCGGTCCGCCCACCAGGTAGAAGCGCACGGGTAGCGTGGGGGCCTGGCGTACCAAACGTGCGGCGGCCTCCAGGAAGACGTCATGTCCCTTCCAGCGCGCGTAGGTGGCCACCAGCCCCACGCGCAGCGTGCCGGTGGGCGCGGGGGGCAGCGCGGCGAGCGCATCCAGGTGCGCGCCGTCACCCGGGCCCGGGGAGAAGCGCTCCACGTCCACGCCGTTGGGCACCACGTGCACGGGCACCCCGCCGAGCACCGTGCGCGCGTCGTCACCCACCGCCTGCGAGTTCGCGATGGCTGCCGAGGCCAGCGGATGCAGGCCGGAGAGCGCGCGACGCACGAGCGGACGTTCGCCGAGGAAGTCGTGCACATGCCACACGCGCGGAACCGGCAGCCCGGTGGTGGCCGCGCTCAGCAGGTGGGTCTTGATGCCATTGGAGTGCAGCAGGTCCGGCGCCGCGTCGCGCACCGCACGTCGCAAGTCGAGGCCGTAGCGGGCTAGCAGCAGGGGCGTGGGTGCCAGCTCGCGCGTGAAGCGCCAGAGCCCGGCCCGGCCCTGTTCCCGCAGTCCGCTGTCTCCGAGCGCGGAGAGGCGATCCGGCAGGGCGAGCACGCGGGCCTCCACGCCGAGGCCCCGCGCCGTCTCCACGAGTGGCCCATCCGTGCCCGCGATGAGGTGCAGCGACAGGTCAGGCTCCAGCGTGCGCAGGCACGCGAGCAGATCCACGAGTGCGCGCTCGGCACCGCCCAGGATTCCCACGGGGTTGAGGAACAGGATGCGCACGCGGGAGCGACCGAATCAGACCCGCCCGGGGCGGTCAAGACGATGCAGGTACGCGTCCAGCACCGTGCGCGCGTGGGCGCTCCAGGTGAAGCGCGCGGCCCGAGCACGCCGCGTCTCCGGTGATGGCACGGGCACGCGGCCGGTGAGCAGCGCATCCACGGCTTCCGCCCACGCGGCCACGTCCCCCACCGGGCAGTACGTGCAGGCGTCCGCGCCCACTTCGCGCAGCACCGGAAGGTCGCTGGCCACCACGGGAACGCCACACGCCAGCGCTTCGATGACGGGCAGGCCGAAGCCTTCCGCCTCACTGGGCACCAGCACCGCACAAGCGCGCCGGTACAGGCCCGCGAGCGTGGCCCGCTCCTGCCGGGGCGGTTGCAGCAGCGCGTCCTTCAAGCCGAGCCGCGCAACCTGTGCCTGTTGGGCCGCGTCCAGTTCGCCTCCCTGCTGCACCAGCATGAGGTCCGGATGCCGGGCTCGCAGCGCCGCGAAGACGTCGAAGAGCACGTCCAGGCGCTTGCGGCGGATGGCGCTGCCCACGTGCAGCAGGTACGGCCGGCCCTTCAGCGGTGCGAGCACCGTATCGCTGGCGTCTCCGGGAACGGCTTCGAGCCGGTACTCCGGCGACACCCCGTAGGGCGCCCACACCAATCGCTCGGGAGGCACCACGCAGTGCGCGAGCAGTTCGTCGCGCACCTGCTGCGTGCTGTGGAAGACGAGGGCCGCGCGCTCCAGTCCCTTGAGCGTGGCGCGTGCCATCAGGCGGAACCACCTGGGACGCGGTTCGCGGTGCGGCTCCAGGACGGAGCGGAAGGCATCCAGGTCATGGCAGAAGACGCCGGTGCGCTCCGCGGGCAGCGCGTGGACGAGCTGCGCGTAGGTGTGGTCCACGACGTGGAACGCGTCGTGCCCCACGCGTTCCCGCAGCAGTCGCGCGGGGTAGAGTCCGAAGCGGGTGAGCAGCCGGTCCGCGTTGAAGGCGGCCTTGCGGTTGCCCACGCGGGGCAGGGCACGCACGGCGTGGGGAATCGACGGCCGCACGCGGGTGACGGCGACCTCGGTGGGAAACGCCGCCAGCCCCTCCACGAGTGCTTCGCCCACCAG
Organism: Corallococcus caeni; assembly: GCF_036245865.1. NCBI lineage: Bacteria > Pseudomonadati > Myxococcota > Myxococcia > Myxococcales > Myxococcaceae > Corallococcus > Corallococcus caeni. Next base: position 94,194 of record NZ_BTTW01000005.1, on the reverse strand, counting down.
GTCCATGCTGGGCCAGCCCTCCTCGCGCGGATCCATCAGCAGCGCCAATCGCGGTGGGACGGCATGGGCGCTCATGGCGTGTCCTCCGTCCTTCGCCGCAGCAGGGCCTCCACCGTGCACTCCAGGGAGAAGCGCTCGCGGTAGAGGCGCGCGGCGTGGGCTCCCAGCGCGCGGCGGGCGTCGTCCCGGGCGAGCAGGTCCTCGGTGGCTTCGGCCAGGGCCGGTGGCGACACGCCCTCCACCAGCGCCACCGGAAGCGCGTCGCGCCACAGGGGCTCCGTGAGGTGCCCCGTGTTCGTGACCATGGGGACGCCCAGCGCCAGCCCGGCCATGGCGCTGCCCCTCCGGGTGCTGATGCCATCCGGATACGGCTGTATCAGCACATCACTGGCCCGCAGGAAGGCCGCGGCTTCACCCGGAGCCAGCGCATCCCGGGCCTGCAGCCGGTTCGCGAGGGACGGGTGTCTGGTGCACAGCCGTTGCCGGAACCCGTCGCTGCCCCTTCCGAGCAACAGCCCCTGCCTGCGGGCATCCGCCTCCAACACCGGGACGAGCACCGCCTCCAGGGGATCCGCGATGGCCTGTCCGTAGGTCCCGAAGTGACCCACCCAGATGCCTTCCGGCAGCGAGGCCCGTGCGCGGGCGCACTCCTCCGGGGACACCTCCGCGGGCAGGTTGCTGGGCACGGGCCGCCACTCCGTGCGCCGCTTCACCCTCGCGGACAGATGATCCGTCCAGGCGGGGATGGAGACGAAGACGCGGTCCGCGGCCTCGGTCACCAGCCGCAGCATGAGCCGGGTCGTGGCCGCCAGCAGCTGGTGGCGCCAGGGCGCGCGACGGCTCCACGGGTAGACGGCTTCGTGCAGGAACACCTGTCGTTCATCCTGAGGGCGCGCCGCGAACCACGCGCAGAAGGGGACGTTCATCGCCTTCAGGCCCAGCGCGTGGGGCACGTACTGGAGCAGCAGCCGGCGCGGTCCCGGACAGGCATCCAGTTCGCGTGACAGCGCGCGCAGGTCCCCTGGCGCGAACCGCCCGGGCGCGCGGTGCACCGTCACCCCACCTTCCTTCACGACGCCGTGAGGCCCCGGGGCCCAGACGTGGACCTGCTCTCCCGCGTCCGCCAGCGCGTCCGCGAGCAGCCGCGAGTGGTCCGCGACGCCACCGGCCATGGGCGGGTATTCGCCCGACAGCAGATGCCAGGAGGGCAGGGGAGCAGACACGCGGGGCTTCATCCAGGGACAGCGGGGGCAGCGCGACTCTTAACCGCTTCGCGCCTCGGGCGGGAAGCCATGTCGCCGTCCGGTGCCCGGAGTATCCTCCGGCCCTCCTGCTCCCTCACGGCATGCCCCTCTTCTCCGTCGTCATCCCGACCTTCAACCGCGCCGCGCTCCTGGAGGAGACGCTGGCGTCCGTCTTCGCCCAGACGCTGACGGACTTCGAGGTCATCGTCGTGGACGACGGCTCCACGGATGGCACCGGCGAGCTGCTCGCGCGGTACGGGACGCGGGTGCGCGTGTTCCACCAGCGGAACGCGGGGCAGGGCGTCGCCCGAAACCTGGGCATCCGCGAGGCCCGGGGGGACTACGTTGCCTTCCTGGACAGCGATGACCTGTGGCCTCCGTGGACGCTGGCGACGTTCCAGCAGGTCCTCCAGTCCCAAGGCCCGCTCACGCTGGTGATGGGGCGGGCCCACGCCTTCCAGGACGCCCGGGAGATGTCCGCCCTGGAGGACGGGCCCGTCACCGCGCGGCGCTTCGACGACTACCTGGCCAGCGCGGATGCGACCTTCATCCGCACGGCGTGCGCGGTGGCCGTGCGCACGGAGGCCCTGCGCCGCGTGGGGGGCTTCAGCGACCGGCGCATCAGCGCCGAGGACTACGACCTGCTGTACCGCCTGGGCGTCGAGCCGGGCTTCGCCTACGTGGAGTCCCCGGTGACGCTGGGCTATCGCCAGCACGCGACGTCGTCCTCGCGCGACCTGGACCGGGGCTACGAAGGCACGCTGTTCCTGCTGGAGCAGGAGCGTCGCGGGCACTACCCGGGAGGCGCCGCGCGCCGTCGCGAACGCCTGGCCATGCTGCTCTTCGGACTGCGCCACGTGACGCACTGGCTGCTGGAGCACGGCCATCGCCGTCAGGCCCTGGCCCTCTACGCGCGCGGCCTGCGCTTCCACCGCGTGCTGCCCCGGTGGCGCTACCTGCTGGGGTTCCCGCCCTGGGTGCTCGCGGTGTCGCTGCGGTCGCGCCGCTGAACAGGGCTCCGGAGCCGGTGGCGCATGGGCTCCTCGACCCACCGGAAGAGCAGCACGGACACGCCCACGACCACGGGGACCATGAGCAGCGTGAGCACGTTGTGGGGCAGCATGAACGTGCGCGTGTTCACCGCCAGCGCGTAGTTCAGCAGCGAGCCGTGGGTCATGTAGAGCGCGTAGCTGGCGCCGCCCAGCAGCACCAGCCCGCGCGTCTCCAGCCCCAGGCCTCGACCGACGAGTCCGCCCGCGAGCAGGAGGATGCTCGCGGTGAACAGCGGCACCAGCACGGCGGCCTGCACCAGCGGTGACGGCGGCCCTGGCAACACCATCAGGCCCACCGCCAGCGCACCCGCCACGAGCACGAAGCCCCCGGTCCGCGCCCACGCGTGCGCCGCCGGATGTTCGCGCCTGCAGAACACCCGCCCCACGCACAGGCCGATGAGGAACTCCGGCAGCCGCGCGAGCGGAATGGCGTCCGTGGAGATCAGCCCCCAGGCCCGGAGCAGGGCCGCCAGCGGTCCGTCCGGCAGCCGGGCAGCGGCCTCCGCCGCGAGCATGGGCGTGGTGCCCAGGGCCCACGCCCCCAGGGCGATGACGCAGAGCCACCGGGAGCGCTGTCGCGCCAGCCACGGGCCCACGAACGGGAACAGCAGGTAGAAGAACGCCTCCACCGACAGCGTCCACGCCACGATGTTCCACGTGGGCCGGTGCAGCGTCAGCCAGCCCTGCGTGAGCGTGAGCGTCGCGCCGCTGATGCGCAGCACCTCGCCCACGCTCGCGGCGGGCTCCGCCTGGAGGATGGCGCGCACGAACAGGGGCAGGTCCACGAGCAGGGACACGAGGTACACCGGGTACAGCCTCGCGAACCTCGCGCGGAAGAACTCCGTCCGCGTGCCCCGCATGCCCCCTTCGTCCAGGTACGTGTACGCGAGGATGAAGCCGGACAGGATGAAGAACAGGCTGACGGTGGAGAAGCCCGCGCCGACCAGCCGGCCTGGCCCCGTGGGCAGCGCCGGAGCGCAGGGCGCGCAGTAGCCGTGGTAGCCCATCACGCCCAGCGCCGCGAGGAAGCGCAATCCGGTGAGCGCGGGCAGCGCGGGACGTGCCACGCGCGTGCTCACGACGAGGCCCGCCGTCCGCGCACGTGCGCCACGACGGCGCGCAACTCCCCCACCAGCGACAGGCCGTGCCGCGAACGCTCGCGGACGAGCACCAGCACCGCCAACGCCCCGGCCCCCACCAGCGCCTGCACCAGCACCCCGTGCTGCCCCGTGGCGAGCCGCGACAGCCCCACCGCGAGCGCCAGCAGCGCGCCCACCGTGAGGAAGGGCTCCAGCACCTGGAACTCCAGGCCGGCCAGATGCGGGCTGCGCCGGGCCACCAGCCACGCGCTCAGGTACAGCTCCGTGAGCGTGATGGCCGTGGCGGTGACCCCAATGCCCACGATGCCCCAGTGCATCACCGCGAGCGCGCCCAGGCCGAAGCGCAGCGAGCTGGACCCGATGAGCACGTACACCCGCTCACGCGCGTGGCCGCTGGCGTACTGCTGCGAGTTCAGCAGGCCGTGCACCGCCTGCATCGCGCCCTCCAGCATGAACCACTGCACCAGCGGGATGGCGGGCGTCCAGCGCGCACCGAAGAGGACGGGGATGAGGAACGGCAGCGCGATGACGCCGAAGGGGACGACGACGAGGAGCACCGCGCTGATGCGGCGGATGGACGTGCGCAGGTACTCCGCCAGCGCCTCCGCGTCCTGCTGCATGCGGCTGTAGGCGGGATAGGCCACGCGGTTGAGCACGCTGCTCATCGCCAGCGGCACGGAGGCCAGCGCGAAGGCCCAGTTCACCAGGCCCACCGCGTCCTTGCCCTCCATGCGCCCCACCACCAGCGGCACCCAGCCGTTGAGGATGGCGGGCACGATGCCGGTGAGCTGGTACCAGATGCCGAAGCCGAGCAGCCGCTGGACGATGGCCCACCGCACCCGCCCGCGCGGACGCCACGCCGCCGCCCGCCACAGCATCACCAGCCCCACCGCGCCGCGCACCAGGCCGCCGCCGATGAGCGCCCAGGCGCCAACCCCCATCGCGGCCAGGGCGATGGTGGAGGCCGTCTGCGCGACGTTCTCCACCAGCTCCACGCGCGCGATGGCGGGGAAGTGCAGGTGGCGCTCCAGCATCATGATGGGGATGACGCGCAGCGAGTGGAAGAACAGCCCCAGCGCCACCGCGCCCACCATGGCGGCGCCGGACGGCCCCAGCTCATAGGAGCGCGCCAGCAGCGGCGCCAGCCCCAGCAGCGCCGCCACGATGGCGACGGTGAAGGCCTGGTGGCTCCAGAACGCGGTGCTGATCTCGTCCTCGGTGGGCTCGTGCTCCTGGCGCACCAGGGACGCGCTGAGCCCCAGGTCACCCAGGTACGCGCCCATGGCCGCGGTGAAGGCCACGATGGCGAAGGCGCCATAGTCCGAGGGGAAGAGCAGGTGCGACAGGGCGAGCGAACTCACCATGCGCAGCCCCAGGGAGCCGAGCGTCCGCAGGCCCAGGGCCACGATGGAGCGCTGAGCGCGGACCTTCACGTCCGAGGTGCCCACGGGTTGGGCGCCGTCGGTGACGTCCGGCGCGGAAGAGGAACGGCTGCTCATGTGGGAAACGGGGGGCTCCACGAGAGGAACTCCGGTGGAGCCTATATGCGCGCCTGCTCGCGGCGAACAGGGGGCGCGGGCGGAGGGCGCGTTCCTCCTCGTGGAAGGAGGGCTCGCATGAGACCCCGTGGAGCGGGCGGGCGGCCGCGGGGGTGCTCCGCGTGGCGGCTCCGGACGCGAAGGTGCTGCGCAGATTGTGCCGCGTGCGGCCGCGGGATGCCGCGAACCACGAGGGTGAGACATGGCCGAGGCTTCTGCGAAGAACGGGCACGGCAGGCGGAACGGGACGCCGGCCGACAAGGCCCGCATCTGGGGAGGCATCGACCTGGGGGGCACCAAGATTGAAGCCGTCGTCGTGGACGCGCGCGGTGCGGTGCTGGGCCGGGCCCGCCATCCGACGCCCGCGAAGGGCGGTCCGGGCGAGGTGGTGAAGGAGCTCTACGGCGCGCTGGGCGAGGCGGCGCAGGTCGCGGGCGTCGAGCCCGCGAAGCTCGCGGGCGTGGGCGTGGGCGCGGCGGGGGCGGTGGACGCGAACAGCGGAACGCTCGCGCACACGAGCAACGTGGCGGGCGGCTGGGACGCGCCGTATCCCCTGGCGTCGGACCTGGGCGACCTCGTGGGCGGCAGCAAGGTGGTGCTGGGCAATGACGTCCAGGTGGCGGTCACGGCCGAGTACAAGCTGGGCGCGGGACGCAACTACCGCTCCGTGCTGGGCGTGTGGTGGGGCACGGGCGTGGGCGGAGGCCTGGTGCTCAACGGCGTGCCGTGGCGCGGGCAGGGCTCCGCCGGTGAGATTGGCCACATGGTGGTGAAGCCTGATGGCGCGCGCTGTGGCTGCGGCCGGCGCGGCTGCCTGGAGGCCTACGCGGGGCGCGCGTGCATGGAGCGCAAGGCGCGCTCGGCGGCGAAGAAGGGCGAGAAGACCCTCCTCTTCGACATCATGCGCGACAAGAAGCGCACGCGCCTGTCCAGCAGCGTCTGGGCGAAGGCGTTGAAGGAAAAGGATCCGTTGGCCACGTGGCTCATCGAACGGGCCATCCGGATGATGGGCGTGGCCATCGCCTCCGTCATCAACCTGCTGGACGTGGAGGCCGTCGTCATCGGGGGCGGGCTGGGGGCGCGGCTGGCGCCCACGTACCTGGGGGCCATCGAGGACGCCATGCACCCGCACCTGTTCATGACGGAGCGCAAGCCCGCGATGCACGTCGCGGAGCTGGGCGACCTGTCCGGCGCCATCGGGGCGGCGCTGCTCGCGGGCCCGCGGATGTGACGTGCCTCAGCCGCCGGGGGTGGGCGCGACGCTTTGGCTCGCTCGCGTGAACCGTGCCAGCAGCCGGTCCCGCAGCCGCAGGCACGGCTGCTCCACCGCGCGGTACGTCACCCAGGACAGCGCCAGCGTCACGGCCAGGAAGGCCCCCAGCACCAGCACCGGAGGGGCCGCGAGGAGCCGCCGCTCGAAGACGCGCACCACGGGGCCGAACCACAGGTAGGCCCCGTAGGAGAGCGCCGACACCTGGTACACGGGCCCGCGCGCCAACGGCGGCAGCTGGACGGACTCCATGGCGACCAGCAGCCCGCTGAACCCCACCGTCAGCCCGGTGATGATCCACACGCCGCCCGGTCCATCCAGCCGGGAGCCGAAGGCGCCCAGCATCGCGCCCACGACGGCCAGGCCCAGCGCTCCGCACAGGGCGCGCGGGCGTGTGGGCCACCGGCGCCAGGTGTCCGCCGTCTTCGCCAGGAAGACGCCCGCGCACAGCCCGTCCAGGTGCTGGAAGGTGGGCCATTGCAACCGCACCCAGGCCTCCGACGGCTCCAGGCCTTCGGGCAGCGTGGCGCGCACGACGAACCGCAGCAGCAGGCTGAGGCCCGCGGGCAGCAGCCACGCGAAGGCGGGCCACCGGCGCCCGCCCAGGCCGAACGCGGCGAGCGGCAGCAGCAGGTAGAAGTGCTCCTCCACGCACAGCGACCAGCTCTGCTCGAAGTCGCGCGGCACGGTGAAGTTCTGGAGGAAGAGCGCGTAGTGCCAGCCGCCCCCGACGAACGGCGTGCCGAACGTCCAGGGCTTCAGCGCGTACGCGGCCAGCACGAGGAAGTAGAGCGGCAGCGTGCGCATCCACCGCTTCGTCCAGAAGACGCGCAGGTTCGCGCCCACTCCGCCGGGCGCCTCGGGGCCGAAGACCTGCCGGCCGATGAGGTAGCCCGACAAGACGAAGAACAGATCCACGCCCACCCAACCGTGAGCGAAGCCGGACCGCACCCATCCGGGCAGCGCGTCCCGCGCGTGCGAAGGCGCATGGAACGCGAGCACCGCGAGGATGGCGACGGCCCGCAGCACGTCCAACCCATCCCGGCGCGAGGGCCGCGCGGGCGCTCGCGGTGGATCCGCCGACGCGGATGCTGGGAGGGAGGAGGAGGGCGCCATGGGAGGCTGGCGCATTGTGTCCCATACGCGCTCCAGCGCGGCAATGACCGCGAGGCTGCCCGTCCGCCCGCGAGGCGACCCGACGTGAACCCGAAGCGGTTGTCGGGCGGGCTCGCGGGGGCGCATACTCGAGGCTTCCTTCATGGCCTCCGCGCCGCGTCCCTCGCTCCCGGCGCTGACCGGTCTTCGCTTCTTCGCCGCGCTCCACGTGGTGGCCTTCCACGTGACGCCGCGAGAGGGTCGGCCCGGGTGGCTCGGGGCCTTCCTCGACAACGGCCCCGCGAGCGTCACCCTGTTCTTCGTCCTCTCCGGCTTCGTGCTGGCCCAGGCGTACCTGGGGAGCGCATCGCCCGGCCCGGTGTCGCGGCGTGCGTTCTGGGTGGCGCGTCTGGCTCGCATCTACCCCGTGTACCTGCTGGGCCTGGTGTTGGAGGCGCCGCCGTTCTTCCTGGCCATCCTGCGGCAGGAGGGCGGGTGGACGCTCCCGGCGCTCCAGCGGCTTCTGGGCGTGGGCGCCGCCGTCACGAGCCTGACCCAGGCGTGGATTCCTCCCGCGGCCTGCGCGTGGAACTGCCCGGGCTGGTCGTTGTCCGCGGAGGCCTTCTTCTACCTGCTCTTCCCCGTGCTGGCCGGGCCCCTGGTCCGGCTCGGCGCGAAGGGGCTGGGGTGGGCCGCCGTGTGCCTGATCGCGAGCTCCGCGCTGCTGTACGGGCTGTGGTTCGCGGGGGCCGGCGGGTGGGCGGGCGAGGCCGCGCTCCAGGAGACCTGGCTGCGGGTGGGCGAGTACTCGCCGCTGCTCAAGCTGCCGCAGTTCCTGCTGGGCGTGGTGCTGGGACGCGCCTTCGTGCTGCGCCGTCCGAAGCCCACGCCCGGCACTTCCGGGCGCGGCCTTGTCGCGGCGGGGACCGCGCTGGGACTGCTGTGGGTGTCCTGGCCGGGCCAGACCTGGGCCTTCCGGGACGTGGTGCTGACGGCGGTGTTCGCATGGCTCATCTGGACGCTCGCGTGTGGGCACGGGCGGCTCGCGACCTTCCTGGCGCGGGCTCCGGTGGTCCGCCTGGGCGAAGCCAGCTACGCGCTCTACATCCTCCACGTCCCCCTGGCGTTCCATGCGCGGAGCGCGGAGCGGTGGTCCGGGGCGGCCCTGGAGCAACGCGCGCCGTGGGGCTACAGCGCGCTGGCCATCACGTCGTTCGTGCTGGTGGCGTTGGCGGTCCATGCCTGGCTGGAGGAACCCGCGCGGCGCTGGCTCCGCAACCGCTGGACGCGACCCCGCCCGGCACCCCTGCCCGTCGTCAGCGGTCTGCTATGAAGCTCGCGCATGCGCGTGCTCCTCGCCATCCATCACCCGCTGTCACAGGACCAGGGCGCGCCCGGCGTGACGCTCGCGCTGGGCCGCGCGCTCCAGGCCCGGGGCTGCACCGTGGACTTCTACAGCTACGGCGACGCGTTCCCCGGCGTGGAGCACTTCACCGCGCTCCACAACCTGCGCTTCCCGTGGATCCTCTCCGCGCACCTCGCCCGCGCCGCGCGCCGACATGACGTGCTGGACGTCACCACCGGAGACGCGTGGCCCTGGGCGCGCCTGGGCCGCCCCGGTGCCCTCCGCCGGCACGCGCTGGTGACGCGCAGCCACGGCCTGGAGCACTCCTTCTCACGGCGGATCCGCGCCGACGCGCGCGCGGGCCGGATGCGCCTGAGCTGGAGATACCCGCTCTACAACGGCGGCTTCCGCCTCTGGGAGGTGGAGCAGACGCTGCGCCTGGCGGACCACACCGTGCTCCTCAACGAAGGCGACGCTGCCTTCGCGCGCGAACAGCTGCGCATCCCCGCGGGCAAGCTGAGCGTCATCGGCCACGGACTCGACACCGCCTTCCACGGGCTGGCCCTCCCGGCGCCGCGCGAGGAGGGCCCGCTGCGCCTCGCGATGGTGGGCTCCTTCCTCAAGGCCAAGGGCGTCGATGAAGTCATCGCCGCGGTGACCCGGCTGCACGCCCAGGGGCTCTCCTTCACCCTGAGCCTCTACGGCACCGGCACCCCCGAGCCCGAGGTCCGCGCCGCCTTCCCCGCGTCCCTGCAGCCCCTGCTCCACGTGGTCCCGCGCTACGCGAACGCGACGCTGCCCGGCCTGCTCGCGCGCGAGGAGGTGCTCCTCTTCGCCAGCCGCACGGAGGGCTACGGCATGGCGCTGGTGGAGGCCATGGCCTCCGGGCTCGTGCCCGTCTCCACCCCGGTGGGCGCGGCGCCCTCCGTCGTGCACCCCGGCCGCACGGGTTTCCTCGTCCCCATCGGCGACGTGGACGCGCTGGTGGCCGCGGTGCGCGAGCTGGCGGCGGAGCCGGCCCGGCGGTACGCGCTGCGCCGCGCGGCCCAGGCGGAGGTCCAGGGACTCACCTGGCCCGACATCGCCGCCCGCACCCTTGCGCTTTACGAAGAAGTCCTGCGTGTCAGGGCAGACAGCAGGTAGGCAGGCGCGTCGTTTCGAACTTGCGACGCCGGGACATTGACGCGCTGCTCCGGTGGCCGTCACGATGCACGGTGGACGTTCCTCTCGCATGATCACCCTCTTCGTCGCCTTCCTCGTGTCGCTCCTCGTGGCCCTGGTGCTCACGTGGCGCGTGCGCGAGCGCGCGCTGGCGTGGGGCTGGTTGGACCAGGCGAACTCCAGCCGCAAGGTGCACGTGCGGCCCATTCCGCGGCTGGGCGGCATCGGCATCGTGGGGGGCTTCTTCGCGCCGCTGTGCGCCCTGTTCATCGTGGACTCGGGCGTGGGGGATCAGTTCCTCGCGCAGACGGAACTCATCGTCGGCCTCTTCGTGGGCGGCGCCATCATCGCGGGGCTGGGCTTCTATGACGACCTCAAGGGCGCGGGCGCGAAGCTGAAGTTCTCCGTGCAGTTCGCGGTGGCGCTGGGCCTGTACGCGCTGGGCTTCCGCATCGAGGTGCTGGCCAACCCCTTCGGCGCGGAGCTGACGCTGGGGCTGCTCAGCCTGCCGTTGACGGTGCTGTGGGTGGTGGGCGTCATCAACGCGCTCAACCTCATCGACGGGTTGGACGGGCTGGCGGGCGGCGTCGCGTTCTTCGGCGTGGGCACCCACTTCCTGCTCGCGCTGATGCGCGGGGACGTGCTGCTGTGCCTGCTGATGGTGGCGCTCGCGGGCGCCATCCTCGGGTTCCTCGTCTTCAACTTCAACCCGGCCTCCATCTTCATGGGGGACACGGGCAGCATGTTCCTGGGCTTCGTGCTCGCGGCGGTGTCCATCAAGACGTCGTCGAAGAGCGGCACCGCGGTGGCGCTGCTCGTGCCGGTGATGGCGCTGGGGCTGCCCATCATGGACACGCTGCTGGCCATGGTGCGCCGCTCGCTCCTGGGCAGACCCCTGTTCAGCGCGGACAAGGAGCACATCCACCACCGGCTGATGAGCCGCCTGCTCCTGTCCCACCGCACCACCGTGCTGGTGCTCTACGCGCTGTGCACGCTGTTCATGCTCACCGCGCTGGGGCTGCACTTCGCCAACAGCATGCAGAGCGCGCTGCTGCTCAGCGGCATCGGCGTGGTCATCATGGTGCTGATGCGCAAGCTGGGCTACCTGGACATGCGCCACATGAACGCAGTCCAGCAGACGCGCCAGCGCAACCAGGAGCTGCGCTCGCTGGTGCGCTCCGTCACCGCCGCGGTGCGCGCGGCCGGTTCGTTCCAGGAGGTGTGGGGCGCCGTCCGACCGCTGTCCCAGGGCCTGGGCCTGTCCATGCTGGAGCTGCGCCTGCGCCGCCCGCATGACGACGTGGGCGGAGGCGTCGTCTTCGAGTCCCAGCAGCCGGACGCCGGCGCCGCGACCGCGCTGGAGGTGCGCCTGGACGTGAAGGAGGCGGAAGCCCTGTTCGGCGCCCTGCGCCTGGTGTGGCGCGACGGCCGGTCCGCCATCGACCGCGACGAGGAGCTGGCGCTGGAGGTCGTCGCGGACGCGGTGGCGGAGCGGGTGGCGCAGCTGGTGGCGCTGGAGGCCGCGGCGCCCGAGCGCATCATCGCGCTGCGGCGGTGAGCCCATGACCTCCGCTGCGGCCCTGCTGACGCTGCTCCAGGCCTGGCCGGAAGCGCCGTCCCTCGCTGGCCCCCTGGACGCGGGCGCCTGCGACGCGCTGGTGAAGGCCGCCGTGCGCCACGGGCTCGCGGGCTTCGTCGAACACGCGCTCGCGAAGGCGGGCTGGACGCTGACGCCGGACGCCGGGGTGCTGCTCTCCCGCGAGGCCCGTATGAGCGCGGCGCGGGGCATGCGCGTGCGCTCGCTGCTGTCGCGGAGCCTGACGGCGCTGGCGGCGGTGGGCGTGACGCCGGTGCTGCTCAAGGGCTATGGGCTGGCGCGCAGGCTCTACCCGGAGCCGTTGCAGCGCGCGACGAACGACGTGGACCTGCTGGTGCCGCGCGCCCGGGTGCTGTGCGCCGTGCACGCGCTGGAGGGGATGGGGCTCACCACCCAGGCCGGCGACGTGGACCAGGACGACGCGCACCACGTGGAGCTCACCGGGCCCGGCGGCATGGTGGAGCTGCACTACCGCGCGCTCGCGGGCTACGGCCAGGCGCTGGAGGGCGACGCGCTGGTGGCGCGGGCCGAGGACGCGACGCTGGACGGCCACCCCGTGCGCTACCTGGGCGCGGAGGACGAGGCCGTGTACCTGTCCCTGCACGCGAGCAACCACCTGCTGCAGCGGCTGGCGTGGCTGCTGGACTTGAAGCTGCTGGCGCGGGCGCACCCGAAGCTCGACTGGGACCGGGTGGTGACGCGCGCGCAACGCACGGGGCTGCCCCACCTGGCGTGGTACGCGTGGGACGCCGCGCACCGGCTCCTGGACGCGCCGGTGCCGCCGTGGGTGCTCAAGGCGCTGGCGCCGCCCCGGTGGCAGCGCGCGCTGGCGACGCGGCTGTTCTCCGGGCCCCGGCTGGTGGGGGCGGAGCTGGCGCGCAGCAAGCCGGCATGGGTTGCCGCGAAGCTGGCCCTGGCCCCCCGGGCCCGGCCCATGGTGCGGTATGCGCTGCGGCGGCTGCGGGGGCTCCGGCCGCCTGTCGCCGCGGGAACGGAATCAGGGGCGCCAAGGCCCGTCCGCTCGCCTGCCGGAAGACGGTGATTGCGGCGGGCGGGCCCGGCCCATTAAAGGTGCCGCACCATGGCGCCCAGCCTCCTCGACACCTTCCGGGTCCTGTCCTCCTTCGAGCCCCCGCGCGGAAAGCTCCGGGGCGCGCCCTGGGAGGCCTACGTCGACTGGGCCATCTCGCAGGGGCTGGCGCCGCTGGCGGCGTACAACCTGGAGTACCGGATGGGCGGGGGCGAGGCGCCGGAGTGGGCCCGCGACCGGCTGATGGCCATCTACACCGGCTCCGTGAACGACAACGTCATGAAGCTGGTCCACTTCAAGCGCATCGTGGATCAGCTGGAGGGCCGCAAGCTGCTCCTCCTGGGCGGCGCGGCGTTCGCGGAGGCGCTCTATCCGCACGTGGGCTTCCGGCCCGTGCTGGACATCCAGGTGCTGGTGCGCCGCATGGACGTGGACGGCTTCGCCGGCTACCTGTCCAACCACGAGTTCGTCCCGGAGCCGGACACGGGGAACACCGGCGCGGCGCGCATCGTGTCCGACGGCCGCACGCCCATCCACCTCTACGCGGACGTGCTGGGCGCGAACCGACGTGAGCAGTTGGCCGGCATCTTCGAGCGCGCCCGACCCATGAAGGTCTACGGGCAGTCCGTCTTCCGCCCGGAGCTGGAGGACGTGCTGCTGCTCACCGCGCTGGACCAGGCCCACCACGGGTATGACGTGCCGTGGCTGTCGTTCGTGGACCTGCGCGAGCTCATCACCGGCGCCACCTGGATGGGCGGCGTGTACTCGCGCCCGCTGGACGTGCCGGCGCTGCTGTCGCGCGCGGAGGCGTTCGGCCTGGAGCGCGCCCTCTACACGTCGCTGGCCATCGTGGCGCGGCTGTTCCCGGAGGCGGAGGCGCAGGCCACCGCCGCCTTCCCGCCGCTGCGCCGCGCGACGCGTGAGCTGCTGGACAGGGGGGTGGTGGGTCCGGTGAGCACCCCCGGACGTTCGTCCGCCCTGCGGGGCGTGGACAGACTGCGGCGCCTCCTCACAGGGCGATAAGCCTGTCTGGTTGCTCTGCGTCCTGCGTGCCCGGGCTTCCTTTCGGTGCGCGGGTCGGCGTATGAGTTCATGACGCCACCTGTCGAAACCAGGACACTTAAAGAATGCGCATTGCCATTATCGGATCGGGCTACGTCGGACTCGTCGCGGGCACCTGCTTCGCGGACTCGGGCAACGACGTCGCGTGCGTGGACATCGACGAGCGGAAGATCCGCATGCTCCAGGATGGACAGGTCCCCATCTACGAGCCGGGCCTGGAGGAGCTCATCCGCAAGAACGTGAAGGAGAAGCGCCTCACGTTCACGACGAACCTGGCGGAGGGCGTGGCGAACGCCCAGGCCGTGTTCATTGCCGTAGGCACCCCTGAAGGGGAGAGTGGCGAGGCCGACCTCCAGTACGTGCTCGCGGCGGCGCAGGCGGTGGGCCGCGCGATGAAGCAGTACACGGTGGTGGTGGACAAGAGCACCGTGCCGGTGGGCACCGCGGACAAGGTCCGCGAGGCCATCGCGAAGGTGACGGACGTGGAGTTCGACGTCGTCTCCAACCCGGAGTTCCTGAAGGAAGGCGCCGCGCTGGACGACTTCTTCAAGCCGGACCGCGTCGTCATTGGCGCGGACACGGAGCGCGCGCGGACCATCATGGGGGAGCTCTACGCGCCGTTCGTGCGCACGGAGAACCCCATCCTGTTCATGGACACGCGCTCCGCGGAGCTGACGAAGTACGCGGCCAACGCGATGCTCGCGACGCGCATCTCGTTCATGAACGACATCTCCGCGCTCTGCGAGAAGGTGGGCGCGGACGTGGACTTCGTGCGCAAGGGCCTGGGCGCGGACAAGCGCATCGGCTACCCGTTCCTCTTCCCCGGCGTGGGCTACGGCGGCTCCTGCTTCCCCAAGGACGTGAAGGCGCTCGTCACGACGGCGCGCGAGTACGGCCTGGAGCTGGACCTGCTGCGCGCGGTGGAGCGCACCAACGAGCGGCAGAAGAAGCTGCTCGTGAACAAGGCCGTGAAGCACTACGGGTCGCTGGAGGGCAAGAAGTTCGGCGTCTGGGGCCTGGCGTTCAAGCCGAAGACGGACGACATGCGCGAGGCGCCGTCCATCGAGGTCATCGAGGGCCTCATCGGCAAGGGCGCGACGGTGATTGCGCACGACCCGGTGTCCTCGCACGCGGCCAGGCGCGTCTTCGGGGACCGCATCCGCTACGCGGAGGTGCCGTACGACGCGCTGGAGGGCGTGGACGGCCTGTTCGTGGTGACGGAGTGGAACGAGTTCCGCCACCCGGACTTCGACCGCATGAAGAAGCTGATGAAGACGCCGGTCGTCTTCGACGGCCGCAACATCTTCCAGCCCGCGCGCATGCGTGAGCAGGGCTTCACCTACTTCGGCATCGGCCGCAAGTAATGAAGCAGCAGTCCGGAGGTTCGCTGGATGCACTGACGGGGCTGCGCTTCCTGGCGGCCCTGCACGTCGTGTTGTTCCACTTCGGCACCCCGTGCCTCAAGGGTGTGGCGCCGGAGTGGATGGTGCAGGTGGTGGCCTCCGGCTATGCGTCCGTGGGGGTCTTCTTCCTCCTGTCCGGCTTCGTGCTCGCGTACAACTACGTGGACACGGCCGGCGGGATGCAGACCCCGCCCCGGGCGTTCTGGAGCGCGCGCGTGGCGCGCGTGTACCCGGTGTTCCTCCTGATGTTCCTGCTGTCGGCGGTGTCCACGGCGCAGGGCTCGCTGGCGGCGAACTCGCTGCCCGTGGCGGCGGCGAAGCTGGGCACGGCGGGGCTCACCACGCTGATGTTGCTCCAGTCGTGGGTGCCGAAGCTGGCGCTGTACTGGAACCCGCCGTCCTGGTCCGTGTCGGTGGAGGCGTTCTTCTACGCCGTGTTCCCCGCGCTGGCCGGCCGGCTGGAGCGCTTCCGCGGCGCGCGCATGGCGGCGGCCCTGGCGGGCGTGTGGATGTTGGGGCTCCTGCCGCCGGTGCTCTACCTGGTGCTGCGGCCGGACGGGCCGGGCACGCTGGACGCGGCGTTCGGTGGCATGTGGCTGGCGGTGGTGAAGTTCAACCCGCTGGTGCGCCTGCCGGAGTTCCTCATGGGCGTGCTGCTGGGGCTCGTCTTCGTGCGGGAGCGGGCGGCGGCGACGCCCCGGCGCTCCGGCGCGGTGATGGCGCTGGCGGGCGCGGCGCTGCTGTTGCTGGGCTTCTCGCAGGGCGCGTCCATTCCGTATCCGCTGATGCACAACGCGCTGCTGGCGCCCGCGTCAGCGCTGCTGGTGTACGGGCTGGCGCGCGGCGGCGGCGCGCTGGGGCAGGTGCTGGCGCGGCCGTGGCTGGTGCACCTGGGCGGGGCCAGCTACGCGCTGTACCTGCTCCAGTACCCCGTCAGCGAACTGGTGCACTGGATGGAGAAGCACGTGGACCTGTCGTCGCCCACGCGCTTCCTGGCGGTGCTGCTGGTGTTGCTGGTGCCCGCGTCGGTGGCGGTGCACCGGTGGGTGGAGACGCCGTGGCGCTCGCGGGTGAAGCGCGGGCTCCAGCCGTGGGTGGATGGTGCTCCCGCGCGGCCGGCTCCGGCTCCCGTGGTGCCGGGCGCGTAGTGCTTCGCGGGGTGCTCCGGGCGCCGTCCCTTCAGGGGACGGTGCTCAGCGGGCGAGGCCGCAGGCCTTCTTGCCTTCCTCGGTCTCGATGGTGCGGCAGTCGCAGCCCTCGAGCTTCGCCTCGCAGGCCACCTCGTCCTCGGCGGTGGGCTCCACGCGGCCCTCCTCGTCGGCGGCGCGCTGCTGGCAGGCCTGCTTCTCCACCGAGTTCAAGGCGCACTCGCAGAGCTTCTCGGACAGCTCGCGGCAACTGCTCTTGCACGCGGTGAGTCCGGAGAGGGAGGCGCAGAGGACGGCGGCGGTGAGCAGGAAGCGACGCATGGGGTCGGGCGAAGATGCCAGATGGGTCCCCGGATGCAAGCGGTGTCCCGGGGGGCCCGTTCATTCGACGGCCCGGGGCCGCCGCGTCAGGGGAGGGGGCGTCCAGGCGGTGCGCCTCCTGCCCGAGGGGACAGGCCACGGAGGCCCTCGAGGAGCGTGACATACTCCCGCGCCTCGCATGGCTCCTGGTCCCCACCGCGTCTCCCGGTACACCGTCTTCGCGGAAGTGGCCCTCGCGGCGCTGGTGGTGCTGGGGCCGGTGGCGCTCGGCGGCGCGGCGCATTGGGTGTCGTGGCCGCTGGGCGCGCTGTCCGGGGCCGCGGCGGTGCTGGCCTTCGTGGGCGCGAGGCGGCAGGGGGAGACTCCGCGCGTGCCGCTCCTGGCCGCGCCGCTGGTGGGCGGCGTGGTGCTGTGCGCGCTGCAGCTCGTGCCACTGCCACCCGGGTTGCTCGCCTGGGTGAGCCCGGAGGCCGCGGCGCTGCGCGAGGACGTGCTCGTGCCGCTGGGGCTCACGGGCTGGCGGCCGGTGTCGCTGGAGCCCTCCGCCACGTGGCGTGAGCTGGAGAAGCACCTGGCCTACCTGCTCACGTTCGTCGCGGCCGTGCAGGTGTGCCGGGCGCGGGCGTCACGGCAGCGGCTGCTCGCGGTGCTGGCGTTCACGGGCGCGGCGGTGGCGGCGGTGGGGCTGGGACACGCGCTGTTCCGCGTGGACACGCTCTTCGGGCTGCGCGCGTACGTGCATGCGCGGCCGCCGCTGGTGACGCCGTTCGGGAACCCCAACCACCTCGCGGGCTTCCTGGGTTTGTGCGCGACGGTGGCGGTGGGGCTCGCGCTGTCGAAGCAGCCGCGTTCACGCGCGTGGCCCTTCGCGATGGCGGCGCTCGTCTCCGGCGCCGGCGTGCTGCTGTCGCTGTCGCGCGCGGGCATCGTGTTCTTCGTCTTCGGGCAGGTGCTGCTCGCCGCGTGGTTGATGAAGCAGCGGCGCGAGGCGCGCACTCCCGCGAGGCCCGCGTGGGGCCGGGGCGCGGCGGTGCTGCTGGGGCTCTTGGCCACGCTGTCCGTGGGCGCGTACCTGGCGGCGGATCAGCTGTGGGCGGAGGCGCGCACCGTGGACGGCGTGGAGTCCCTGCGCCGGGGCAAGCTGGAGCCCTGGCCGATGATGGCCCGCGCGGCCCGCGCCTTCCCGGTGCTGGGCATGGGGCGCGGCGCGTTCGAGGCCGCCTTCCCGCGCTACCAGACCGAGCCCAACCCCAACACCTTCACGCACCCGGAGAACGCGGTGTTGCAGGTGGCGGCGGAGTGGGGCGTGCCCGGCTTGCTGCTGCTGGCACTGGGCCTCTGGGCCTTCGTGCGGCGCGTGCGGCGCGAGGACCACGGGCCGGTGGAGCTGGCGGTGCTGTCCGGCGTGGCGGCGCTGGCGCTGCACAACCTCTTCGACTTCAGCCTGGAGCTGCCCGCGTGCGCGGTCGCGGTCGCGGTGGTGCTGGGCGCGGTGGCCCGGCCCCGCGAGGCGGAGCGCATGGCCATGCGGCGCACGAGGACAGGGGCCCTGCCCGTCGTCCCCGCGCTGGCGCTGGCGGCGGGGCTCACCGTCGTGATGCTCGTCGCGCTGGTGCCGGGGCGCCGGAGGATGGCGGACGCGGAGGCCCTGCTGGCGGAGCGCGTGTCGGCCCGGGCGCCGGGCGCGGAGGTGCGAGCGCTGGGACTCCAGCTCATCGACGTGCACCCGGCGGACTACCTGCTGTACCGGCTGATGGCGATGGCCTCCGTGTCGAACGGCGCGGCGGGCGCGAAGGACGCGCTGGCCTTCGTCAATCACACGCTGTACCTGCGCCCCCTGGATGCGCCCGCGCACCGCGTGGCCGCGCGAGCCCTGCTGCACCTGGGCCGGCGCGAGCAGGCCTTCCTGGAGTATCGGCTCGCGCACGAGGCCGGGGACATGCGCGTTCTGATCAGCGAGGCCATGCCCCAGGCCCGCACGGTCGAGGAGCTGAAGACCCTCACGCCCGAAGCGCCCGGACAGGTGATGGAGCTGGCGGAGGCCTTGGTCGCCGAGCCCTCGCGTCGCGCGCTGGGACTCGCGTGGCTGGCCTGGGCGCGCGAGCACTTCGAAGGCCGGCCCGAAGCCACCGCGCTGTGGATGCAGGAAGCGCGCGGGCAGCTGGCACAGCGGGACCTTCCCGCGGCGGAGGCGGCCTGCGTGGAGGTGGAACGGCGCGCTCCGGACGCGCTGGCCACGCACCTGCTGCGCGCGGATGTATGGCGTGCGCGGGGCAGGCACGCGGAGGCACTCCAGTCGCTGGAGGCGCTCGCGAAGCGCTTCCCCCATGACGTGGAGCTGGCCTTCACGCTGTCCACGCGGCAGCAGGAGGCCGGGCTCACGCGAAGGTCCCGGGACACGCTGGCCGCGGTGGCGCCGTACCTGACCGACCTGCGTCAGCGCGCGCGCCTGCTGTCGCTGGAGGCGGACAGCTTTGAACGGGAAGGTCTGCTGGCCCGCGCGCTGGAGCAGCGCCGCTCGGTCGTGGGGCTACTGCCCGGCCCGGAGAGCCACTTCGCGGTGGCGCGGTTGCAGGAGCTGCTGTCGCGCTACGACGCGGCGGCGCGCTCGGTGCACGAGGGCTTGCGGCTCATGCCGCTGAAGGACGCACGGCGCTCCGAAGGCGAGGCCTGGGCGGCGCGGCTGGAGGCCCGCGAGCGTGCGCTCCAGGACGCACACAAGGGGGCGCTGCTGGAGGACGCGAAGGCGCGGGAGCTGGACCTGTCCGGCCCGGACGCGGTCAGCGACGCTCCCTCGCCCTGACGGCTCAGGCCGACGCGCCGGAGTCCTCCATCGGCCTTCCGTACTCCGCCTTCTCTTCCTTCTCTCGCGAGACCGGCTGGATGAAGGACGCGACCAGCGGCCACTCCAGGCGCGCGAAGTCCTGGAAGCGCATCTCCAGGGCCTCCTCATGAGAGCCGGCGCGGAACAGCAGGCGCTCGTTGACGCTCAGGGACTCGTCCATCGCGACGGGCAGTCCGTACAGCTCGCCGAAGGGAGGCTCGGCGCCCGGCTCGCAGTCAGGGAAGTGGTCGACGAACTCGGACTCGGCGGCGAGCCGCGCGGTGCGGACGCCCAGCGTGTGGCGGATCTGCCGCAGGTCCACGGTCGTCATCGCGGGCACGACGACGATCCAGGGCTGCCGGTCCGCCAGCACGATGACGGACTTGGCCACGCGCCAGCCAGGCACGTTGAGGACGTCCGCGAGCTCCATCGCGCTCACCGCCCGCGCGTGGGCGTATCGCTCGAAGGGAACACGGTGGCGCCGCAGGTAGCTTTGGATGGCTTTCGGGATCATGGGGGACATCACCTCCTTCACGTTCAAGGTGTGTCCGGACGACGCGGGCGGCCATTCGCCACCCGAACGGGGCGGCCGTGACTGCCTGCCCTCGTCCGGTGCGCCGGAGGGCAGGCAGGCGGGCCATGTCACGTCACTGCTGGAAGTCGTACACGCTGCCCAGCTTGAGCAGGCGCGTCAGCTCGTCGAGCGCGGTCATCGTCTCGCGCGCGAGCTGCGGATCCCTCACGTCCTCCGGCTTGAGCACGTCGCGGTAGTGCTTGCGCACCCAGCCCGCGAGCGACTCATGCAGCGCCGGAGAGTAGAAGACGTCCGCGGTGACGGCGGCGCGCTCCGCGTCCGTGAGCGTGATGCGCTGGCGCAGGCACGCCGGGCCGCCGCCGTTGTTCATGGACTGTCGAACGTCCAGGTAGTGCACCGCCTTCACCGGGTTGTCTCCGGCGACGACGCGCTCCAGGAAGGCGCGGGCGGTGGGCGTCTCGCGGCTCTCGATGGGCGCGATGATGGCCATGGTGCCGTCCGGCAGCGACAGCACCTGCGAGTTGAACGGGTACGCGCGCACCGCGTCCTTCACCGGCAGCTCCGCGTCCGTGGCGACCTCGAAGCGGAAGGCGTCCCCCAGCTTCTCGCGCAGCGTCTGGAGGAGCTTCGGGTGCTCCACGAACGCCAGCGCGTGCAGCATGAGGAAGCGCTCGTTGCCCACCGCGAGCACGTCCGTGTGGAACGCGCCCGCGTCGATGCCGTCCGGGTGCTGCTGCGGCAGGAGCACCTGCTCCGGCGCCAGCTGGTGCAGCCGCGCCAGGGCCTGGCTGGACTCCAGCGTCTGGCGCGCGGGGAAGCGCTGCGGCCCCTTCACGTCCTGCCACGCGCTGCGCCCCCAGGCGAGCACGTGCACGGCCTTGTGCCCCGGCGTGAAGAGGCGCGTGTGGTTGGCCGCGCCCTCGTCAGCGAAGTGGGCGGCGCCCGGCAGCGGCGCGTGCACCTGGAAGTGCTTCGGGTCCGCGAAGATGGCGCGCAGCACCGCGTGCGTGGTGTCCGCCTCGATGGCGCGGTGGAACATCTGCGTGAGGTTCGCGGGCGTCAGGTGCACCCGGCCGTCCGCGGTGTCCGCCGACGGCGCCACCGTGGCCGCGTTCGCCGTCCACATGGCGGAGGCGCTGGAGGTGAGGCGCAAGAGGTGCTCCGCGTCGCGAGCGGCGCGGGTGATGACCTCCTCGTCGGAGCCCGTGAAGCCCAGCGTCCGCAGCGTGCGCAGGGATGGGCGCGGCTGGGGCGGCAGCACCGCCTGGCCGACGCCCAGCTCCGACACGAAGCGCATCTTCTCCAGCCCCTGGAGCGCCGCCTCCCGGGGGTGGCTGGGCTGGCCGCCGTGGTGCTGTGACGCCAGGTTGCCCGGCGAGAGGCCGGCGTAATTGTGGGTCGGACCAATGAGGCCGTCGAAGTTGTATTCGCGCATGGGATATGGAGACGCGTCGTGGAGCGTCCCCCTTTAACAAAGCGCCTCAAGCGTTACCTGCGCTACCTGCTCATCGCCGGGATGTTGCGCCTGCTCCAGTTCCTGCCGCTGGCCACGGCCCGCACCCTGGGCATGACGCTGGGCGGCTGGGCCTATGCCCTGGCGGGAGGCGAGCGGAAGAAGGCGCTCAAGTCCCTGGCCCGCGCCTTCCCGGACCGGACCGACGCCGAGCGTGACGCACTCGCCCGTGACGCCTTCCGCCACCTGGCCGCGGCCGCCCTGGAGGTGGCCTCCGCGCGTGCGCTGGAGGCCGGGCTGGAGTCCCTGGTGTCCTGGCCGGACGAGGACCGCCGGGTGCTGGAGGCCGCGCTGGCCAAGGGGAAGGGCGTCGTCTTCGTGTCCGGCCACGTGGGCAACTGGGAGCTGCTGGCCCGGCGCGTGGCGAGGGCGGGCTACCCCAGCCAGAGCATCGCGAAGGAGACCAGCGACCCGCGCCTCACCGCGCTGGTGGAGGACTTCCGGGCGAAGGGCGGGGTGCGCAGCATCTGGCGCGGCCAGGAGGGCGCGGCCCGGGCCATGCTCCGCGCGCTCCGCAGCGGCGAAATCCTGGGCATCCTCATCGACCAGGACACCAAGGTGCAGTCCGTCTTCGTGCCCTTCTTCGGAGAGCTGGCGGCCACCCCGCGCGCCGCGGCGGACCTGGCGCTGCGCACCGGCGCGGCCGTGGTGGTGGGCTTCTGCCAGCGCGACGGCGAAGGCTACCGGCTCACCATGGAGGAGGTGCCGCACCCGGACGCGACGGAGCGTGAAGCGGCAGTGCAGGCCCTCACCTCCGCCCTGTCCCAGCGCATCGAGGCGGCCATCCGCCGCGCCCCCGAACAGTGGGTGTGGATGCATCAGCGCTGGAAGACGCGTCCTCCCCAGGACGTTCCCCCGGCCCTTGCCGGCGCACCGTCCGCCCCGGCGCGGTGATAAGGAGGGCCCTGTGCCGCGCCTGCTTGCCTTGAGCTTCCTGGGACTCCTCGCCACCGCCTGCGCGCCGCGCCGTCCGGCCCCGGGCGCCGCGAACGAGCCGCGCCCGGACGTGGTGCTGGAGGGCGCGCACCTGCGCTCCTACGAGGGCGACACGCTCCAGGTCTCCGGCACCGCCGCGCGCGTCCTCTACCGGCGCGCGGGCGGCGAGGTGCAGGCCACCGACGTCGTCGTGCGCCTGCCCCCCGGGAAGGGCGCCCAGGGCTCGCCCTCCACCTCGTCGAGCGGCACCACCATCACCGCGCCGAATATGGACGGCAGCCTCGCGTCCAAGACGTGGGTGGGCACCGGCGGCGTCGTCGTGCGGACGGGGGAGGGGCTGGTGGCCAACACCCCCCGGCTTACCTACAACGCCGACTCGCGGCAGGCCCATGGCGAGGAGGGCGTGACGATGAAGGGCCCCGACTACCAGATGCGAGCGGACCGCTTCACGCTGTCCGCCGCGGACCAGACGTTCACCTTCGAGGGCACGGTCCAAGCCGTGCTGGGTGGAGCGACGGAGTGATTGAGTTCCTCGTGATGGCGCTGTTCCTGGCCCAGCCCACGTCCACCCAGGCCGCCGTGCCCGCCGCCCCGGCCGTCGCGCAGGCCACCCCGGCCCCGAAGGCCGGCGCCACCCCGGCAGCCCCCGCCGCGAACACCCCGGCCGCGCCGCCGACCGCGCCGGGCACGTCGCTGGCGCCCACGGGCCTGCGCAACCCGGTGGACCTGTCCGCGGACCACGTCACTGGCGACCGCAACCAGGCGGTGCTCACCGGCAACGTGGTGGTGAAGCACCAGACCATGGACATCCGCTGCGACAAGATGACCGGCTACTACAACGCCACCCGCCAGGTGACGCGCGTGGTGTGCGCCGGCAACGTGCGCGCCGTGGACGGCGACCGGCAGGCCCGGGGCGAGCGCGCGGACTACGACGTGCCCTCGGGCGTGCTGGTGGTGACGGGCTCCCCGGAGGCCCGCCAGGGCAACACCTACCTCACCGGCACCAAGGTGCGCCTCATCCTGGGCAACGAGCGCCTGGAGGTGGAGAACGCCCGCATCCTCGTGGACTCCCCGTCCACCACCGCTGTCCCGGGCACCCGCAAGAAGGCCCCCGCGCCCAAGCCGCCGGCGGGCGCGACGCCATGAGCGGCGCGAAGCTGTTCGCCGAGGGGCTCCAGAAGTCCTTCCGCAAGCGCCAGGTGGTCCGCGACGTGTCCTTCAACGTCGCTCCGGGTGAAGTCGTGGGCCTGCTGGGCCCCAACGGCGCCGGCAAGACGACGAGCTTCAACATGGTCGTGGGCCTGGTGACGCCGGACGCGGGCCGGGTGCGCGTGGGCGACGAGGACCTCACCCACCTGCCCATGCACCGCCGCGCCCGCCGGGGCGTGGGCTACCTGCCGCAGGAGGCCTCCGTCTTCCGCAAGCTCACGGTGCGCGAGAACTTCCTCGCCGTGCTGGAGCTCCAGAAGGGGCTCACCGCCCAGGACCGCAAGCAGCGCGCGGACACCCTCCTGGAGGAGTTCGGCCTCTCCCACGTCGCCGAGTCCTGGGGCGAGACGCTCTCCGGCGGCGAGCGGCGGCGCGCCGAAATCGCCCGCAGCCTCATCCCCGCCCCCCGCTTCATCCTCTTCGACGAGCCCTTCGCCGGCGTGGACCCCATCAACGTGGGTGACCTCCAGCGTCAGATCCACCTCCTGCGGCAGCGGGGCCTGGGCATCCTCATCACCGACCACAACGTCCAGGACACCCTGGGCATCTGCGACCGGGCCTACATCATCGCACAGGGTCAGATCCTCGAAGAGGGGACCCCCGCGCAGATCGCCGGTTCGGCCCGCGCGAGGGCCGTCTACCTGGGAGACCGGTTCCGTCTCCAGGCTCCGTGAAAAGCCGTCCTCCCCGTATGTCTCCAGATGCTCGGGGTGAAGTTGGCCCCGCTTTTGCGTCGACGTTTGAACATCAGCCGAGCAGGCGGGGGTTACGGCAACCTGTCGGATTTCCAGCGGATTTTTCACGCTGCAAATCAGAAACCATGCGCTGGGGCACTGGACGTGGCCGGGGGTCCTTGTTAGGTTGGCACGGTCCTTGATTGGAACCTCCAATCAAGTGGCACGCATGCCTTCCGGAGACGCCCCCACATGGCGATGGAACTCAAACAGAGCCTGAAGCTCGCGCAGCAGCTGGTGATGACGCCCCAGCTGCAGCAGGCCATCAAGCTCCTCCAGCTCTCGCGAATGGAGCTCCTGGACCAGGTCCGCGAGGAGATGGAGCAGAACCCCCTGCTGGAGCAGCCCGAGGAGGGCATGCCCGGCGAGGTGAGCGAGAAGGAGCCTGGCGAGGCCTCGCTCGAGGCGGACAACGCGGAAATCGCGCGCGACGTGGACCTGCCGTCGGCGACGCCTGAAACGGCCCAGGAGTTCAAGGCGGACGGCGAGGGCCCCCCGGAGATTGACTGGGAGTCCTACCTCAACAGCTACCAGTTCAACGAGCCCACCACCGCCTCCAACAAGGGCAACGTGGCCACGGACGACCTGCCGTCGTTCGAAGCCAACATGGTGAAGAAGGAGGACCTGGTCGACCACCTCCAGGAGCAACTGGGCACGCTGCGGCTCAACGAGGCCGAGCGCCGCGTGGCGGTGCTCATCCTGGGGAACCTGGACGACGACGGCTACCTCAAGCTGCCGGAGATTGAAGGCGACCCGCTCATCCGCCTGTCCAACGAGGCGGACGTGCCCATGCACGTGGCCGAGCGCACCCTGCGCCGCATCCAGAACCTGGAGCCCCGGGGCTGCGGCGCGCGCGACCTGCAGGAGTGCCTGCTCATCCAGCTGCAGGCGATGAAGGACCCGAACGCGGCGCTGCTGGGCCTCATCATCAAGCGCCACATGAAATATCTGGAGAGCAAGAACCTCCCGGCCATCGCCAAGGACCTCAAGGTCACCCTGGACGAGGTGGTCGCGGCGGCGAAGCTGCTCCCGAAGCTGGACCCGCGGCCGGGCCGCAACTTCAGCGGGGATGACGCGCAGTACATCACCCCCGACGTCTTCGTCTACAAGCTGGGGGACGAGGACTACACCGTGGTCCTCAACGACGACGGCCTGTCCAAGCTGCGCATCTCCGGCATGTACCGGAACGCGCTCAAGAACGGCGCGGTGAGCCCCGGGCAGACGAAGGAGTTCATCCAGGACAAGCTGCGCAGCGCGATGTGGCTCATCCGCTCCATCCACCAGCGGCAGCGGACCATCTACAAGGTCACCGAGAGCATCGTGAAGTTCCAGCGGGACTTCCTGGACAAGGGCATCGCGCACCTGAAGCCCCTCATCCTGCGCGACGTGGCGGAGGACATCGGCATGCACGAGTCCACCGTCAGCCGCGTCACCACGAGCAAGTACGTCCACACGCCGCAGGGTATCTTCGAGCTGAAGTACTTCTTCAACTCGTCCATCGCACGCGTGTCCGGCGAGGACACGGCCAGCGAGGCCGTGAAGCACCACATCAAGCAGCTCGTGTCGCAGGAAGACCCGCGCAACCCGTACTCGGACCAGAAGATCGTGGAGTTGCTGCGCTCGCAGGGCACCGAAATCGCCCGCCGCACGGTGGCCAAGTACCGCGAGGTGCTGGGCATCCTCCCCAGCAGCAAGCGCAAGAAGTACTTCTAGCGCCGTCCCGTCGGCTGGGCGGACTGGTCCAGCCGGTTTGTCGCAACCGGCCCTGCACGCCAGGGCCGGGGTTGGGGCATGAAGCGGTCCATGGACCCCGTGCTCCCCACCGATGTCGGCGTTCCCCGCCGTGACCCCGTGCCGCTCGTCGTCCCGCCCGTCACCCTGGAGGGGCGGACGGTGCGGCTGGAGCCCATGACTCCGGAGCACGTGCCCGCGCTCGCGGCCGTCTGCGAGCCGGACATCTTCGCCCACTTCTCGCGCGTGCTGCGCACGGAGGCGGACGTGGCGGACTACGTCGCCGCCGCGCTGAAGGCGACCGCCGCGGGCACGGAGCGGCCGTTCGTCATCCGCGAGCAGGCAGGCGGCGCGGTGGTGGGCACCACGCGCTACCTGGACATCTCCCGCGAGTACCGCACGCTGGAGATCGGCTCCACGTGGCTGGCGCGGCGGGTGTGGCGCTCGCGGGTGAACACCGAGTGCAAGTACCTGCTCCTCACGCACGCCTTCGAGTCGCTGGGCGTGATGCGCGTGCAGCTGAAGACCGACCGGCGCAACGTGCGCTCGCGCGCCGCCATCGAGCGGCTGGGCGCCACCTTCGAGGGCATCCTGCGCAACCACATGCTCGTGCGCGGCGGCGTGGTGCGGGACAGCGCGTACTACGGGTTCATCGACGCGGAGTGGCCCGGCGTGAAGGCGCGGCTCGAAGGACTGCTGGCGCGGGAGTGATAGGGTGCCGGCCGCCATGACCCTCCCCGCACCGAGCCCGCGTCGAACCGTTTCCCGCCTCACCGCCCTGGGGGCGCTCGTGGCGCTCACCGGCTGTGGCGGCGGCGAGACGAAGGTGATGTCGCTGGCGGAGCTGTCGGACCGCTCGCTCACCTTCGCGCTGGCGGACGTGGACGACGCGGAGACGCCGGACGCGCAGGGCGCGCACCGCTTCACCGTCAGCTACTCGGTGACGGCGGACGGCCCGTGCTCGCGCTTCGCGGACGACGTCACGGCCACCCTCAACGGCCAGCCCATGACGCTGGTGCCGGGCGGCGCGTCGGACGTGGGGGGGCGCGCGGAGGCGTGTGAGAACAGCCGCGCCTACTTCAACTTCGACCCGGCCGCCTGGGGCCGCGAGCCGGTGGAGGACATCACCGTGCAGCTCCAGGACGCCACCAGCACCGTGCGCCTGGTGGTCCTCAAGGCCAAGGCCAAGCGCAAGTTCACGTTCCAGGGGGAAGGCACCCCGGACAAGCTGCGCGTGGGACAGGCGTATGCCTTCCTCTGGGAGCCCGCGACGGAGGTGCCCGGCCCCGTGGAGGCGCTGCTCCTGCGCGAAGGGGGCAGGGCGCCCGGCGTGCTCTCCGTCACGCAGGACGGCAACAAGGCCACCATCGACATCCCCGCCGGCACCCCGCAGGCGAACCACACCCTGACCCTGGGCGCGGACCTGGTGGGCACCGTGGGCGAGTGCACGGGCGTGGCGTCGTGCTCGGGCGCCATCTACCACTCGCAGGACTTCGTGCTCTCCGTGGTGCCCTGAGCCTGTCGGGCCGCCGGGCGCAGGCATGTTGCTCGCGTGAGGACCACGCACGCGGGGTGGGGGAGACCGGACCGGAAAATGGGACCCGGGTCGGAATCCCCACCGGGTGCCATGCAGCGGACACCAGACGTGTCCTATTGCGGTCGCTTTCGCGAGCGCGAGCCGTGGACGGGAAGTTCCAACCTGGGGGGCCGGGTTGCTTTCGGCGTGGGCTCCGTTTCTGATCTGTGACGGAGCTTACCTCTCTCCCTAGGAGGCGGCCACGCATGCAGCTCAACATCACCTTCCGTCAGTTCGGAGCGTCGGATTCCCTGAAGGAGTACGCCCGTGAAAAGGTCGATCGGGTGAACCGACTGCTGGACCGGGCTGGTGAGGCCCACGTCGTGCTCTCGTTGGAGCGCCACCTGCACCACGCGGACATCACCATCCACTCCGGCGCCTGGATCCTCCGGGGGCGTGAGAAGAGCGATGACATGTACGCGTCCATCGACCTGGCGATGGACAAGATCGAGCGCCAGCTGCGCCGCTACCGCGACAAGCTCAAGTCGCACCACGGCAAGGAGAAGGTGCACCACCGCCAGGACCTGGTGAACAACCTCAAGGTCCGCCACGACGTCTTCGAGGTCCACGACGCGGAGGAGGCCGCCGAGCCGTCCTCGCCCGCCACCCTCCAGGCCGCCCCCGCCGCGGAGCCCCGGCAGCCGGTGGCCGAGTCGGGCGTCGCCCGGCTGGTGCGCACCACGCACCTGGCCATCCAGTCGCTGTCGGTGGACGACGCGGTGATGCAGATGAACTTGATGAACAACGACTTCTACGTGTTCCAGAACCAGCAGTCCCAGGCGCTGTCCATCGTCTACCGCCGCAAGGAGGGTGGGTTCGGCCTCATCGAACCGCACCTGCCCGAAGCTCCGGTGGCCGCCACGGGCACCTGACCGCCGGTCGGCCGAACCAGGGACCGGGTCCGGGGCTTCCCCCCGGGCCTGGGCCCGGGCCCGGGCTGGGACTCGGCACCGGGCTGACGCGCAGTGAGCGAAGCGCCTGCCACCGCCCAGGCGACCCTTGCGCGAATCCAGTGTGAGGAGTAATTGCCGGCCGAGGAATCATTGCCGGCCCGGAGCGCCAAGTGCGGGAGCGCCATTGAGAATCGCCGATTTCCTCAGCCCCCAGGCGGTCGTCGCGGACATGCAGTCCCGCACGAAACCGGAGGTGCTGCGCGAGCTGAGTGCCACGCTGGCCCGGGCGCACCCGAATCTGCGCGAGGACCGGCTGGTGGCGGTGCTCCAGGAACGCGAGAAGCTGGGCAGCACGGGCATTGGTGAAGGCGTGGCCATTCCGCACGGCAAGCTGGCGGGCATGGACAGCCTCCAGGCGGCCTTCTGCGTGTCGCGGGCGGGCGTGGACTTCGAGTCCATCGACGGCAAGCCCACGCACCTGTTCTTCGCGCTGGTGGCGCCGGAGAACAGCGCGGGGGTGCACCTGAAGGCGCTGGCGCGCATCTCGCGCCTGTTCAAGAACCCGCGCTTCCGGGCGGCCATCCTCGAAGCGCCCACGGCCGCGGACATCCACGCCCTCATCGTCCAGGAAGACGCGCGGCCCTGAGGGGCTGACAGGAGACGCCCCGCATGGACGTCGTCCTGCGTCCCATCAACGACCGCTTCTTCCACGAGCAGGTCCTGCCCTTCTTCCAGCGCGCCATGGGAGATGCCGCCGGCGCGCTGGAAGCCCTCTCCAACCACCTGGGTGACGCGCAGGCGTTCACGCTCTGCCAGCGGCTGGCCTCGTCGGCGCTGCCGGGGGGCGTGGGGTCGGTGGACTCGGACGGGTGGATGGACCTGGTGGACCGGCTGGTGTTCCAGCCCTGGCACGAGGCGCCCGGCGGCTGGGAGGTGGGCGGTTCGCCCGGCGGCTACGCGGACGAATGGGACGAGGCGCTGAACCTGGCGCTGATGGTGGAGGACCCGGCCTATCCCTACTGGGACACGAAGGCGGCGCGCACGGTGCGGGACAACTTCCGCCGGCGTCCCCCGGGCGAGCAGGGGCTGGCGTCGCTGTTGGCCGGGCAGTGGGACCCCTTCCCGGAGTTCCCCCCGGACCGCGTCTTCGTCACGCAGGGCCGGGGCGAGTACGCGGTCCGCGAGCGCTTCGCCTTCGCGGACTGGGCCTGGCGGCCGGCGAAGACGGTGGTGCACTGGCAGGTGAACCTGCCGCGCAAGCTGGAGCGGCTCCTGGCGCGCGAGCAGGAGCGCATGAAGCTGCCCTCGCTGCCGGAGCGCGACGAGGTGCTGGGCTACTGGACGGGAAAGCTGGCCCAGCCGCCGCCGCTGTCCGTGCTGTTCTCCGGCCTGGGCCCCAACGCGGCCACGTGGATCCGCGAGCTGGGCGCGCTCACGCTGCACCTGCGCACCGCCGCGCAGACGAAGCAGGGGCTGGCCGCGCTGGTGACGCGCGGGACCACCGTGCGGCTGTGAGCCGCTGAAGCCTGTCCGCTGCGCAGGCACCCCCTCCCTTTCCCTGCATCGCCGTTCCCGGTCATGCTCGGGGCCATGTTCCGCCACCTCGCCCCGATGGGGCCCGTGCTCCTCGTCTCCGCCGCGCTGCTGGCGGGGGGCTGTTCCTCCTCGAAGAAGGCGGCGGAGGCTCCGCGCACGGACCACGCGTCGCTCTACGGCGCGGATGCGGCGTACGCGGTGGGCGTCACGCAGACGCTGACGTACGAGGACGCAGTCCGCCACCGCACGCTGAAGCCGCTGGTCTGGTACCCGGTGGCACCCGGCACGCCCATGGACAACCGCGCGCCGTCGGACCTGTTCAAGCCCTTCTACGGCGCGAAGGACGCACCGCTGTCGGACGCGCGCGAGCGCTGGCCGGTGGTGCTGCTGTCGCACGGCAGCGGGGGCTCGGTGATGGACCTGTCCTGGTTCGGTTCGAACCTGGCGGCGCACGGCTTCGTCGTCGTGGCGTTGAACCACCCGGGCAACACCTACGGCGACACCAGCCCGGAGGGCTTCGCGCGCGCCTACGAGCGCCCACAGGACTTCACGGTCATCCTGGACCACCTGCTGAAGGACCCGAAGTGGGGCCCGCGCGTGGATCCGGAGCGCATCGGCGCGACGGGGCACTCGATGGGCGGCTATACGGCGCTGGCGCTGGTGGGGCTGAACCTGAACCTGGAATGGATTGAGAAGCGCTGCAAGACGCCGGGCACCCGCGAGGAGATTGGCTGTGAGGGGCTGCGCGACGTGGACTACGGCCGCATCGACATGAAGCACGCCCGAGCGTCGTATCTGGATCCGCGAGTGAAGGCCGCGTTCGCGATGGCGCCGGGCATGGCGGCGTCCTTCGAGGCGCGGGACACCGCCGACATCCAGAAGCCCGTGGAGCTGGTGCTGGCCAAGGGCGACGAGCTGATGCCGCACGAAGCGCACGGCATGCATCTGGTGGGACTGCTGCCGGCCGCGACCACGACGACGGTGGTCCTGGACGACGCGGGGCACTTCACCTTCCTGCCCGAGTGCTACCCGAAGGGCTTCGACGTCATCGCGATGCTGTGCCGAGACCCGGTGGCCGGGACGCGCCCGGCCTCGCACGCGCGCACGAACGCGGAAGGCGTAGCGTTCTTCCGCCGCGCGCTGGAGGTGCGCTGATGTTCTTCGAGGACAGGAGCGGGGACCGCTTCGGGCTCCGCATCGTGGGCTACCAGTTCGCCGAAGGACAGGGGGCGGAGAACTGGCTGAACATCGAAATCGACGCGGCCTTCTTATCCGTCGAGTGGAAGGCCACGGACCCGGCGCTCGAGACCTTCGAAGTCGCCGAGCTCGCGGACTGGCTGGATGCGCTCGCGGCCGGGACACCCACGCAGGACGCCCTGCGCTTCACCGAACCCAACCTGGTGTTCGAGCGGCTCGCTGGCGACGGGAACGAAGTCCGCGTGTGCGTCCGGGTGACGGGCGAGCTGCGGCCCCAGCCAGACATTCATCCGTCGTCCAGGACGGAATTGAGCGCGGACTTCGCGCTCGACGCGGATGCGCTGAGGCGAGCCTCACGGTCCCTGCGGGAGCAGCTCCAGCGCTTCCCACCTCGTGAGGAGTCTGAGCCCGAGGACTGAGCCTTCGGAGCCATGGCTGGGGACTCCCGTGCCGTCCGAGCAGTCGAAACCTGTCCGACAGTCGGACAGGTTGGGACAACGCCGCCTGGCGGGGGCTCAGGCCGGAGCCGCGGCCTTCGGTGGGCTCTCCAGGAGGATGGTGACGGGCCCGTCGTTGACGAGCGCGACCTTCATGTCCGCGGCGAAGATGCCGGTGCCCACGGTGAGGCCTCGCTGGCGCAGCGCTTCGCACGCGCGCTCGTAGAGGGCCTTCGCTGCGACGGGCTCCATCGCGTCGATGAAGCTGGGCCGGCGGCCCTTGCGTGCATCGCCGTAGAGGGTGAACTGGCTGACGACGATGAGGTGCTTGGAGGTGTCCTCCAGCGACAGGTTCATCTTGCCGTCGGCGTCCTCGAAGATGCGCAGCGTGGCCAGCTTCTCCACCATCCACGTCAGGTCCGCGTCGGTGTCGCCCTTGCCCACGCCCAGCAGCACGAGCAGGCCCGGACCCATCTCGCTCACGCGCTGACCGTCCACCGTCACCGACGCTTCCAGGACCCGCTGCACCACGGCCTTCATGGGTTCACTCCCTTTCGTCCCTGCTTCCTGCCAGGGACGCCCGGGGCCTTCAAGTCACCGGCCCTCGTGGCGCGGATCCATCGCGTCGCGCAGCGCATCGCCCAGGAGGTTGAAGCCCAGCACGGTGAGCGCCAGCGCGATGCCGGGGAAGAGGGCCACGTGTGGCGCCACCAGCAGGTACTGCGTTCCCTGGTCCACAAGCGCGCCCCACGATGGGGTGCCCGGGGGGACGCCCAGCCCCAGGAAGCTCAGGGACGCCTCCGCGACGATGGCGCCCGGCAGCGCGAAGGTCGCCTGCACGAGCAGCGGCCCCGCCGCGTTGGGCAGCAGGTGCCGCACGAGGATGCGGCCCGGACCGCTGCCCAGGGCCCGAGCGGCCTGCACGTAGTCACGCTCGCGCAGGGTGAGCACCTGTCCACGCGTCAGCCGCGCGTAGCCCGTCCATCCGGTGAAGGAGAGCGCGAACACGACGTTCGCGAGGCTGGGGCCCAGCACAGAGGTGATGAACAGCGCCAGCAGGATGCCGGGGAAGGCGAGCAGCACGTCCACCAGCCGCATCAGCGCTTCGTCCACGAGCCCGCCCGCGTAGCCCGCGATGCCGCCCAGCGTGATGCCCACCGCGGCGGACAGCACCACGGCGAAGAAGGACACCTCCAGCGACACGCGCGCGCCGTAGAGAACGTGGGTGAGCACGTCGATGCCGTTCTCCCCCGTGCCCAGCAGGTGGCCGGACGTCGGAGGCGACAGCTCGCGCGTGAGGTCGATGGCGTCCGGCGAGTGGGGGCTGAGCCACGGCGCGAACAGCGCGGTGAACACCCAGACGCATGCGACGGCGAGCCCGAACCGGGCGCCCCAGGAGTGAAGCCGGAAGCGGTGGGCCGTGCTCACGAGCGCCTCCGCACGCGAGGGTCGACCCACGCATAGGCCACGTCCGTGAGCGTGTTGACCAGGACGTAGCTGAAGGTGAAGAGGAGCACCGTCGCGCGCACGGTGTTGTAGTCGCGCTTCTCGATGGCGGTGAGCAGCAGCGTGCCCATGCCCGGCCATGCGAACACCTTCTCCGTCACGATGGCACCGCCCAGCAACGCGCCGAACTCCAGGCCCAGCACGGTCACCAGTGGCAGCAGCGCGTTGCGGAAGGCGTGCTTCCACAACACCACGCGGGGAGACAGCCCCTTGGCCCGGGCCACGGTGACGTAATCCTCGCGCAGCGCTTCGAGCATCGTGGCGCGAGTCATCCGCGCGAGGAACGCGGCGAGCGCGGTGCCCAGCGTGAACGCGGGCAGCACCAGGTGCTTCCACGACTCCGCGCCGGACACGGGCAGCCAGTCCAGCTTCAGCGCGAAGAGGATGATGAGCACGGGGCCCAACCAGAAGCGGGGCAGGGCGACCCCCGCGACGGACACGCCCATCGCCGCCGCGTCCACCGGAGTTCCACGCCGCGCCGCCGCCATCACGCCCAGGGGCAGCGCCAGCACCAGCGACACGGCCATGGCCGCCACCGTGAGCAGCAGCGTGTACGGCAGCGCCGCGCCCAGGGCCGGAAGCACCTTGCGCTGAAACGGAGGCAGCGACGTGCGCAGCTCCCCGGTGGCCAGGTCGCGAGCGAACGTCCAGAGCTGCGCGTACCACGGCAGGTCCAACCCCACGGCCTGCCGCAGCGCCGCGCGGTCCACCTGCGTCGCCTGTTCCCCCAGCATCACGTCCACCGGGTCGCCCGGCACGAGGTGCAGGAACAGCGACACGAGCAGCAACGCCCCCACCATCGCGATGACCGCGGACATCAACCGCCGGCTCATGGCGCCCTCCGCGACGTGGCAACCCGAGCCCGCGACAGCGGTGCGCTCGCGGGCGCGATGCGCTCCGGATGCCCGCTCACGGTGTGCCCCCTCGCTCGGGCGTCACTTCGCGTGCCTTCGCCAGCGGCAGCAGCAGGCCATGCGCGCTGGGCTCGAAGTCCGCGAGCCTCGAGGACACCACAGCGACGCTCGCCTCATGCCACAGCGGGATGACGGGCAGGTCCGCGTCCAGCTCCCGCTGCGCCTCCGCGTACAGCGTCTTGCGTTCCTCCCGCGACGCCTGCGTCGCCGCGTCCAGCACGCGGTCCAGCGCCGGGTCCTTCAGCGCGCCCCGGTTGAACCCGCCCCAGTGGTTCTCCGGCCCGGGGATGTTCGCGGAATGGAACGCGCCCCGGAGCAGGTCCGGCTCCATCACGGCGGCCCACTTCAACGTGAACAGCTCGAAGCGTCCCCGGCGCACGTCCTCGAAGAACGTCCCGAACTCCAGCGCCCGCACCTCCACCGCCACGCCGCCCTTCGCCAACTGCTCCTTGAGCACCAGCGCCACCGCGCGCCGGAAGCGGTCCGTGCTCGTCTTGAACGTGAAGGACAAACGCGGCCGCCCCCCAGGCCCATCCGGATCCGGATACCCCGCCGCGTCCAGCAGCCGGGCCGCTTCCTCCGGCGCGTAGCCGCACCCTGGCGTGGCCGTGAACGCCCAGTGCTCGCGGGGCAGCATGCTGGACGCGGGCTCCGCCAGCCCGTGCAGCTTGTGCTCCACCAGCGGGCGCACGTCGATGAGGTGGCACAGCGCCTGCCTCACGCGCACGTCCGCGAGCGGCCCCTCGCGCAGGTTGAGCCCCAGGTACGTGAAGCCCGTGCCCGGCTTCGTCACCACGCGCAGGTGCGGCGCCTCCCGGAGCGCGGGCAGCACCGCCGGCGACACGTTGTTCACCACCAGGTCCGCGCGTCCCTTGAGCAGCTCCAGCACCCGCGTCGTCTCGTCGCGCACCACCCGGAACGTCAGCCGCGACACGGCGGGCTTGCCTCCATGCCAGCCCTCGAAGGGCACCAGCGTCAGGTGCTCCTCGTCCGGCCACGACTCGAACCGGAACGGGCCCGCGCCCACCGGATGCGCCCCTTGCGCCTCGATGCCTCCGGGCCCCACGCGCTCGGAAGGAAGGATGGCCGCGGACAGCTCCGCGAGCAGCGGCGCATAGGGGCGCTTCAGGTGGAAGCGCACCGTGCGGGCGTCCACCACCTCCACCCGGTCCACCGGCTCGTACCGCTCGCGCTTGGGGCTGCCCAGCTTCGGATCCCGCAAGGCGTCGAAGGTGGCCTTCACGTCCTCGGCGGTGAGGGCGCTGCCGTCGTGGAAGGTGAGCCCCGGGCGCAGGACGAACTCCATCACCGTGGGGGAGACCTCCCGGAAGGACTCCGCCAGCTGGGGCACCGGCCGGCTGGCGTCATCGAAGGTGAGGAGCCCCGGGCTGATGAGCTGCGCCAGCCGCTGTCCATGGGCCGTGAGGGCGAAGCGATCATCCAGGCTGTCCGGTGGGGCCTCCAACAACACCGTGATGCCCGCGGGCGGCGCCGGGGCCCGGCAGCCGGAGTCAAGCGCCAGCGCCAGCGCGACGACGAACACCCGGACGGCACGAAAGGGCAGGGGAGGCATGGCGTCTGTCACGAGGTGGATGTCAGGCGGAGCGTCCATGCTGCGACAGGCGCCTTCCTGTTTCCAGGAAGCAGGCAGGCGGGCAGGGTAGCAGCGGCCGTGCATTCACCCCCCACCCTTGCCGCCCCTTTCGTCCCTTCTTCATAATGGATCGCGACTTCCCCGGAGCGTGCGTGCAGGTTTTTCGAACCAGACCCTTCTGGGCAGCGACCGCCATTGCCTTGTGGCTTCCTTCCGCCACGTTGGCTGCGTCGCCGTCCGCCGACAAAAAGGCTGAACGCGAGGCGCTGAAGAACGCGCTCGTTCAGGTGATGCAGCGCACCGCGCTCAAGAGCAGCCGCGTCGGCGTGCACATGCAGAGCCTGGACGACGGCACCGTGGTGTTCAGCCACAACGCGGACGAGCTGCTCAACCCCGCCTCCAACGTGAAGCTCGTCACGTCCTCCGCGGCGCTCGTCGCGCTGGGGCCGGAGTACCGCTACGAGACGGAGTTCCTCGTCGAGCCGGAGATGCCGGCCGACGGCAAGGTCAAGACGCTCTACGTGCGCGGCAAGGGTGATCCCACCATCACCACCGAGCGCCTCTACGGCATCACCTCCGAGCTGCTCCACGCGGGCCTCAAGGAGGTGCAGGACATCGTCGTGGACGACTCCTGGTTCGACCCGGAGCGCACGCCGCCCGGCTACGACCAGGAGGACTCCGACCGCGCGTACATGGCGCCCACCGGCGCGGTGAGCCTCAACTGGAACGCCGTGGCCGTCTACGTGCGCTCCGCCCCCGGTGGCAAGGCCGTGGTGGACATGGAGCCGCCCAGCGACTTCTTCGTCGTGGACAGCACCGTCACCAGCGGCCCCGGCCGCGCGCGGCGCGTGTCCGTGAAGTCCGACGCGTTCGGTGAGAAGCAGAAGATCATCGTCAAGGGGCAGGTCCCCGACGAGCGCGGCGCCGTGAGCGTCTGGAAGAAGATCGACAGCCCGCCCATGTACTTCGGCGGGTCGCTCAAGCAGCTGCTCGTGTCGCGCGGCGTGAAGGTGAAGGGCAAGGTGAAGCAGGGCCTGACGCCGTCGCGCGCGAAGGTCGTGCACGTGTCCCAGTCCGACACGTTCGACATCGTCCTCAAGCGCCTCAACAAGCTCTCCAGCAACTTCGTCGCGGAGACGCTGCTCAAGACCATGGGCGCGGAGCTGAGGGGCGCGCCGGGCTCGTTCGCCAAGGGCATCGACGTGGTGGAGGAGTTCCTGGAGCGCGACGTGGGCATCCCGCGCGGCACCTACGTGATGAAGAACGGCAGCGGTCTCAACGACGCCAACCGCTTCTCCACCGCGCAGGTGGACCGGCTCCTGCGCCACATGTACGAGCGCTTCCCGCTGGCCCCGGAGTACCTGTCCTCGCTGGGCATCGCCGGCAAGGACGGCACGCTCAAGTACCGCTTCGACGGCACGGACGCCGTGGGCCGGCTGCGCGCCAAGACGGGCACCCTGGAGGGCGTCTCCGCGCTCAGCGGCTACGTGCAGTCCGCGGGCGGGGAGAAGTTCTCCTTCTCCATCATGGTCAACGACTACGCGGGCCGCGCCGGTCCCGTCGTCGCGGGCATGGACGCGCTGGGCGCCGCTGTCGCCGCCACCGGCTCCACGCTGGGGCCGGGCAACGCGCTGGCCTCCCTCAATGAAGGCCAGAAGCCCCAGTCCGGCCTGCCGGACATCGCCAACCGCGTGAAGACCTACCTGGAGCTGGGCAAGCAGCGGGACCAACGCAACATCGGCTTCCTGCGCACCGCGTGGCGCAGCGAGCGCGACCCCGCCGTGCGCGCCGTGCTGGCGGAGAGCCTCTACCAGTCCAACCCGCACGACTACCTGGGCACGCGCACGCTCCTGGACAGCTACTCCGCCACGGATGACGTCTACGGCCGCCTGCGTCAGGTGGCCCACGCCCTGTCGGTGGGCGTGCCCGGCGTGAGCAGCATGGTGGAGCTGGCGTCCGGCGGGAACACGGAGGCCCTGGCCCGCGTGCTGGAGCTGTGCCGCGCGGCGGACGTCGCCCGTGATGCGCAGGCGCAGGAGGAGCTGGTGGACGGCCTGGGCGAAGTGGCCCGCACGGCCCCCGAGGAGCTGGTGGCCACCCTGCGCGCCGCGAGCCCCGCCGAGCGCGACGCGACCGTGCCGCTGCTGGCCCAGGGCCTGGTGAAGGCCGGTGACACCACGCACCCGTTCTGGAAGTCCCTGCGCAAGCTGGGCTCCGGCGGGACGGATGCGCAGCTCGTCGCCTTCGCCAAGGGGCTGGACTCCACCCTCACCACCAAGACGGCCGAGGCCCGGACCTCCCAGCGCGCCCAGCCCGTCCAGGTGGTCGCGCCCGCGTCCGCCACGCCCAACGTCGTCCCCGCCTCCGGCGTCCTCCGCCCGGGCGGGTAGTCCGCTTCACGCCGCACCGCCGCCCGGACGCCCCGCGTCCGGGCGGGGGGTTCCCCCCCATCATTCCCAAGTCCCTGGAATCCCTGGCGCCTCCCGCCCGGGGAGCAGGCAGGCGTGCGTCCCCACTGGCCCTGGCCGTTTTGTGGCCGGGGGAATGTCAGTGGTGGATGCTATGGGCTGAAGGACCTGTCGGGGCGTGTGGCCTCGCAGGGTGCACCTGACCCGTCGGTGGGTCAGGTATCGGGAGGAAACATGGCTGGAGGCGTGAACAAGGTCATTCTCATCGGCAATCTCGGGGCGGACCCCGAGGTGCGCTTCACCCCGGGCGGTCAGGCCGTGGCGAACTTCCGCATCGCGACGAGCGAGAGCTGGAACGACAAGAACGGCCAGAAGCAGGAGCGCACCGAGTGGCACCGCATCGTCGTCTGGGGAAAGCTCGCGGAGCTGTGCGGCGAGTACCTCAAGAAGGGGCGGCAGTGCTTCGTCGAAGGCCGTCTGCAGACGCGCGAGTGGATGGATAAGGAGAACAAGAAGAACTACACCACCGAGGTCGTCGCCACCTCCGTCACCTTCCTCGGCGGCCGTGACGCCGGTGAGGGCTACAGCGGCGGCGCGAGCAATGGCGGTGGGCGCCGGCAGCAGCAGGGCAACGGCGGCTACTCCCAGGGGCGTGACGACTACGGCCAGCCGCCTCCCATGGGCATGGACGACGGTGGCGGCATGGGCGGTGGCGGCCACGGCGGCGCGGCGGACGAAGACATCCCGTTCTGACGCCTGGGGCCTCTGCCCTTGAAAAGCGAACCGGCCGCTCCTGGATGTCAGGGGCGGCCGGTCGTGTTTTCAGGGGGCGCTTCGGTTGAAGCGCCCCGGCCTCGCGGCCTGCTTCAGCCGACGTCCAGGC
Organism: Corallococcus caeni; assembly: GCF_036245865.1. NCBI lineage: Bacteria > Pseudomonadati > Myxococcota > Myxococcia > Myxococcales > Myxococcaceae > Corallococcus > Corallococcus caeni. The sequence goes on along the minus strand of NZ_BTTW01000005.1, from coordinate 55,402 downwards.
CCGCCGGGCCGTACGCCGCGCCCGCCGTGTAGAGGGCGTAGATGGCGCCCCAGGACATGGCCAGCAGGAGGAGGAAGATGAGGATGGAGACGGGCTCGAAGCGGCGCATGGAGCGGTCGCTCGCGAGGATGCCCCAGCCCATGCCGAAGGTCTGCAGGCCGTTGGCCAGGTGGTACGCGGTGCCCAGCGTGCCCAGCAGGTAAACCATCAGCGTGGGGCCGTGGTAGTGCATCTCCCGCGCGATATCCATGAAGGGCTCCGCGTGGCCCTCCACCAGGCGCGGGTGCAGGAACGCCAGCCAGATGTGCGCGCCCAGGAACGCGAGCACGCCCAGGCCGGCCACGCGCTGCACGATGTACTTGAGGTTGCCGTAGTTGTTGTAGGCGAGGTTGTTGGGCTTCATGCTGAAGATGCGCACCAGCCCCCACGCCGTGTGGATGAGCAGCGGCAGCATGACGATGATGAACGTGAACGCCTGGGCGAACGGGTTCGCGTACTCCGTCACCGACTTTTCCCACGCCGTCGCGCCGTAGAAGGCGGACAGGTTGTCCCACAGATGGTTGATGACCCAGATGCTCAGGGGCACCACGGCGAGGAACGAACCCAGCCGCGACTTCAAGAGGGGCGTCCGGTCGGTGATGGCTTCGGCGGTGGCTTGGGTGCTCATCGAGTCTCCAGCGGGGCGCGCGGACGGGTGGGGTGAGGACCCCCGCGAGCCCAAGTCAGGGCCTGGGTGCTACGGCCAACAGGCGGTTTATAGCCGTTCCGTCACGCTGGCTGGATTTCTTCCGTATCCGTCCGTGCCAGCCGCAAGACACCGACTCATAAGCCCGGGCGATGCCAGCCCCCCGCCCTGACTGCTGGCCGCCAGGCGGGCGTCCCGTCCCCGTCCCTCTTCCGTTGGCGGGCGCGAACGGGTGGGGCACGCTAACCAGCCCTATGCCCGATGAGCTCGTCAGTGGATTGTTGAAGGCGTCGGACCTGCGCCTCGTCCTCGCCACCACCGGGGCCCTGTCCCGCCAGGCCCGCGCCGCGCACCAGAGCATGCCGGCCTCCGCCGCCCTCCTGTCCCAGGGCCTCACCGCCGCCGCCCTCATGGGCGCGCTCCGCAAGGGCACGGACTCCCGGATCAACCTGCAACTGGAGTGCGACGGCCCCCTGCGCGGCCTCTTCGTGGACGGCGACGCGAACGGCGTCGTGCGCGGCTACGTGAAGAACACCCTGGTGGAGTACGTGGGGACGGAGGGCAAGTACCACTGGCGCCCGGTGCTCGGGAACCACGGCTTCCTGTCCGTGCTGCGCGACCAGGGCGGCGGCGAGTACTACCGCTCGTCCGTGGAGCTGGAGCACTTCGACCTGGTGGCGGACCTGGAGCGCTACTTCCACCAGTCGGATCAGGTCCCCTCGCACCTGATGATGGCGCAGCTGCCCGGCGTGGTGGACGGCCAGGAGGACGCGCTCGGCACCGTGGTGGGCCTGCTCGTGCAGCCCCTGCCCAACGGGGACAGGGACGCCTTCAAGGCGCTGGGCACCCGGCTCAAGGCGCAGTTCCAGACCGCCGTGCAGGCGCACGCGCAGGACGGGGCGCTGACCCTGCTGCGCTCGCTGGTGCCGGAGGCGGACCTGGAGGTCATGTCGCGCTACCCCCTGCGCTTCACCTGTTCGTGCAGCCGCGACCGCGTGAAGCTCGCGCTGCTCGCCATGGGCCGCGAGGAGCTCCAGGACCTGCTGGCGAAGGAAGGCCAGGCGGAGGCCACCTGCCAGTTCTGCACGACGCGCTATGTCATCCCCGGGGCGGAGATCCAGCAGATGCTCACGGAAGGCACCGCCTGACGCGGCCCCCGGTGGGCCCGGTGGCTTGAAGACAGACATCCTTCCGGCGCTGGGGATGTTTCAGCGCCTCACATCATCCAGGGAAGCGGGCGCGGCGGTTGTGGCGGGGTCGCGGTGCTCGGGATATGACAGGGCCGCCGCACCTCACCCGGAGCTTTCGCCGTGGCCATCAAGCGGGCAGCGCCGCCGAAGTCCCAGGACCAGCGCAACCCTTCCCCGAAGCCTGTCGTGCCCTCCGCAGCCCAGAAGGACGGGGCGGAGAAGCTCGTCTCCATTCCCAATGACATGGTGCTGGCGCCCCAGGTGGAGGCCCCGCGCCAACCCACCGGCCGCGACCAGTCCCGGCACAAGTCCACCGGCGTGGTGGAGCTGTCGTGGGCGGAGTTCGACCGCAAGGTGCAGAAGCTGGCGCGCACCATCCGTCAGGCGTGGGAGCCGCAGGCGGTGGTGGGCGTGGCCCACGGCGGCGTGTTCGTGGGCGGGGCGCTCGCGGGCGCGCTCGGCTGCGAGTTCTTCCCCGTGCGCATCAGCCGCCGCAGCCGCGACAAGGGCGAGCGCACCCAGGAGCGCGGCCAGCCGCAGGTGAGCGAGGAGATGCCCACGGAGATCAAGGGCCGCCGCGTGCTCATCGTGGACGACATCGCGTCCAGCGGGGACACGCTGGAGCTGGCCACGGCGCTCGCGAAGAAGGTGGGCGCGAAGGAGATCCGCACCGCGTGCCTGATTGCGCGGCCGGAGGGCTTCACGCCGGACCACGTGGGGCTGTCCACGGACTCGCTCTTCGTCTTCCCGTGGGACTACGAGCCGGTGATGGGCGACGCGCACTTCGACGACGACCCGGACAAGGCCGGGGCCTAGTTTCCGGGCTCCGGGGGCTCCAGGACAAGGCGCTGACGCGGCGATGATCATCGGGACGGCGGGGCACATCGACCACGGCAAGACGTCCCTCGTGAAGGCGCTGACGGGCACCGACACCGACCGGCTCCCGGAGGAGAAGCGGCGGGGCATCACCCTGGAGCTGGGCTTCGCCCACCTGCGCCTGCCGGACGGACAGGTGGCGGGCGTGGTGGACGTGCCCGGCCACGAGCGCTTCGTGAAGGCCATGGCCGCGGGCGCGGGCGGCGTGGACCTGGCGGTGCTGGTGGTGGCAGCCGACGAGGGCGTCATGCCCCAGACGCGCGAGCACCTGGACATCTGCCGCCTGCTCGGCGTGAAGGCGGGCGTCGTCGCGCTCACCAAGGCGGACCTGCTGGACGCGCTGGGTGAAGACTGGCGCGCGCTGGTGGAGGCGGACCTCGCCGCGCTCACCGCCGGCACCTTCCTGGAGGCCGCGCCCGTGGTGCCGGTGTCGTCGCGCACGGGCGCGGGGCTGCCGGAGCTGAAGGCCGCGCTCGGCCGCGCGGGCGGCGCGCTGCCACGGCGCCCCTCCGAGGGCCCCGCGTTCCTCCCCGTGGACCGGGCCTTCACCATCAAGGGCTTCGGCACGGTGGTGACGGGCACGCTGTTGTCCGGCGCGCTGGCGGTGGACGACGCGGTGGCGCTGCTGCCGCGGGCCTCCGGCGCGCGGCCGGGCCCCTTTCGCGTCCGGGGCGTGCAGGTGCACGGCCAGCCGGTGGCGCGCGTGGAGGCGGGGCATCGCGCGGCGGTGAACGTGGCGGACGTGCAGCCAGAGGACGTGCACCGGGGCATGGTGCTCACGCGCGCGGGCGAATTGCCGGAGACGTCCATGCTGGACGTGGAGCTGACGCTGCTGCCCGCCGCGGAGGCGCCGCTGCCCAAGCGCCGCAAGCTGCTCTTGCACCTGGGCACCGCGCAGGTGGAGGCCACGGTGGCGCTCCTGGACCTGGACTCGCTCGCGCCCGGGGAGACGGGGCTCGCGCAGCTGCGGCTGGAGTCGCCGGTGGGGGCGCTCGTCGGCCAGCGCTTCATCCTGCGTGGCTCGCGCGCGCTGCCGGGCCGGGGCGCCACGGTGGCCGGGGGGCGCGTGCTCTCCATCACGCCGCCGCGCCGGCGCAAGGGGGCGGCCTCGGTGGTGCGGCCGCTCCTGGAGGCGGACGCGGCCGGACAGGTGGCGTGGCTCCTGCGGCAGGCGGGCTACGCGGGGCTCACGCAGACGGAGCTGTTCGGCCGCTCGGGGCTTTCGCCCAAGGTGCTGGCGCGCACGCTGGAGCTGCTGGGCGCGAAGGGGCAGGTGCTGCTGGTGGACCGCGACCGGCGGCTCTACGTGGCGCAGGACGTGTTCGAGGGCCTGCGTCAGCGCTCGCTCGCGCTGCTCGCCGCGTTCCACGAGCGCGAGCCCATGCGGGACGGCCTGTCGCGCGAGGAGCTCCGTCAGCGGCTCTCCGCCCAACTGGACGGCCGCCTGTTCCAGCGCGTGGTTCAGGCGCTGGTGGACGCGGGCGGCGTGGAGGCGGAGAAGGACCTGGTGCGCCTGCGGGGCCGGGGTCGTACGCTGACGCTGGGCGACGAGGCCGCGCGCACGCGCCTGTCCGCGGAGCTGTCCGCGGCGGGGCTCGCGCCGCCCACGGTCACGGAGCTGGCGCAGAAGCTGGCGCTTCCGCCCGCGAAGCTGCAGGAGCTGTTGAAGGTGCTGGTGGCGTCGGGCGTGGGCGTGCGGGTGAGCGAGGAGCTGTGCTTCGACGCGGGTGCGCTGGAGGACCTGCGCGGCCGGCTGGTGACGTACCTGAAGGACCAGAAGGAGATCACCACGCAGGCCTTCAAGGAGCTGGTGGGCCAGAGCCGCAAGTTCACCATCCCCCTGTCGGAGTACTTCGACCGGGAGAAGGTCACGCTGAGGGTGGGGGACAAACGGGTGCTGCGTCGCGGATGAGTCCCAAGGTCTACAGCGAGCGGGAGCTGCGCGCCCTGGTGGAGCCCTTCACCCAGCCCATGCTGGTGGTGGAGGCGGAGGGGCGCGTCCAGGTGGCCAACGCCGCGTACGCGCGGCTCTTGGGGCTGCCCCTGGAGCAGGTGGAGGGCCGCTCCTTCCTGGACTTCGTGCAGCCGGAGGAGCGCAGCCGGATGGGGGACCGCTTCCACCGGCTGGCCACGGGCGCGCCGCTGGACGGACGCCCGCAGCTCTACAAGGTGCTCAGCGTCCACGGCGCGCCGGGCGAGGTGTACGTGCAGGCCAACCCCCTGCGGCTGGAGGGGGAGCGCTTCGCCCTGTTGCTCAGCTGCATGGTGATGTCGGACCGGCCCATGGAGCTGATGGTGGCGGAGCGGCTGGTGGACACGTCCGCGGGGCTGGTGTCCGCGCGCTCGGAGGAGGGCGTGCGGCGCGTGGCGCTGGCGGGCCTGGAGGCCGCGGGCTTCCGGGCGCGCATCCTGCGCTGGGACGGCACGCGGCTGGTGGTGCGCGACGGCGTGTCCCTGCCGGCGGATTCGCACCTGGCGCTGGAGGCCCTGTCGGACGGGCGGCCGGTGTTCGGCGGCGCGGACCAGGCGCAGCCCACGCACGCGTATCTGCCGGTGGGCGGACCCCAGTCGGAGGTGCTGTGGGTCGCGGGCCCGTGGGTGGCGCCCCGGCACGGCTCGGTGCTGACGCTGTTCGCGAAGGTGGTGGGCGCGGCGCTCGCGGACGCGCACCTCCATGCGGATGGCGCGCGCAGCCGCTGGGAGGTGGAGGCGGTGGCGGAGATGGCGCGCTTCGTGGCGCAGCCCGTGCCCCCGTCGCCGGAGACGTTCCTCGCGCGCGTGGCGGAGCTGCTCCAGGCGCGCGGGGTGGCGCTGCACGTCACCTCCGAACCGGGACAGGCGCCCCGGCTCGCCGCCCACGTGGGGCTGGAGGAGGGGAGCGTGACGGCGGGGGACGCGGCCCGGGCCACCGGCGTGCTCCTGGCCTCGTCGCTGCGGGAGGACGGAGGGGTGCTGTCGTCGGAGGCGCAGGGCCGCGCGCTGGAGACGCTGTCCCAGGGCCGCTTCGGCAGCGGGACGGCGGCGCGGCTCACCCGCGGCGGTGAGTGCGTGGGCGTGGTGCAGGCGCTGCGCGCGAAGGAGCGCCCCTTCGACGAGCGAGACGCGCGGCTGCTGGCCACGCTCGCGGAGCTGCTGGTGACGCTGTTGGAGCAGCGCCGCCTGCGGGCGGAGTCCGCGCGCCAGCTCACGGAGTCGCGCCTCCTGCTGGACCTGGCGCGCACCACGTCGGGCGTGCTGGAGACGGCGAGCATCCTGGACGTCGCGTCCGACTTCCTGGTGCACCTGCTGGACGTGTCCAACTGCTTCATCCTGCTCTACGACGAACAGGCCAAGGTGCTGCGGGGCGCGGCGGCGTCGGCGGCCCACCGCGACCTGTTCCGCACGGTGGTGGTGCCGCTGGACAGCGACGACCTGGCCGCGCGCGTGGCCCTGGAGCGCAAGCCCATCGCGGTGGAGGACCTGACGTCGGCGAGCGTCTCCGTCAGCGCCGTGCTCATCGACCGGCTGGGAGAGAAGGCCCTGCTGGGCCTGCCGCTCACCTCGCGCGAGGAGCTCATCGGCGTGGTGCTGGTGGACGACGTGCGCGGCCCGCGCCCCTTCGGCCCGGAGCTCATCGAGCTGGCGGAGGCGACGTGCGGCCAACTGGCGCTGTCCATCGCCAACGCGCGCCTCTATGAATCCCTGTGGGCCAGCTACGCGGAGCTGGCCGCCACCCGCGCGGAGATGGTGAAGCGTGAACGCTTCGCCGCGCTGGGCGAGCTGTCCGCCATCGTCGCCCACGAGGTGCGCAACCCCCTGGGCGTCATCTTCAACGCGGTGGCCACGCTCCGGCGCATCATGAATCCCACCGGCGACACCGCGATGTTGCTGGACATCGTCGCGGAGGAGAGCGACCGCCTGAACCGGATGGTGGCCGACCTGCTGGACTTCACCCGCCCGCGCAACCCGGTGCTCCAGCCGGAGGACCTGCTGCGCGTGCTCCAGGACGCCCTGGAGGCCGCGCGGGCCCAGGCCTCCACGGAGCGCCCGGTGAACGTCCACGTGGAGGTGGAGCCCGGCCTCGCCACGGTGCCCATGGACCGGCGGCAGATCCGCCAGGCCCTGTTCAACGTGGCCGTCAACGCCATCCAGGCCATGCCCCAGGGGGGCGAGGTCTGGGTGCACGCGCGCCGGGACACCCACGGCGGCCGCGAGCAGCTGCGCATCGACGTGATGGACCAGGGGCCGGGCATCCCGGCGGAGCTGCTCCACCGCGTCTTCGAACCCTTCTTCACCACCAAGGCCCAGGGCACTGGCCTGGGGCTGGCGGTGGTGAAGCGCATCCTGGAGGAGCACCGCGGTGAAATCGCCGTGGAGAGCGCCCCCGGACGCGGAACCACCTTCACCTTCTGGCTGCCGCTCACGCAGCCCCAGTCCCTCTCATGACCGACGCCACCACCCCGGTTCCCCGAGGCCGCATCCTCGTGGTGGACGACCAGCGCAACATGCGCGCCACCACCGCGCTGCTCCTGAAGCAGGCGGGCTACACCGTCTCCGAATCCGCCACCGGCGAGGAGGCCCTCGACGTGCTCGCGAAGGAGCGCGTGGACCTGCTCCTCACGGACCTGAAGATGGAGCCCATGGACGGGCTCACGCTCCTGCGGCGCGCGCTGGAGGTCGCCCCGCGCCTCCAGGTCATCATGATGACGGCCTTCGGCTCCATCGAGAGCGCGGTGGAGGCCATGCGCCTGGGGGCGTACGACTACGTCACCAAGCCCTTCAAGGAAGGCGAGCTGCGCTACCGCGTGGAGCGCGCCCTGGAGCGCGCCAAGCTCCAGGCGGCGGTGGACAACTTCGCCGCGGAGTTCGCGGAGCGCCACGGCCTGTCCGCGCTGGTGGGCCGCAGCCCCGCGATGCGCGAGCTCACCACGCGCCTGGTGCGCGTCGCGCAGAGCGACGCCACCGTCCTCATCCAGGGCGAGAGCGGCACGGGCAAGGAGTTGGTGGCCCGCGCCCTCCACGCGCACAGCCGCCGCAACAAGCAGCCCTTCGTGCCCGTCAACTGCGCGGCCATCAGCGAAACGCTGCTGGAGAGCGAGCTCTTCGGCCACGCCAAGGGCGCCTTCACCGGCGCGGTGAAGGCGCGCCGGGGCCTCTTCGAGGAAGCGGACAACGGCACGCTCTTCATCGACGAGGTGACGGAGACCAGCCCCACCTTCCAGTCCAAGCTCCTGCGCACGCTCCAGGACGGCGAGGTGCGCCGCGTGGGCGAGTCCACCTCGCTGCGCGTGGACGTCCGCATCGCCGCGGCCACCAACCGCGACATCGAGCTGGAGGTGAAGGAGAAGCGCTTCCGCCAGGACCTCTACTACCGCCTCAACGTGGTGATGCTGCGCGTGCCCCCGCTGCGCGAGCGCCTGGAGGACGTGCCCGCGCTGGCGCAGCACTTCCTGGATCGCGCCAACGCCCGCAGCCCCCGGACCCGGCGCCTGTCCGAGTCCGCCGTGGCGCACCTGATGACGTACCGCTTCCCCGGCAACGTGCGCGAGCTGGAGAACCTGGTGGAGCAGGCCGCCGCGCTCGCGGAAGGGGACGAACTGGCCCCCGAGGACTTTCCGCTGCGCCCCCAGGGCCGCGTGCTCCCGGCCGCCACCACCCCTGAAGCCGCGGGCCTGCCGCCCAGCGACGCCCCGCGCCCCACCGGTGCGGAGGCCACGGGGCCCACGCTGGCGGAGGTGGTGGAGGACGCGGAGCGCCGCGCCATCGTCCAGGCCCTGGAGCGCCACGGGGTGGACCTGGCCAGCGTGGCGGACGAGCTGGGCGTCTCCTCCACCACGCTCTGGCGGAAGATGAAGCGGCTCAACCTCCGGCCCCCCGCGGGCGCCCGCGAATAGCCTCCCAGCGGATCTCCCCACAGCCTCCCGGTACGACTTCAGATCCGAAATCACCCCCGTTCAGGGATGAAAAAACCAACCGCCTGAATTCGTTGGGTGTTTTCATCCCTGAAACGTGATTTCAGCCCTGCAATGGGGGAGGGCTGGGGCAGGACTGTCGCCCTGTCGTCCAAGTGCCTGAGAACGTTGGAGTTTCGTCCCGCGAGAGCGCTGGCACGGCACCTGCTAAAGCTCACGTCGGGACGCATCGAAGCGAGGCTGAAAGTGGTTCCCCCCCACCCTTTCAGCACTTCCGGTGTGTCACCTTGAGAAGACCCGCGGCCCGACACCCTCACGGGTGCCGGGCCGCCTTCTTTTCCGCTCCCCGCATCGTCCGCCGCGCTGAAGCCGCCCCGCATGACGCGGCGCGGATCCATTTCACTTCTGCAATGCGCGCCCGGACCTGACGGGCCGTGACGCCGTGAGCCATGCCCGCAACGACAACGCCCGCCAGGGCCAGGGGCCGAGGCGGGCGTCGGGTGCCGCGAGCTGACGGCGTAGCGGCTACTGGCCGAACAGCGTGCCGGCCTGGGCGAGCCAGTCGGTGACGTGGCCGGGGAGGATGCCCAGCAGCACCACGGCGACGGTGGCGATGACGAGCGCGGCCTCCGTGCCCCAGTTGCGCTCCAGCGGCTGGGCGCCCTCGGGGATGGGGTGCATGAACATGTAGACCACGACGCGCAGGTAGTAATACGCGCCCGCCGCGCTGCTGAGCACCGCGACCACCGTGAGGCCCACGAGGCCCACGTCGATGGCGGCCTGGAAGATGAGCAGCTTGCTCATGAAGCCCACGGTGGGGGGGATGCCGCCCAGCGACAGCATGAAGGCCGCCATGGCGAAGGCCCAACCCGGACGCCGCTGCGCGAGGCCCGCGAAGCGCTCCAGGTCCCACGCGGTCCCCTTCTCCTCGTCCTCGCGGCGCTCCAGCGCGGAGACCATGGCGAAGGCGCCCGCCGCGCTGAAGGTGTACGCCAGCAGGTAGTACAGGATGCCGCGCAGCGCGTCCGAGCGCGCCACGTCCAGCGGCGTGCCACCGGACAGCGACGACGCGGACAGCAGGCGGAAGTGCTCGCCCGGGGCCGCGACGAACAGCGCCGCCACGCCCAGCAGCAGGTAGCCCGCGTGCGCGATGGAGGAGTACGCCAGCATGCGCTTCACGTTGCGCTGGGGAATCGCCATCAGGTTGCCGGCCACCATCGTGAGCAGCGCCAGCGTGGCGAAGAGCATCAGCGGCAGCTTGGGGTCCATGCCCTTGCCCACCGTGACGAACACGCGCACCAGCGACGCGAACGCCGCCGCCTTCACGCCCGCGCTCATGAGCGCCGTCACCGGGGTGGGGGCGCCCTCGTACACGTCCGGCGTCCACATGTGGAACGGCACGGCCGCCACCTTGAACGCGAAGCCCGCGGCGATGAGCACCGCGCCCACGTAGACGAGCGCCGGGGACGTGGTCAGCGCCTGCTGCAGCGGCCCGGCGATCTCGTTGAGCTTCGTGGTGCCCGTGGCGCCGTACAAGAGCGCCGTGCCGTACAGCAGGATGGCGGAGGAGAAGGCGCCCAGGATGAAGTACTTGAAGCCCGCCTCGCTGGGACGCGTGCCGCGGCGCAGGTACGCCGTCAGCGCGTACGTCGCGATGGAGAGCACCTCGATGTTGACGAAGATGGTGATGAACTCCGACGACATCGCCAGCAGGCTCATGCCCGCGGAGGCGAAGAGCATCAGCGCGTAGAACTCACCGCGCTCCGCGCCGCGACGGCGCAGGAAGCCCACCGCGCTCAGCGCCGCCAGCCCCAGGCCCACGCTCACCACCAGGGTGAGGAAGCTGGAGAAGGGGTCCAGCACGCCGAAGCCGAGGAACACCTCGCGCGGCGGCTCGAACATCAGGCCCACGGCCACGGCGCCGCTGGCCACCGCCGCCACGACGGTGAGCACCGCCTGGTAGCCGCGGGACGCCGTCGCGGAGAGGAACACCTCCGACAACAGCAGGACGGAGGCCGCCACCACCATGATGATGGCGGGCAGCATGGGGAGGAATTCCGCCAGGGTGATATTTGGCAGGTTCATGGAGTCTTTCGGGGCCTACTCGCGAACGGCGAGCGGCGCGGCGGGAACGGAGGGGCGGGCCACGGCGGCGGTGGAGGGCAGCGACATCACCTCCACGCGCAGCTGGTCGTCCTTCGCCTGGGTGGCGCCCGGAGCGCCCACGCTGGCGCGCGCCACGTAGCGGTCCGTGGACGGGGCGATGCGGTCCAGGAAGGGCTGCGGCATCAGGCCCATCACCGCCACCAGCACGATGAAGGGGGCCGTGGTGAGCATCTCGCGCACGTTCATGTCGCGCAGGTGCTGGTTCTCCCGGTGCGTGATGCTGCCGAAGAACACCTTCTGCACCATCCACAGCATGTACGCCGCGCCCAGGATGACGCCCAGCGTGGCGAACGCGCCGAAGCCCAGGGGCAGGCTGCTCTTGAACGTGCCCATCAGCACCAGGAACTCGCCGATGAAGCCGTTGGTGCCAGGCACCGCCACCGACGAGAACGTGATGATGACGAACGCCGCGGTGAACACCGGCATCACCTTGGCGATGCCGCCGTAGTCCGACATGAGGCGCGTGTGGCGGCGCTCGTAGAGGAAGCCGAACAGGAGGAACAGCGCGCCCGTGGAGATGCCGTGGTTGAGCATCTGGTACGCACTGCCCGTGGCGCCCTCACCGGTGACGGCGAGCAGGCCCAGCATGCAGTAGCCCAGGTGGCTGACGGACGAGTACGCGATGAGCTTCTTGATGTCCCGCTGCGCCAGGCACATCAGCGCGCCGTACACGATGCCGATGACGGCCAGCACCGCGAGGAACGGCCGGGCCTGGTGCGCCGCCACCGGGAAGAGCGGGATGGCGAAGCGCCAGAAGCCGTAGGTGCCCATCTTCAGCATCACGCCGGCAAGAATCATGGAGCCCGCCACCGGCGCCTGCACGTGCGCGTCCGGCAACCAGGTGTGCACCGGCCACATGGGGACCTTGATGGCGAACGCCAGCGCGAACGCGGCGAACATCCACGGCCCGTAGGTGTGCAGCGTGGCGGCAAGGCCCGACAGGCCCGCGCAAGCGCCCTCCGGCCCGCTGCTGCACGCGGCCAGTTGCTGATTGGCGGCGAGCAGGTTGTTGTAGAGCGTGCCGTAGTCGAACGAGCGCACACCCGGGCCGCCGCTGATGAAGTACACGGCCACGATGGCCACCAGCATCAGCAGCGAGCCGACCAGCGTGTAGAGGAAGAACTTCACCGCCGCCATGCGCCGGTCCTCGGCGCCCCACACACCCACCATCAGGTACATGGGGATGAGCATGGCCTCGAAGAAGATGTAGAAGAGCAGGACGTCCATCGACGCCAGCGCGCCCAGCATCGTCGTCTGGAGCACCAGCAGCGCCAGGTGGAACTCCTTGATGCGGTGCTGGATGTACGTGGTGGAGGCGAGCACCACCAGCGGGCCCAGGAACACCGTCAGGAGCAGCAGGCTCACGGCCAGGCCGTCCACGCCCAGGTGGTAGCTCATCCCGAACTGCTGGAACCACGGGACGCGGAACTCCATCTGGAACTCCGAGCCGGAGGGCTCGAAGCGGAAGTACGCCCAGACGCCGAACACCAGGTCCAGCAGCATGCCCACGAACGTGATGGCGCGGACCTGCCCGTGCTCGCTGGCAGGGAGCATCAGCACCAGCGCCGCGAAGACGAGCGGCAGGTAGATGACGACGTTCAACAGGTGGGTGTCGAAGAAGCTCATGAAAGCACCTGCAGGAGGGCGTAGACCGCGCCGCCCAGGATGGCGAGCGCCATGATGGCGGCGTAGGCCTGCGCGTCACCCGTCTGGAGCCGGCGCAACCCGAGGCCCACCTTCTCCGTGACGTACGCGGTGCCTCGCACCAGCACCGTGTCGATGACGAGCGCGTCCACCACGCGGAAGAGGATGAAGGCCGTGAACTTCACCGGCCGGATGAGGATGAACTCGTAGAGCTCATCCACGTAGAACTTGTTGAGGGCCGTGCGGCGCACCGCGCGCGCGAACGCCGGCACGGGCTGACCCACGCGCGAGGGGAAGAACTTCAGGTAGGCGAACGCCGCCGCCCCGCCGCCCAGGAGCGCCCACATCCACGCGAAGGCGTAGTCCCCGAGGGAGGGCGAGCTGGTGTCGATGTGCACCGTCTCCGCCACGCGGGCCACCGTCTCCGCCGGGCGCAGCACGGGGGACAGGAAGTTCTCGAACACCGGCTGCGTCCCACCGCCCGTGCGGGGCATCAGGGGCAGGGCGTAGGTGAACGTGATGAAGGCCAGGAACGCCAGGATGACCAGGGGCAGCGTCATGTGCCACGCGCTCTCATGCGCGTGCGCCAGCTTTGCCTCCGGGGACCGCTTGCCCGTGAAGGTGAGCAGGTAGACGCGCGACATGTAGAACGCCGTGGCTGCGGTGATGAGCAGGCCCATCACGTAGACGAAGGTGGAGACCCACTCCAGCCCGTGCAGGTGGTTGTGGTGCACGCCGTGGAAGATGGCGTCCTTGGAGAAGAAGCCGGACATGATGGGGAAGATGCCGGTGATGGCCAGCGTGGAGACGAGGAAGGTGGCGTGCGTCACCTTCATCTCCTTCCACAGGCCGCCCAGCTTCTTGATGTCCGTCTCGTCACCGTTGCCGTGCATCACGCTGCCGGCGCCCAGGAAGAGGCAGGCCTTGAAGAACGCGTGCGTCATCAGGTGCATCTCGGCGGCCCAGAAGACGCCCATGCCCACGCCCATGAACATGATGCCCAGCTGGGACACCGTGGAGTAGGCGAGCACCTTCTTGATGTCGTCCTGCGCGAACGCGATGAGCGCGGCCAGCAGCGACGTGAGCGCGCCCACGATGGCGATGGTCGCCATGGCGGTGGGGGAGAGCACCAGCAGCGCGCTCATGCGGCAGAAGAGGTACACGCCCGCGGTCACCATCGTGGCGGCGTGGATGAGCGCGGACACCGGCGTCGGGCCGGCCATCGCGTCCGGCAGCCAGACGTAGAGCGGCAGCTGCGCGCTCTTGCCCGCGGCGCCCAGCAGGAAGAGCAGCATGATGGACGTCATCACGCCGCCGAAGGTGTAGCCGGACAGCGGCCCGGACTCGATGGGCGTGGCCAGGGACACCGCGCCGCCCGTGCCTTCCGGCAGGGCCAGGGCCAGCTTCTCCAGGCCCTTGAAGGTGACGGGGCCCTTCTGGGAGATGCCCTGCTCGTAGCGCGCCCGGCTGCTGCCCGCGGCGTTGTAGTCGCGCGCGTCCGCCTGGCGGTTGAAGGCGCCCACCGTGAGGATGAGCAGGAACGTGGCGATGAGGAACGCGAAGTCACCGATGCGGTTGGTGACGAACGCCTTGCGGCCCGCCCACGCCTTCGCGCTGTCCGTGTACCAGAAGCCGATGAGCAGGTAGCTGGCCATGCCGACGCCCTCCCAGCCCACGAAGAGCAGGACCAGGTTGTCGGCCATCACCAGCGTGAGCATCGCGGCGACGAAGAGGTTCAGGTACGCGAAGAAGCGCCAGTACCCGTCGTCGTGCTCCATGTAGCTGGTGGAGTACAGGTGGATGAGGAAGCCGACGCCCGTGATGATGAGCAGCAGGATGCCCGACAGGTGGTCCACCAGCAGGCCGAAGTTCACCCGGAAGTCACCCGCGGCGAACCACGTCCCGTAGTCGTGCGCGATGGCGTAGCGGATGGTGTCCCGCTCGATGCCGAACGGGTTGGGCATGCTCACCACGCGCCCGCCCGCCGCGTCGCTGGTGGCCCAGAAGGCCAGCACGCTCAGCACGAAGGCGCCGGCGATGGCGGAGCACGCCACCAGGTGCACGTTGGCCCGGCCCAGCCACTTGCCGAACACGCCGCACACGAACGCGCCCAAAAGCGGCAGCAGGATGATCAGCCCCAGGGAGGGTGCGAACACCTCCGGAGGGATGGGTGCCGTTCTGAAGAATTCGACGATTCCGTCCATGGATGGGCTCAGGGGTGACGGGGCGTTAGTGCTTCATCGTCCGGATGTCGTCGACGTTCACGGAGCCGCGACTGCGGAAGACCGCGATGACGATGGCCAGACCGATGGCCGCTTCCGCGGCCGCCACGGCGATGACGAAGAAGGCGGACACGTGCCCGGTGCCCTCGCCATGCATGCGCGAGAAGGCCAGGAACGTCAGGTTGACCGCGTTGAGCATCAGCTCCACGCACATGAAGACGACCAGCGCGTTGGTACGCACCAGCACGCCGAACATGCCCATGCAGAAGAGGGCCGCGGCCAGCAGGAGGTAGTAGGTGATGGGGACCATTGGGTTGTCCTGAGGGGCGCTGAAGGTCAGATGCGGGACTTGGCCACCACCACCGCGCCCACCATGGCCACCAGCAGGAGCAGGCTGACCGCTTCGAACGGCAGCAGCCAGGTGGTGAAGATGGACTGGCCGATGGCCGCCATGGTGCCGAACGCCGCCTGGCTCTTCGCGTCCAGCTGCGCGGGCTGCGCGTTCACGCGGCCCAGCGTCACGACCAGCACCGCCAGCAGGCCCAGCGCGGAGGCGCCGCCCAAGAGCCGCGTCACCGTGGGCTTGCCGCGGTGGGGCGCGTCCCCCAGGTTGAGCAGCATGATGACGAAGAGGAAGAGCACCATGATGGCGCCCGCGTACACGAGCACCTGCACCGCGGCCACCGTGTGCGCCCAGAGCAGCACGTAGATGCCGGCCAGGAAGAAGAACGTCGACACCAGGGCCATGGCGGAGTTGATGGGGCTCCGCGCGGTGATGACCAGCCCCGCCGACAGCAGCGTCATGACGGCGAAGACGCCGAAGAGGACCAATTCGATGTTCAAGACCAGTCTCCGAAGGAACCCCAGGGGTGGTCACCGAACGGGCAGCGATGCTCCCGCACGTGAGCCTCGAACTCGTCCCGGAACCGCATGAGGAAGGAGTGCGTGGGCAGCGCCGCCGCGTCACCGAGCGCGCAGATGGTGTTGCCCAGGCCGATGGGGGGGTAGGGCGCGATGGAGGACGCGACGTTCGACAGCATGTCGATGTCGCTCAGCTCCGCGCGGCCTTCCTCGATCTTGCGCAGGAGGCGCGTCTGCCAGGGCGTGCCCTCGCGGCACGGCGTGCACTGGCCGCAGGACTCTTCCGCGTAGAAGCGGGCCACGCGCCAGAGGCTGCGCACCATGCAGGTGGCGTCGTCCATCACGATGACGCCGCCGGAGCCGGCCATCGTCTGCTTCATCTTCAGCGCCTCGAACTCCAGCGCCACGTCCAGCTCGTCCGCGCCCAGCACCGGCGCCGACGAGCCGCCCGGGATGACCGCCTTGACCTTGCGGCCCTTGGGCATGCCCTGGCCGTACTTGTCGTCGTGGATCAGCTCCAGGATGGTGGTGTGCATCCCCACCTCGTAGACGCCGGGGCGGTTCACGGAGCCGGACAGGCACACCAGGTGCGTGCCGCCGGACTTGTCCGTGCCCAGCTTCGCGTACCACTCCGCGCCCTTGGCGAGGATGGGCGGCACGCTGGCGAGCGTCTCCACGTTGTTCACCACCGTGGGGCTGCCGAACAGGCCCACCACCGCGGGGAAGGGGGGCTTCAAGCGGGGCCAGCCCTTCTTGCCCTCCAGGGACTCCAGCAGCGCCGTCTCCTCGCCGCAGATGTACGCGCCCGCGCCGCGGACGACGTAGCAGTCGAGCGCGAAGCCCTCCTTGCCCATCAGCGACTTGCCGAAGATGCCGGCCTTGTAGGCTTCATCGATGGCCGCCTGGGTGCGCTCCGCCTGGAACTTGAACTCGCCGCGCAGGTACACGTAGCAGGTGTGCACGCCCAGCGCGTACGACGCGATGGCGATGCCCTCCAGCATCATGTGCGGGTCGTTCTCCAGGATGTAGCGGTCCTTGAAGGTGCCCGGCTCGGACTCGTCGCCGTTGACGGCGAGGTACTTGGGCTTGGGGCTGTCCTTGGGGACGAAGCTCCACTTCATGCCCGTGGGGAAGCCCGCGCCGCCGCGGCCGCGCAGGTTGGACTTCTTCACCTCGTCGATGATGGCGGCGGGCTCCATGGAGAGCGCGCGCTTGAGCCCGTCATAGCCACCGCGCGACCGGTAGCTGTCGAGGGTCCAGGACTGGGGCTTGCCCCAGGCCGCCGAGATGACGGGTTCGACCGCCTTTGCCGTAGAGGCCATGGATGAACGTCCTAGGAAAGCGAGGGGGAGGAGGGGCGACTCACGACAGCCGGGCCAGGATGGCGTCCAGCTTGGCCTGGGTCAGGCGCTCGTGGTGATCCTCGTTGATCTGCAGGCAGGGCGCCGTCCCGCAGGACGCCAGGCATTCCGTCTCGCGCAGGGTGAACTTGTCGTTCGTCTCCCCGGCGGCCAGGCCCAGCTTCTGCTCCAGGTACGCGAGCATCTTCTCCGCGCCCCAGAGGGAGCAGGAGAGGTTCGTGCAGACGTCGATGACGTACTTGCCCGGCTTCTTGAGGTGGTACATCACGTAGAAGCTGGCGACCTCGTAGGCGCGCTCCGGCGTGACCTCCAGGTTCTTCGCCACCAGCCGAAGACCTTCAGGAGGCAACCACCCCTTGAGGTCCTGCAGCAGGCGCAGCGCGGGAAGCATGCCGGCGCTTTTGCGATCAGAGGGGTAGTGCGAGAGGATTTCCGCGATCCCCGCGTCGAACTTCTTCTGCTCTTCAGGAGTGAACAGGGGCTCCGCCATGGCGGGCCGTACGTATTGCCGCAATGGCTTCGTTGTCAACATAAACCCTCGGCGGTAGACTGGACCGCCATCAGCAAATTTCCGAGCGATTTCAACCCCTTGTTATGAGCCCGGACCCTGCGGACCAGCGGCAGCACCCTCGTGTCCCCACCATCCTCCGGGTGGACTACCCGCATGGGCGTCCACTGCGGGACGTGACGGAAAACCTCTCCGCCGGGGGCTTCTTCGTCCAGACCGAGCAGCTCTTCGCGGTGGGGGACGAGCTTCGACTTGCTCTTTCTTTCCCGGGACTGCTGGATCCGGTAGAAGTCGCGGGGACGGTGGCGTGGGTGCGCATCGCCGCGCCCGATCAGCCGGGCGGCGTGGGCATCCGTGTGGAGAGCGAGCAGGACCGGCGGCGACTGGGTGACATCTTGAGTTCGGCGGGACCCAACGACAGCGCGGTGACCCCTTCGGAGCAGGACGGGTACCGTGTGCTCATCGTCGAGGACAACCCCCACATCATCGAGATGTACAGCTACGTGCTGAAGAAGCTGGCGAGCAACGACCTGCACGGCAAGGTGCCGCTGGAGGTCCACTTCGCGCCGGACGGGCACCACGCCCTCTTGCGGCTGCGCGAGGACCGCTTCAGCCTGGTGATGCTGGACCTCTACATGCCGGTGATGGACGGCTTCGCCCTGGTGGAGCGCATCCGGGAGGAGGAGGAGCTCAAGGGCATCCCGGTCATCGCCATCTCCGCCGGCGGCAAGGAGGCCCAGGACCGGGCGATGCAACTGGGCGTGGACATCTACCTGCGCAAGCCGGTGCGGTTCGTGGAAGTGCTGGAGACGGTGAAGCAGCTCCTGCGCATCCGGTAGGGCGCGGGGGCTTCCCCGGGCTTCTTCGACACACCAGACGTTGAAGCGCCGGGCGGGTGCCGCGTAGAGTCCGCGCACCCATGACGAAGCCGGCCATCCATCGTGACACCGTCAGTGGCGAGGCGCTGCTCATCCTGCAGAATCTGCGGGAGAACGGCCGCCTGGGACGCTCGAACAAGCTGGCGGACGTGAAGGCCGCCCTCGAGCCGTCCGTCTCGCTGGAGTTCGACAGCTACTTCTTCTTCCTGCGCAAGTTCCACTACATCGCCATGGACCGCGAGGCCCAGCTGAAGCTCACCGAAACGGGTGAGCGGGTGGTGGAGGGGGACCTGCAGGACCGGTTCGCGTCGGAGGTCGACGACTTCTTCGCGGATCAGCTCCTCCCGGCGGAGGACGCCACGCACATCGGCCGTCCGCTGGACGAGGACGAACCGATGAGTGTCCCGCCGCCGCCGCCGGAGCTGCTGCTGGACGAGGCGGAGGTGGACGCATCCTCCGCCCAGTCCCAGGGAGGGCCGCCGCCCATGCCGCCGTCGCGCACGCACCGCGTGGCGATGCCGGCCCTGGACCTGTCGCAGGCCGCGACGCAGATGCAGCCCGCGGCGCCCCCGCCCATCGCGACGCCGCAGCCGCAGCCGGCGTCCCGCCAGGACGGCCCGGCGGAAGGACGCCGGGAGACCTTCATCGGGCTGCCGCCGACGCCCGCTCCGGTTGCCCAGCCCCTCGTGGTGACCGCGCCCATCCCCAGCGCGTCCCAGCCGCTCATCATCACCCCTCCGCTCTCCGCCGCGCCCGCTCCGATGCCCCCTCCCTCCACGACGCCCGCTCCCGCAGCCCCGGTCCCCAATGCCGCCGCCGCGGCCGCCGCGAAGGGCGCCAGCGACCTGGACCTGCGCTACCAGAAGTTCGACCCCATTGGCACGGGGCCGCTGGGCACGGTCTTCAAGGGCCGCTACAACGCCCTGGGCCTGGACATCTGCATCAAGGAGCTGAAGGACATCTTCGGCTACTTCTCCTTCCTGCAGCGCGGGGAGGTCCTCAAGCGCCTGAAGAAGGAGCTGTGCGCGCAGGCGCAGGTGCGCCACCCGGGCGTGGTGCAGATCCTCGACCAGAACGTGGACACGGCGCGGCCCTACTTCGTGGTGGAGCTGATGCGCGGCAGCCTGAAGGAGCGGCTGGAGGCCGCGGGCGGCAAGGGCATTGAGGTGCCGCACGCGCTGCGCACCTTCCTGCAGCTGGCGTACGGCCTGCGGGCCGCGCACGCCGCGGGGCTCACCCACCACAACATCAAGCCGGAGAACGTCCTCTTCGACGCGTACGGCAACGCGAAGCTCGCGGACTTCGGCATGAGCCGCGTGGTGGAGGTGGACGCCACCAAGGGCATGCCCCAGGTGTTCGTGGGCACGGGCGGCATGGTGTACATGGCGCCGGAGCTGATGAACCGGGGCGCCAAGGAGCCGGGCCCGTCCGCGGACGTGTACGGCCTGGGCATCCTGCTCTACGAGATGTTCACCGGGCAGATCCCGGGCCGCCGCTCGCCGCTGCCCTCGGAGGTGAACCCGGAGGCGCCCAGCGGGTTGGATCAGCTCTTCGACAAGGCCACGCAGGACAAGCGCGAGCAGCGCTACCCGGACGTGGACGCGATGCTGGAGGACTTCTACAAGGCCTTCCCGGAGCGCGAGTACCTGGACCGCGGCTCGCTCATCGTGTCGTCGGATCCGACGCAGGAGTAGCGGGTTGCCAGCGGGCAGGCGGGCCTCCTCGCGAGGCTCGCCCGGGCCCGCGTGGACCTGTCAGACTGCGGCGCGCCCATGCACACGCGCCCCTCCGACAGCGTCCTCCTCACCGTCACCGGCAGGGACGGCCCCGACACCACCGCCCGCCTCACCGGCCTGCTCGCGGACGCGGGCGCGGAGCTGCTCGACGTGGAGCAGGGGGTGGTGCAGGGCCTGCTCACCCTGGCCCTGTGGGTGCGCCTGCCGGAGGGTGCCCGGGTGGGGGAGTCCCTGCGGGCGCTCCCCGAGCTGGCCCGCGAGCTGGGCGTCACGGTGGACGTGCGCGCGGTGCCCCCGGCCGCGTCTCCGGAGCCAGGGCCGGAGCCGCTGCGCTACGTCGTCACCGCGACGGGCAAGGCGCTGGGCGTGCGCGACGTGCACTCGCTGACGCGGGAGCTGGCGGCGGGCAACGCGCGCGTGGAGCGCATCACCCGGCTGAGCGAGACGCCGCTCGCGGCGGTGGAGCTGCACGTCACGCTGCCCGCGGACGCGGACCCCACGGCGCTCAAGGGCGCGCTGCTGGCGCTGTCCATGGCGAGCCCCACGTTCGACGTGGCCCTCCAGCGCGAGAGCCTCTACCGGCGGGGCAAGCGGATGGTGGTGATGGACATGGACTCCACGCTCATCCGCATCGAGGTCATCGACGAGCTGGCGCGGGCGTACGGCGTCCACGCCAAGGTGGCCGCCATCACCGAGCGCGCGATGCACGGGGAGATGGACTACGACGAGTCCCTGCGCCAGCGCGTGGCGCTGCTCGCGGGGCTGGACGCGCGCGTGCTGCACGACCTGGCCGCGAACCTGCCGCTCACCGAGGGGGCGGAGACGCTCATCCGCGTGCTCCGGCGCCTGGGCTACCGCACCGCGGTCATCAGCGGCGGCTTCTCCGTGGCGGCGGAGGCGCTCCAGAAGCGGCTGGGCATCGACTTCGCGTACTCCAACGCGCTGGAGGTGCAGGACGGGAAGCTCACCGGACGCACCGTGGGCACCATCGTCAACGCGCGCCGCAAGGCGGAGCTGCTGGAGACGCTGGCGAAGCAGGAGGGCATCCTCCTGGAGCAGGTCATCGCCGTGGGCGACGGGGCCAACGACCTGCTGATGCTGGAGAAGGCGGGCCTGGGCATCGCCTTCCGCGCCAAGCCGAAGCTGCGCGAGGCCGCCGACACGTCCATCTCCGCCGGCGGGCTGGACACCATCCTCACGCTGCTGGGGCTCACCGCGCGCGAGCTGCGCGAGGTGGGCTGAGCAAGGCAGCGCGGCTCAGAGGCGCATGCGCGCGGCCAGCTCGCGCTGCTGCACCTGGCCCTTCTCGAAGACGAGCTCCAGCAGGGCGCGCAGGATCTTGGAGCTCTTCTCCTGGTTCTGCTGCACCGTCTGCAGCCGGGCCAGGTCCTCGTCCGTCCACTCGGAGGTGGGCGAGCCGCCCGCGAGGATTTCGTCCAGGATGTCCGAGGCGCTGGAGTTCGCGCTCGCGGCGGCGGGCGCGGGAGCCGCACGCGGCGCGGGGGCGGGCGCGGCGGGCGGCGGGGCGGCGTTCGGGTCGACGATGTCGCTGATGCGTTTGACGACCGTCTTGCCGCTCATGTCCACGACCTTGAACTCCTCCTCCTCCGGGAGCTCGCCCGCGTCCTGCTGCTTGTTGGTGTCCGGCTTGAAGCGCTTCTTCTCCACCGGCTCCTGGCCGCGGTAGTGGCGCAGGATGGCGTGCTCGATTTCACGGTCGCCCGCCACCATGGGGACCACGCGGGCACGGCTGCGCGCCGCGACCTGATCCAACGTGGCCAGGTCCGTGGGGTCGGACATGGCCAGCACCAGCGTCTTCCCGTTGTCCTTGAGCTGCACGGGGAAGACGCCCTTCTGCTCGGCGAGCCCCACGTCCACGCGTGAGAGCGCGGCCGCGTCCTTCGTCAGGTTGCCCAGCTGCACGCGCGGCATTCCCAGGCCCTGGCAGATGGCCTGGGTGATGGTCTCCTCGGAGGCCAGGCCCAGGTCCGCGATGACGCGCGACACGCGTCCGCCCCACTGGTCCAGCGACGCGAGCGCGCTGCGTAGCTGCAACTCGTCGATGACGCGCGCCTTGACGAGGATGTCCGCGATGCGATTCCGGGAAGGGGGAGCCATGGGGTGGGGATTCTAGCGTCTGATGGCGCGGACGCTCAGTCCACGTCAATGAACATGCCTGAAGGCATGGGAACATGCCTTGAGAGCAAGGAGGCTTGCCCCATGCAGCCCTTCGCGGACGCCGCCACCCAGCTGTGCCCCTACTGCGGTGAGGAGGTGGAAGTCGACGTGGACTCGCTGGGCGCCTCCGCCGAGTCCTACGTGGAGGACTGCCCCGTCTGCTGCCGCCCCTGGCAGGTGCGCGTCACCCGGGACGACGACGGCGCCAGCGTCGTGCTGGGCCGCGACGACGACTGACACCCCGGCGGCGTCCTCCTGGCAGGAGGGCAGGCGGGCGGGCGTGGAGGGCCATTCCAGGGCCTCCAGGACGGCGGGGGCCGTTCCTTGACACGTCCCGAAGCATGGTTCTCTTGAGTCTGTGAGGGCGCTGCCGGGCGCTCCTGGAAACAGGGTCCCGGCCGCCCGCTTCGACAACGACCGTGAACCCGCACAACGTGCGTCCAATGGGACGTCACGAACAGGAGACGACCATGCTGAACAGCCGCAATCCCTACAACGCCGCCGTTGCCCTCCCCCTGCTGCGCGACTTCGACTTCCTCTTCCGCGAGCTGGCCTCGCCGGGCGCCCGCAACGACGCCGAGCGCACCGTCACGCCCGCGGCGGACATCCTGGAGGCCGAGTCCGGCATCACGCTGCGCGTGGACCTGCCCGGCCACGACGCCAAGGCCATCCAGGTGAAGGTGGAGGACGGCGTGCTGACCGTGCGCTCCGAGCGCAAGGCGGAGACCGTTCCGGAAGGGAGCACCCTGCGCCGCCAGGAGCGCGCCTCGGGCGTCTACGCGCGCCAGTTCCGCCTGCCTGACACGGTGGATGCCACCCGCGTGGAGGCCCGCTACGACAATGGCGTGCTCACCCTCACCCTGCCGCGCCGCGAGGAGACCAAGCCCCGCGTCGTCGAGGTGAAGGTCCAGGGTTGATGCACGTGCATCCACACCCCATGAGGGAGGCCGCTGCCCTCGCTGCGGCGAGGCGCGGCGACTCCCGCAAGCATCCTTGCGACCCGAGGGCTTCCGCGGTGGCCGGCGGAAGCCCCCGTCCCCTTACTTGCGAGCAGCGCTGGTGTTGAGCGCCAGCGGAACCCGGAACAGCTCCATCACCTGCGTCACGTCCAGCGGCTTGGCCAGGCACGCCACCGCGCCGGCCTGCTTGGACTGCTCCACGACGTCGGGCGTGTGATTGCTCGTCATGGTGATGAGGCGCACGCCCTCCATCTGCTTGCGCGCGCGGATGCGCTTGCAGACCTCGATGCCGTCGATGTCCGGCATGTTGAGGTCGATGATCATCCCGTGCGGCTTCTGCTCCGACACCAGCAGCAGGGCCTCCACGCCGCTCGTCGTCGTCTGGAGCTCCACCTGGTTCGCATGCGGCTTGAACGCGCGCTTGATGGCGTCCAGCACCGGGCGCTCGTCGTCCACGACCAGCAGGCGCACCGTGCTGCTGCCCAGCTCCTCGGGCACGGGCATCTGGTGGGTGACCAGGAAGGTGCGCAGGTCGGTTGAACGCACGCGTCGGTGGCCACCCGGAGTCCGGAAGGCCATCAGGATGCCGCGGTCGATCCACTTGCTCACCGTCGACGGGTCCACCTGAAGCAACCGACTGATGTCGTGCGTCGTGTAGAGCTGGTCCGTCATCGCCGTACTCCCCTCGGACTGCATCGTTCCACTAGCCATGGAAATAAACACCTACCTTGAATGCGGGGTTTGATCAACCCACCCTACGACGTGCTGCGTTTACCTGTGCTTCGCATCAGACCCACGGCGTCTTCCCAACGGCCACTGGCACGGAGGCACAGCTCGACCAGCTCACGGGCGGCTCCGTGACCGCCCACGTTCTGCGTAACGAAGTCCGCTTCCTGGCGCACCTCTGGAACGGCATCCGCCGGACAGGCGGAAAGCCCGGAGAGCGACATGGGGTCCAGGTCGTTGAGGTCGTCTCCCATATACGCGCACTGATTCGCGGGTATCTGGAGTTGGGCGAGCAATTCCTGGAGAGCGGGACCCTTCTCCTTGCGGCCCTGGAAGACGGCGGCAAGGCCGAGTTCCCGGCCTCGCGCTTCCACGATGCGGGAGCTGCGCGCGGTGAGGATGGCGGCGGGCAGGCCCACCAGCCGGGCCATGACGAGCGCATGGCCGTCCTTCACGTTGAAGCGCTTCATCACCTCGCCGTTGTCGCCGTAGTACAGCGCGCCGTCGGTGAGGACGCCATCCACGTCGAACACGAGCAGTCGCACGCGCGACGCACGGGACGTCAGCTCTTCCTTACCCGGCTTGGAAGGCGCTTCCGTCTGCATGGCCTCCTCACCTTTCGCGTCCATCAACTGGCTTCGTGACCCAGCGCGCGGCGGATGCTGAGCACATCTCGTACCACGTCCTCGAACATCTGTGGATTGAGCGAGCACGGACCGTCACACAGGGCACGGTCGGGGTCTTCGTGGACTTCTGTGAATAAAGCGTCAATCCCGGCGGCGGCGGCGCTGCGGGCGAGCAGTGAGACGAACCGGCGCTCGCCGCCTGTCTTTCCGTCGCTGGAGGAGGGGAGCTGGACGGCGTGGGTCGCGTCCATGCACACCACGAGGCCGGCCTCGCGCATCTGGGCGAAGCCGCGCATGTCCACGACGAGGTTGTTGTAGCCGAAGGACGAGCCGCGCTCGGTGACGAGCACGTTGGGGTTGCCCGCCTCCACGGCCTTTCGCGCCGAGTGGACGATGTCCTTGGGGGCGACGAACTGTCCCTTCTTCAAGTTCACCCCCTTGCCCGAGCGGGCCACCGCCTCCACGAGGTCCGTCTGGCGGCAGAGGAAGGCGGGTATCTGGATGATATCCACGACTTCAGCGGCAGGCCCGACGTGGCTGGTTTCATGGACGTCCGTGAGAACGGGCACCCCCACCTCCCGACGGACACGGTCCAGGATTCTCAGACCTTCCTTCAAACCCGGTCCGCGGAAGGACTTGCCGCTGGTCCGGTTGGCCTTGTCATAGGAACATTTGAAGGCATACGGGACGCCCAGCCGGGCGGTGATGCCCTTGAGCAGGTGGGCGTGGCGCAGGGCCATCTCCTCGGACTCGATGCTGTCCGGGCCGGCGATGACGAAGAGGCGCTGGCCGGGGCCGACCTTGTGGCCGCACAGCTCGATGGAGGGGGTGTTGCTCATGCGCGCACCGGGGTGGCAGGGGCCTGGGTCCGGTGGGCGTCGCGCTGGGCGAGCGCCGCGCCGATGAAGCCGGAGAACAGGGGGTGGGGGGCGAAGGGCTTGCTCTTGAACTCCGGGTGGAACTGGCAGCCGACGAAGTACGGGTGGTCCGCCAGTTCAATCATCTCCACCAGGTTCAGCTCCGGGTTGTGGCCGGAGATGACGAGCCCGGCCTCCTGGAGGCGGCCGCGGTAGGCGTTGTTGACCTCGTAGCGGTGGCGGTGGCGCTCCTGGATGGACTCCTGGGCATAGAGCTTGTGCGCGACGGTGCCGGCCTTGAGGGCGCACGCGTAGCTGCCCAGGCGCATGGTGCCGCCCTTGTCCTGCACCTTCACCTGGCTCTCCATGAGCGTCACCACCGGGTGCGGGGTGTGCTCGTCGAACTCCAGGCTGTTGGCGCCCTTCAGGCCCAGCACGGTGCGGCTGAACTCCACCACGGCCATCTGGAGGCCCAGGCAGATGCCGAAGAAGGGAAGCTTGTTCTCCCGCGCGTAGCGGACCGCGGCGATCTTCCCTTCGGTGCCGCGCACGCCGAAGCCGCCGGGCACGAGCACCGCGTCCACGCCCGCGAGCGTCTTCTCCGGCCCCTGCGCCTCCACGTCCTGGCTGTCCACGAAGCGCAAGCGCACGCGCACGTCGTTGGCGATGCCGCCGTGGAGCAGGGACTCGTTGAGGCTCTTGTAGCTCTCCGTGAGGTTCACGTACTTGCCCACGATGGCGACGGTGACTTCACCGCGCGCGGGCTCGTAGATCTTCCGGACGATGGTCTCCCACTTCTCCAGGTGGGGGGCGCGGCTCCAGATGTTGAGCACCTCCGCCAGCCGCTCATCCAGGCCCTGGCGGTGCAGCTCCAGGGGCAGTTCGTAGATGCTGCGCACGTCCGGGGACGTGAACACGTTGCCGTTGTCCACGTTGCAGAACATGGCGATCTTGTCCTTCAGCTCGCGCGAGATCTCCCGGTCCGTGCGGCACAGCAGGAAGTCCGGCTGGATGCCGATCTCGCGCAGCTTCATCACCGAGTGCTGCGTGGGCTTGGTCTTCACCTCGCCCGCGGCGCCGATGTACGGCAGCAGCGTCAGGTGGATGTAGACCGCGTTCTGGCTGCCCACGTCGTAGCGCATCTGGCGGATGGCCTCGAGGAAGGGCAGGGACTCGATGTCGCCCACCGTGCCGCCGACCTCCACGATGACGACGTCCACGTCCTGGGCGGCCTGGCGGATGCTGGCCTTGATCTCATCCGTGATGTGCGGAATCACCTGGACCGTCTTGCCCAGGTACTCACCCCGGCGTTCCTTGGTGATGACCGCGTTGTAGATGCGGCCGGACGTGAAATTGTTGAGGCGGCTCATCCGGGCGTGGGTGAACCGCTCGTAGTGGCCCAGGTCCATGTCGGTCTCGCCACCGTCCTCGGTGACGAAGACTTCGCCGTGCTGGAAGGGGCTCATCGTGCCCGGATCCACGTTGATGTAGGGATCCAGCTTGATGAGGGTGATGTCCAGCCCGCGGTTCTCGAGGAGGGCGCCAATGGATGCGGAGGCCAGTCCCTTCCCCAGCGAGCTGACCACGCCGCCCGTCACGAAGATGAACTTGGTTTTCTTGGAGCGCATGTCCCTTCCTGCCAAGAGGGCCAGGGGGCGTCAAATAATCTCTGCCGGCTGGACGCCCGGCTGGCCCCGACCCGCGGCGTCAGCCCTTCACTGCGCGTCCCAACCGCCAGGGCGGGCGACCGCGAACTGCTGGGCGGTGGGCTGGCCCACGCGGAAGCGCCGCAGGTCGCACCCCCGGCAACTCCAGCCTTCCCAGCCTTTCTTCACCACCTGGTGCAGGCAGGCGTCGTAGTTGGGACAAAAAAGATTGCGCTGGTCATCCACCGTCTCTTCATCACGGAGGGCGGAGGGCAGGGGGATGGGACACGGCGTGATGGACACGGCAGTTCTCCGGCAGGCGACCCCAACGGTCGTGGATGGCGCTTCCCCCCGGCGGCCACGAACCGGTGGGTGGGCAGGACATTCCCGGTGGGGAGGGGGACAAAAAAAGTCGCCCCCGCCGGCAAAGGCGGGGGCGACTCTGTACCGCAGGCGTCACTTCCGCCGGGCAGACACCGTGTTAGCGGGCCACCGCGACGGAGGTGGACGCCTTGATCTTGCTGTCGTTCAAGGCATCACCTCCTTTCTTGCGGCAGCAGAGATAATGCGTGCCCCCATTTCGCGCCACGAAGACCACGGCGGGGCGGGGCCCGCCCGGGGGACGAGCGTTCAGGCGGCGACGACCTGGCGCTCCACGAGGCGGCGGTACAGGCCGTCCTGCGTCATGAGGGAGGCGTGGGTGCCGCTCTGCACCACGCGGCCCGACTCCAGCACCAGCACGCGCTGGGCGTTGGCCACGGTGGACAGGCGGTGGGCGATGATGAGCGTGGTGCGGCCCTGCATCAGCCGGTCCAGGGCGTCCTTGACCAGGTGCTCGCTCTCCGCGTCCAGGGCGGACGTCGCCTCGTCCAGGATGAGGATGCGCGGGTCCTTGAGCACGGCCCGCGCGATGGCCACGCGCTGCTTCTGGCCGCCGGACAGTTGCACGCCGCGCTCGCCCACCTCCGTGCGGTAGCCGTCCGGGAAGCGCTGGATGAAGTCGTGCGCGTTGGCGGCCCGGGCGGCGGCCTCCACCTGCGCTTCCGTGGCGTCCGGGCGGCCGTAGCGGATGTTGTCCGCGATGGAGCAGGAGAAGAGCAGGGGCTCCTGGGCGACCATGCCCACGTGGCGCCGCAGCCAGCTGGGGTCCAGGGACGGGAGGGGGCGGCCGTCCAGCAGCAGCTGGCCCTGGAGCGGATCATAGAAGCGGGACAGGAGGGCGGCGAGGGTGGACTTGCCCGCGCCGGAGGAGCCCACCACGGCGACGACCTCGCCGGCCTTCAGCGTGAGGTCGATGCCCTGGAGCACCGGCACGTCCGGGCGCGTGGGGTAGGCGAAGTGCACGTCCCGCAGCTCCACGCGGCCCTCGACGGTGGTGGGGCGCTCGCCTTGCGTGGCGGGGATGGCGGGCGTGCGGTCCATCAATTCGAAGACGCGCTCGGCGGCGCCCGAGGCGCGCATGAAGTCCGCCCAGAGGTCGGCCAGGGAGCCCAGGGAGACGGCCACGAGCATGGTGTAGATGAGGAACGAGGTGAGGGCGCCCACGGAGAGTTCTCCGTTCACCACCAGCCGGCCGCCGTACCAGAACACCACCACCGCGGAGATGTAGCCCGCGCTGGAGGCGCCCCCCATGAAGGCGGAGGACTGGCGCGCGCGGTGGCGGGCGACCTCGTAGGCGTGGCGCACGGTGTTGCCGTAGCGCGCGACCTCCGACGGCTCCGCCGCGAAGGAGCGCACGGTGCGCAGGCCGGACAGGCTCTCCTCGGCGACCTCGCTGGCCTTGGCGAGCGCGTCCTGCACGTCGCGAGACAGCCCGCGCACGCGCCGGCCGTAGACCATTGCGCCCACGACCACGAGGGGCACGATGGCGAGCATCAGGAACGTGAGCGACGCGGAGGTGTAGAAGAGCAGCACGATGCCGCCCAGGACCTGCACGACGTTGCGCAGCCCCTGGGAGATGTTCACGCTCACGGTGTTCTGGAGCACGGTGGTGTCGGAGGCGAGCCGGCTGGTGAGCTCTCCGGTGCGGTGCGTGTCGAAGAAGGCCACCTCCTGGTCCATGAGGCGCTGGAAGAAGTCATGGCGCAGGCGCATGACCACGCGCTCGCCGGCGGTGCTGAAGAGGTAGTAGCGCAGGGCGGTCGCGACGCCCTGGACCAGGAAGACGGCCAGCATGACGAGCGCGGCCTTGTCGATGAGGTCGCGGTTCTTCGCGTTGAGGGCCTCGTCGATGAGGATGCGGACGCCCTGGGGGTACACGAGGCTGGCGCCGCTGCTGATGAGCAGGAAGACGGAGGCGAACAGCAGCGCGCCGGCCTCGGGGCGGGCGAGGGTCAGCAGGCGGCGGGCGGTGACCCCGGAGGGGCGGCGGGATGTCGGAGCGGTGACGGAGGGAGGCACCGGCGGAGCCTACTGGACTGTCGGGGGGCGCGCAGCCTGCCTGGTGACGCAGGGCCGGGATGCAGGCGGGAGGCCCGGGTGGTATTCCGGGGAGGATTCCAAGAAGCGTTCCACGGGAGGAGGGGCCATGGAGAAGCGCGTCTTTGGCAACACCGGGGTGGCGGTGCCCGTCATCGGACAGGGCACCTGGCAGATGGAGGACGACGACGCGGAAGGGGCCATCCGCGCGCTGCGCGCCGGGTTGGACCTGGGGCTCACGCACCTGGACACCGCGGAGCTCTACGGGCACGGCCGCGTGGAGGAGACGCTGGTGGCGAAGGCCATCGCGGGCCGGCGCGACGAGGTGTTCCTCGTCTCCAAGGTGATGCCGTCCAACGCGACGCGCCGGGGCGCGGTGGCCGCCTGCGAGCGCAGCCTGAAGCGGCTGGGCACGGACCGGCTGGACTGCTACCTGCTGCACTGGCCCGGCTCCCACCCGCTGGAGGGCACGGTGGAGGCCTTCGAGGAGCTGGTGGCGGCCGGGAAGATCCGCTCCTGGGGCGTGAGCAACTTCGGGGTGGAGGACCTGGAGGAGGTGCTGGCGCTGGCGGGCAAGGGCCGCATCGCGTGCAACCAGGTGCTGTACCACCTGGAGGAGCGCGCCATCGAGCACGCCGTCGTCCCGTGGTGCGAGGCGCAGGGCGTGGCGGTGGTGGCCTACAGCCCGTTCGGCAACGGGCGGTTCCCGTCGCCCACCAGCGCGGGCGGCAAGGTGCTGGCGTCCATCGCGAAGGCGCACGGCGTGACGCCCTTCCAGGTGGCGCTCCAGTTCCTCGTGCGCCGGCCGTCCATGTTCGCCATCCCCAAGGCGAGCGACGTGGCGCACGTGCGCGACAACGCGAGCGCGGCCTCGCTGAAGCTCACGCAGGAGGAGCTCCAGCGCATCGACGCGGCCTTCCCGAAGGGCGCCGAGCCGGACGAATTGCCGGTCATCTGACGACGGCGCGCTCGCGCATCACGGCCTCCACGCGGGCCACGTCCTCCGGCACGTCCACCGCCACCGTGCGCCAGGACACCCGGGCGCAGCGGATGCGCAGGCCGTGCTCCAGGGCGCGCAGCTGCTCCAGCTTCTCCGCCTCCTCCAGCGGGGTGGGCTCCAGCGTGGCCAACTGGAGCAGCGTGTCCCGCCGGTAGCCGTAGAGGCCCAGGTGGGCCCAGCGGTTGACGGGCGTGCCGGGCTCGCGGGCGTGGGGCACCGCGGCGCGGCTGAAGTAGAGCGCGTCGCCGTTGAGGGCGAGCACGGCCTTCACCACGTTGGGGTTGTCCACCTCCGCCGCTTCCAGGGGGCGCACCAGGGTGCCCATGTGCACGGCGGGGTCCTGGAAGAGGCCCGCCAGCACCTGGAGTGCGGCGGGGTCGACGAGCGGTTCATCCCCCTGTACGTTCACCCACACGTCCACGTCCGGGCGGGCGCGGGCCACCTCCGCGATGCGGTCCGTGCCGGTGGGGCAGGTGGGGCTGGTCATCACCGCGCGGCCGCCGAAGCCCTCCACGACGTCGCGGATCCGCGCGTCGTCGGTGGCCACCCACACCTCGTCGAAGGCGCTGGCTTCCTGACAGCGGCGCCAGACGTGTTCGACCATGGGAGTGCCGGCGATGAGGGCGAGCGGCTTGCCAGGGAAGCGGGTGCTGGCATGGCGGGCGGGGATGACGGCCACGGTGCGGGAGGCGGGCATGGGGCGGCATCTATCAGATTCAGGACGTCCCGCTGCTTCCGGGAGGTGGCTGGCGGTTACCCACCACTGGCCAGAAATGGCGCCGTGCCTAGCTTCCGGGGCGACATGAAGAAGGTCATCCACATCGTTGGCGCGCGTCCGAATTTCATGAAGGTGGCACCCATTCACCGGGCCATCTCCGCGCGTACTTCCCTGCAGCAGCTCGTCATCCACACCGGCCAGCACTACGACGCGAAGATGAGCGACGTCTTCTTCGCGGACCTGGGGCTGCCTCCGCCCGAAATCCACCTGGGCATCGGCTCCGGGAGCCATGCCGAGCAGACGGCGAAGATGATGGTGGAGATGGAGAAGGTCTTCCTCAAGGAGAAGCCGGACCTGGTCTCCGTGGTGGGCGACGTGAACAGCACCATCGCCGCGGCGCTGGTCACGTCCAAGCTGGCCATCCCGCTGTCCCACGTGGAAGCGGGCCTGCGCAGCTTCGAGCGGCACCAGCCGGAGGAGATCAACCGCGTCGTCACCGACCGGCTCTCCGACCTGCTGCTCACGCCGTCGCGCGACGCGGACGCGAACCTCCTGAAGGAGGGCATCGACCCGAAGTACATCCACCTGGTGGGCAACGTGATGATCGACTCGCTCCTGTCGTCCAAGGAGAAGGCCGACCAGCTGCCCACGCTGAAGACCCTGGGCCTGGAGCCCAAGGGCTACGTGGTGGCGACGCTGCACCGGCCGTCCAACGTGGACAACCCGAAGCTGCTGGCGGGCCTGCTGGGCGTGCTGATGGACGTGGCGAAGGAGCTGCCCGTCGTGTTCCCGGTGCACCCGCGCACGCGCAAGATGATTTCCGAGCAGGGCCTGGGCCCGAAGCTGGAGCAGACGCCGGGGCTCAAGCTGGTGGACCCCATGGGCTACCTGGAGTTCCTGTCCGTCACGTCGCAGGCGAAGCTGGTGATGACGGACTCGGGCGGCCTGCAGGAGGAGACCACGGCGCTGAACGTGCCGTGCCTCACCATGCGCGAGCAGACCGAGCGCCCCATCACCGTGGAGGTCGGCTCCAACGAGGTGGTGGGCACCGACCCCGCGCGCATCCGCGAGGCCGCGAACCGCGTGCTGGCCGGCGACTTCAAGAAGGGCCGCGTGCCGGAGCTGTGGGACGGCCGCACGGGCGAGCGCATCGCGGACCTGTACGCGCGCTTCCTGGGCGTGGCGGAGACGAAGCGCGCCTTCGGGTGAGCGGAACGCGTCGCGTGAAGCAATCAGGCCGCCGGGTGCTCGCGTCTTCGTGCGCGGGGGCCGGGCGGCCTTCGCGTTTCAAGGCGTGGTAGAGCTTCAGGCCCGCCATGCTTGAAGACGCCGACAGCGCTCCGGCCGTGCCCGACGGCTACGTCGACATCCCGTTCGTCGTGGAGCCGAACTACGCCGGGTGGCGGCTGGACCGCTACCTCTGCGAGAAGATCCGCCGCATGGACCTGGAGCGCGTGCGCGGCATCATCCTGCGCGGCGTCCTGTGCGACGAGTACCGCCTCAAGCCCTCCACGCCCGTGTACCCGGGGCTCACGTTCCGCATCCGCCGTCCCGCGAGCCAGGAGCCCGTGACGCCCACGGCGCTGCCCGTCGTGTTCTCCGATGACTGGCTGCTGGTGCTCGACAAGCCGGCGGGGCTGCCCATCCACCCCACCGCGCGCTACCACAAGGGCACGCTGGTGACGCTCTTGCGCGAGCGCTTCGGTGAGCGCTTCGCGGAGCCCGCGCACCGGCTGGACCGCGAGACGAGCGGGCTGGTGGTGTGCGGCCGCACCACCGAGTCCTGCCGCGTGCTGGGCGGGCTGTTCCTGTCGCGTGACGTGCACAAGGAGTACCTGGCGCTGTGCGAGGGCCAGCCCTCCGCGGACACCTTCGTCGTGGACGCGCCCATCGCGGAGGGCACGGACCTCATCCGCATCGCCGTGCGCATCGACCCGGTGGCGGGCAAGCCCAGCCGTACTCGCTTCCAGGTGCTCCAGCGCTTCACGCAGGGCGGTGCGCCGTTCGCGCTGCTGCGCTGCTTTCCGGAGACGGGGCGGCAGCATCAGATCCGCATCCACCTGCGCGAGGCGGGCTTCCCGCTGGTGGGGGACAAGATGTACGGGCCGGACCCGGGCTACTTCGACCGCTTCAGCAAGCACACGCTGGAGCCGGAGGCGT
Source organism: Corallococcus caeni (assembly GCF_036245865.1). NCBI lineage: Bacteria > Pseudomonadati > Myxococcota > Myxococcia > Myxococcales > Myxococcaceae > Corallococcus > Corallococcus caeni. The sequence goes on along the minus strand of NZ_BTTW01000005.1, from coordinate 22,096 downwards.
GGGAGCGGCTGCGGCTGCCGCGGCACGCGCTCCACGCGGAGCGCATCACGTTCCCGCACCCCGGAACCGGGGAGACCGTCACCTTCGCGTCGCCGCTTCCCGATGACCTGAAGGACTTCATCGCCGGGAAGGCTCCGGCCTCCTAAGCCAGCTCACGCAAGAACGACGCGACCCCCTCCGCCAGGCGCTCGGGTTGGTCATACGGGAGGCCGTGGCCAGCGTCCTGGACCTCTTCGATTCGCACGCGCGGGTTGAGGCCCCGCAGCTCCGTCGCCAGCTCGAATGTGACGACAGGGCTGCTGTCTCCAATGACGAGGAGGGTCGGGACCTCGATCGCGCTCACCACCTCGCGATACCCGGGGTTGGGCGGCGTGAGGACGTCGAGGGCCTCCATGCGGGTCTTCAGCCTCGCCTCGGCGAGATGCTCGATGAGCTCGGGCGAGCGATGCGGCTGCCGGGCTCGGGCCTGGGCCACGAGGTCGGACTTCTGGAGGCCGAGGGCCCGGCGGTGTTGTTCGGCGACGTCGCTGGCGTGCACCTCGCGCTGGCGCTCGGGGCTCAGGAACGTCGGGTCGACGAGGATGAGGCCTCGGAGGTTTGCTGCCCCTTGGCTCGCCACCACCGCGGCGGTCATGCCGCCCATCGAGTGGCCCAGCAGCACCGGACGGGAGAGTTCCAGGCCTCGGATGAGTCCCTCTACGTCGTTCGCGTGTTCGTCGTACCGGTAGCCGTGGTGCGGCGTGCTCGAACCGCCATGCCCTCTTGCGTCGGGCATGACGACGTCGAATTCACCTTCGAGCACGCGCGCGACGGGAGTCCAGCAGGCGCCGCTCCCCATCAATCCATGGAGCAGCACGACGGGAGGTCTGGCGCCTCCCGTCCGGAGGTAGTGGAGGCGGATGCCGTTCGTTTCACAGACTCCACTCGTCCAGGTCGGCATGAGGCTCCGTGAGCTTCCATCAGCTTGCCTTGCGGAGGTTCTTCGCTCCGGGCACCACGCGCAACAGCTGCGCGGGCATCCGGTCCACGAACTGCTCCGTGAAGCGGGCGAAGATGCGGAAGAGCACCGGCAACAGCACCAGCGTCAGCGCGCACGCGGAAATCGTTCCGGACACGATGACGATGGCCAGGGGCTTCTGCATCTCCGAGCCGATGCCGTTGCTCAAGCACGCCGGCACCAGACCCAGCGCCGCCAGCGCGGCGGTCATCAGCACCGGGCGCAGGCGTTCGCGGCTGCCGTGGAGGATGGCGTCGTCCAGTGACTCGCCGGCCTCCCTTCGCTCCGCGATGGCGCTCATCACCAGCACGCCGTTGAGCGCCGCCTGTCCGATGAGGGCGATGAAGCCCACCGCCGCCGCCACGCTCAGCGGCATCCCCGCCCAGTACAGGCCGAACACTCCTCCCATCAGCGCGAAGGGCACGTTGAGCAGCGTCACCACCGCCCGGCCAAAGGAGTTGAACGCCTTGAAGAGGAGCAGCAGCGTGAGGACGAGCGCCACCGGGAGCACCGTGAGGAGGCGGCTCATCGCCCGCTCCTTGCTCTCGAATTCGCCGCCCCATTCGATGCTCGTTCCCGCTGGGGGCGGGGCTTCCTTCTCCACGAGTGCCTGTGCGTCCTTCACGAAGGAGCCCAGGTCCCGGCCTCGCACGTTCATCCGCACGCCGATGTAGCGGCGGCCGTTCTCCCGGTTGATGGAGGCCCGGCCGAAGCCCGTCTTCACCTTGGCCAGCTCGCTCAGCGGCACCAGCACGCCTCCCTCCACCGGCACCCGCAGGCGGGAGATCTTCTCCACGTCGTCGCGGCTGGACATGGGCAGGCGCATCACCACGTCGAAGCGGCGCTCACCCTCCCAGAACTCGCTGAGCGGCCGGCCGCCCACCGCCGTCTGGAAGACGTGCTGGAAGTCTCCCAGCGACATGCCGTGACGGGCCAGGGCCACGCGGTCCGGCGTCACCTGGATGCTGGGCACCTCTCCGCTCTTCACGATGCCCAGGTCCGCGACGCCGTCCACGCGCGACAGCGTGCGCTTCACCTTCTGCGAATACTCCTGGAGCACCTGGAGGTCGTCGCCGAAGAGCTTCACCGCGAGCTGACCCTGCTGGCCGCTGATGCTCTCGTTCACGTTGTCGCCAATGGGCTGGCTGAAGCTGACCTCCATGCCCGGGACCTCCGATACGGAGCGCTGGAGGACCTCCAACACGTCGTCCAGCTTGGGGGTGCTCTTGGGCCACTCGGCGGGCGGCTTGAGCTTCACGAAGAACTCCAGGTTGTTGGTGAGCTTCGCGTCGGTGCCGTCCTCCGGGCGGCCCAGCTGGCTGAGCACTCCGTCCACCTGCGGCGCCTGTCGCAGCAGGCCTTCGATGCGCGGCACCAGCTTGCGGCCCTCCGACAGGGAGATGTTCGAGGGCATGGTGAAGGTCAGGTAGAGGCTGCCTTCGTTGAGCGCCGGGAGGAACTCGCTGCCCATGCGCGGGATGAGCGCTCCCGCGCAGAGCAGGCCCGCCGTGCACAGCGCGACGACAGTGCCCGGGTGCTTGAGGCTCCAGGTCAACACGGGCCCGTAGGCCTTGTCCGCGGCGCGCAGCACCGGCGATTCCTTGTGCTTCACCGGCTTGCGGTAGACGAATGAGGCCAGCACCGGGATGAGCGTGACGGAGAAGACGAGCGCGCCCAGGAGCGCCGCCACCACCGTGTTCGCCATGGGCGCGAAGATGCGGCCCTCCACCCGCTGCAACATGAAGATGGGCAGGTACGCCGCGATGATGATCAGCAGCGAGAACACCGTGGGGCGCACCACCGCCTTCGTCGCGCGCTGGATGCGCTCGAGCGGGGTCTCCCCCTCGAACTGGTGGCCGGACATGCGCGCGAGGATGCTCTCGATGATGACCACGCCGCCGTCCACGATGACGCCGAAGTCCACCGCGCCCATGGACAGCAGGTTCGCCGACATGCCCCGCATCTTCAGGTAGATGAACGAGGCCAGCAGCGAGAGGGGAATCAGCACGCCCACGACGATGGCGGCCCGCAGGTCCAGCAGGAAGATGAAGAGGACCAGCGTGACGAGCAGCGCGCCCTCCAGCAGGTTGTGGCCCACCGTGCGCAGCGTCGTGTTCACCAGGTCCGTGCGGTCGTAGAACGGATCGATGCGCGCGTCCTCCGCCTGGAGGTGGCCGTTCACCGCGGCCACCGCGTCGCGCACGCGTGAGAGCACCACGGAGGGGTTCTCTCCCCGGCGCATCAGCACGATGCCCTGCACCACGTCACCGTCCCCGTCGCGGCTGACCACGCCCTGGCGGGGCGACCAGCCTTCGTTCACGTCCGCCACGTCCTTGAGGAACACGGGCGTGCCCTCGTGCGTGGCCACCCGCACGTCGCGGATGTCATCCAACGAGCGGAAGAGCCCCTCGCTGCGGATGACGAACTGCTCGGAGCCCCGCTCCAGCACGCCGCCGCTCGCGTTCTCCGAGCCGTCCTTCAGCGCGTCCTCCACGTCGTCCAGCGTGAGGCCGAACGCGGCGAGCCGGGCAGGGTCCGGCTGGATGTGGATCTCCTTGAGCAGGCCGCCGTAGCTGACCACGTCCGCGACGCCGTCCACTCGCAGGAGGCCCGGCCGCACCACCCAGTCCTGGAGGGTGCGCAGCTTCATGGGGTCGCCCTTCGCGCCCTTGAGCGTGTAGCGGTAGATCTCCCCGATGGGCGTCGCCAGCGGGCCCAGGGAGGGCGTGAGGCCCTCAGGCAGCTCCGCGTCGCGCAGGCGCTCCAGGACCTGGGCGCGGGCGAAGAGGACGTCGGTGTTGTCGTTGAAGCTCAGGGTGACGAACGACAGGCCGAACATGGAGAGGTTGCGCAGGCGCGTCAGGCCCGGCATGCCGTTGAGAGCCCGCTCCAGGGGCAGGCCAATCTGGCGCTCCACTTCTTCGGATGGCTGGCCCGGGTAGAGGGTGATGACGTTGACCTGCGTGTCGGTGGGATCCGGGAAGGCCTCCACGGTGAGGTCGCTGAAGCAGAACCAGCCCCAGATGGCGGTGAGCAGCGTGAGGAACACCACCGCCGCGCGGTTCTTCAGGCTGAAGTCGACGAGCTTTTCGAACATGGGTGTCTTTCGGTTCGCCGTGGGGGCTTCAGTCCGCCAGTTCGATCTGGTTCTCCAGGAGCAGGGCGCCCCGGGCGACGAACCGGTCTCCGGAGGCGAGGCCCCCGCGCAGCTCCACCTCGCCGTCGCGGCGGCGGCCCGGCGTCACGGCGACGCGCTCCAGGCGGTTCGCGTCGCGGGCGACGAAGACCACGGAGCGCGCTCCGTCCGTCACCACCGCGCTGTCGGGCACGCGTACGCGCTTGATGCCCTCGGGCGGCGTGGGCGTCACCTCCACGAAGGCGTTGGGGCGGAAGCGGCGGTCGTTGTTGGGGACCCGCACCCGCACTTCGACCGTGCGGCGCAGCGGATCCACGACCTCGGAGACGCGGTCCACCTTGCCAGCGCGGGTGATGCCGTCACGCGTGGTGACGGTGACGTCCTGGCCGGGGGACATGTCCAGCGCGTCCGCTTCCTGGAGGTCCGCGACCACCATCACCTGATCCAGGTCCGACAGGCGGATGAGCGGCCTGTCGCGGTCTGGCGTCACCTCCTGGCTGGCCACCAGGTCCAGGTCCACCACCGTGCCGGAGCGCGGTGCCGTCACCCAGAAGAGGTTCTCGCCTCGGGAGGACACCCGGAGGCTGCCCTGCTTCGCCTTCGCGGCTTCAAGCGAGAGCTCCGCCTGACGCAGCTCCGTCTGGGCGGCGAGCAGCTCCTTCTCCGGGGCGGCGCTCAGGGCCACCAGCTCCTTGAGGCGCTCCGCGTTGCGGCGCTTCTCCGCGAGCTCGGCCTCCGCGCCGCGCTGTTCGCGCAGGAGCTCCGCGAAGGCTCCGGACCGCACGCTGAAGAGGTCGTCGCCCTGCTTCACGCGGTCGCCGGGGCGCACGCGCACCTCTTCGACCCGGCCTGAGAGCGGGGCTCCCACGGACGCGGTGCGCGCTTCGTCGAACTGCACTCGCGCGGGGGAGGGGAGCGGGGTGAGGGCGCTGCCCTCCGTGGCCACCGCGAGCTGCACGTAGTGCCACTGCGGCGCGCCGTCCGGCAGGTGCACCGTTTCGCCCTTCACGGTAGGGCCGGAGACGGCGGTCTCGCTCTCCGCGATGGAGTCGGTGGGGGCCAGCACGTAGAGCAGCACGCCGGTGCCCAGGAGGCCCGCTCCGGCGAAGGCCATCCAGACCGGTGCTCGGCGGGACGGAGTGGTGCTGGACGTCGGGGCGGCGGCGGTGTCGGGGGTGTTCATGGCGTGGGGGCTTTCGAAGAGGGGAAGAGCTCAGGAGCGGGGATTGATCAGCGTGTCCGGGGCGCGGGGACCGGCGGCGCTGGCCCGGGCGATGGCGATGGTGAGGTGGTAGGCGGTCTGGTCCAGGTCGGCCGCGTGCAGCACCAGCTCTCCGTAGGTGCGGCGCGCGAGGAGCAGGTCCTGCAGCGCCGCGCCTCCGGCCTTCACAGCCGCGTCCAGGCGCTGCACCACGCCTTCGGCCAGCGGCAGCGTCCGCGTGTGGAGCTTCTGCCTGCGCTCCTGCACGGCCCGCAGTTGCTGGTTCAGGACCTCCGTCTCCCGCGAGGCCTGGGCCGTGAGCAGCTCCCGCGCGACCCTCGCGGACTCGGCGCTCGCGCTGGCTGCGTGCGCGTCCGCCTGTCCGTGGTCGAAGAGAGGGAGCGGAACCGACAGGCCCACGAAGAGGCTGTTCTTCTGGTTGCCGGCGATGACGAACTGGTCCCGCGTGTAGCCGGCTCGCACCGTTGGATCCGGGATCCACCGGCGCCGCGCCAGCGTCAGCGAGGACCGGGCCGCGTCCTCCCGCGCGCTCAGGGCCTTCAGGTCCGGTCTGGCGTCGATGGCGCCGGGCCCGGGCACCCGGTCGAGCCGGGACTCGAGGAAGGACATCGCCCGCTCGTGGCTTCCGAAGGGCTCACACGGCAGGCCCGCGAGCTGCGCGCACGCGAGCAGCGCATCCGCCAGCTTCGCGCGCTCCTCGCCCAGCGCCGTCTCCAGCGACTGCGCCTCCAGCGTGGAGCGGTCCACGTCCAGCCCCGCCGCGTCGCCGTGCTGCTGCCTGGCGCGTTGCAGGTCCGTGAGCTTCAGCGCGTCCTCGGTGAGCTTCGTCAGCTCCGCGATGCGCACCTCCGTGGTGGCCACGTCCGCTGCCCGCTCCAGCACGTCGTAGGTGCGGGCTCGCAGCGCCGCGTGCACGTCCAGCGTGGTGGCGGACAGCGCCGCCCTGGCCGCGTCCTGACGCGGGCCCCGCTTGCCCAGCTCCACCAGCTCCGACAGGCCCACGACGTAGTTGGGCACGTCGTCCAGGCGGCGCAGGCCCGGTGGGTTCGTGGCCCCGATGGGGATGGTGTTCATCGACACGTCCAGCTCCGGGTTGGGCAGCAGGTGCGTGCGCTGGTGATCCGCTCGCGAGGCGGCGAGGCGGGCGCGGTCGTCCGCGAAGTCCGCGGAGCGCTCCCAGAGGAGCTCCGCCAGCCCGTCCTCGTCCGGGAGGGTGGAGAGCAGCAGCGTGGCGGAGGAGGTGGGGTGCTGCTCGGCACCGGCGGTGAGGCCGAGCAGGGTGCCCAGGGCGACGAGAGCGGGGAGGAAACGGCGCAAGCGGCAGGCTCCGGTGAGAATCCGGAATCAGCCCATCGCAAGCCGTGTGCCCGCCCTGGCCCCAGCAAATCCGCGCGGATGCGACGCCGCGCGACTTCAAAATCCTTTCAGTGCCCGCGACTTCAAAATCCTTTCATCGCCCTGGCGGGGCGGGCACTGCAAATTCCCTTCAGTCGTCGCCCAGGCGCTTGAGGAAGGTCGGATAGGACAACCCGAGCGCCTTCGCCGCCTCCATGCGCCGGCCGCCCAGCCGCTCCAGCACCCAGCGCACGTATGCCTGCTCCAGGTCCTCCATGGGCACGGGCTCCGTCACGCTGAACGCTCCCGGCGCCACCGCGGCCGGTGCCTCCACCTTCACCGCGCTGCTCACGGAGGGCGTGCCGCCCAGCACCTCCAGCTCCAGCTCCGGTCCGGGCTCCAGCACCAGCGCCCGCTCGAGGATGTTGCGCAGCTCGCGCACGTTGCCCGGGAAGGCATAGGCCCCCAGCCTCGCGCGGGCCTTCGCCCCCAGGCGGATGTCGCGCCGGCCCAGCTCCCGGCCCAGGTCCGCGAGCATCCCTTCCGCCAGCGGGAGGATGTCGTCGCGCCGCTTGCGCAGCGGGGGGATGTCGATGCGGAACACGCCCAGGCGGAACCAGAGGTCCTCGCGGAAGTTGCCGCCCGACATCTGCTTCGGCAGGTCCCGGTTGGTGGCGGCCACGATGCGCGCGGTGCTCGTCTGCTCCGTGGTGCCGCCCAGCCGGCGGAACCTCCCCGAGTCCAGGAACGTCAGCAGCTTCGCCTGGAGCGCCAGCGGCAGTTCGCCCACTTCATCCAGGAAGAGCACGCCGCCGTGTGCCACCTCCACCAGCCCGCGCCTCGCGGTGCGCGCGTCCGTGAAGGCGCCCTTCTCGTGGCCGAACAGCTCGCTCTCCACCGTCTGCTCGGGCAGCGCCGCGCAGTTGATGTGCACGAAGGGCGCGCCGCCGTCCTTCGACGCGAGCGCGTGCAGGTGCCGGGCGAGCTGCTCCTTGCCCACGCCCGTCTCCCCCAGCAGCAGCACCGGGCTTCGCGGCGACGCGGCGATGCGCTCCAGCATCGCGAACACCCGCTGCATGGCGGCGGACGTGGGGGGCACCAGCCGGCGGCGGCCGGACAGCTCCGCCTCCGCCGTCTCCAGCCGGTCCCGCAGGCGGCTGGCATCCAGGGCCCGGCGCGCGCGCAGCACCAGGTCCGCCAGCTCCACGGGCTTGGCCAGGTAGTCCGCCGCGCCCGCGCGCACCGCCTCCACCGCGCTGGCGATGTCCCCGTGCGCCGTCACCATCACCACCGCCACGCCGGGCGCGTGCGCCTTGAGCTCCGGCAGGAACGCGAGCCCGTCTCCGTCCGGCAGGCGGCGGTCCAGCACCACCAGCGCGGGCGTGGCCTTCGCGAGCGTCGCGCGGGCCTCGTGCAGCGAGTGCGCCACCGTGAGGTGGAAGCCCTCGCGCTGGAGCGCCACCGCCGCGATGGAGGAGAAGGCGCGGTCGTCATCCACCAAGAGGACGGGGAGGCTCATGGCCGGGGCGCTCGGGGCAGGTGCAGGAGGAAGAGGCATCCGTCGGGGAGCCGCTCGAAGGAGAGGTGTCCGCCCTGATGCTCCAGCGCCTGGCGCGTCATGGCCAGCCCCAGGCCGATGCCTTTCGGCTTGGAGGTGCGGAAGGGCTCGAAGAGGTGTTCCTCCACGTCCGGCGGCGGCCCGCCCCCGTTGTCCTCCACGGACACCACCGCCGCGTCCCCGTCCAGGCGGGCGCGCACGCGCACCCGGGGCTGGGCCACCTTGCCCAGGTCCTTGGCCGCCACCGTGGCCTCCATCGCGTTGCGCACCAGGTTGTCCAGCGCGGTGGTGAGCAGCAGCGGGTCGCACGACAGGAGCGCCCCTTCGGGGGGCACGTCCACGTCCACGCGCACCTCGCCCGCCTCCGGCAGCGAGCGCAGGCCCTCCACCACGTCGCGCACCACCTGGGACAGGTCCACGTCCACGCGGCGCACGACGGGCGGCTTGCCGAAGTTGAGCAGCGACGTGGCCAGGTGCGCCAGCCGGTCAATCTGGCCGTGCAGCGTGCGCACCACGAGCCCGCCTTCGCCTTCCGGGGAGACGAGGCCCGTGGCGGCCTTGAGGCCGTTGAGGGAGTTCTTCACCTCGTGCGCGATGAGGCTGGCGGCGCTGCCCAGCGCGGCCATCTTCTCCTGCTGCGAGGAGCGCGACTCCACCTCGCGGAACAGGCCGTAGACGCGGCGCCAGTGCACGGTGAAGAGCACCAGCGTGCCCACCTGGAGCAGCGCCAGCACCAGCAGCTGCACGAGGAAGCGGTCGCGCAGGCCGGACAGCAGCGCCGTCTCGTCCGCGGCGAGCAGCAGGTGCAGCCCCGTGCCGGGCACGGGCGTGGCGGTGAGGAAGGTCTCCGGCATCGCGTCCAGCGACGGGGGCCGGACGCCCTCGCGGATGAAGTCGCGCAGCTCCCCGGACGCGCGAGACACGCTGGCCCACGAGGGCGGGGCGCTCGGCAGGAAGAGGTCGCCGGAGGCGTTGAGGACGAGCAGCTCCAGGTCGCTGCTCAAAGGGCGCCCGCCGGGGAGCGCCATCTCCGTGTCCAGCAGGCCCGCGAGCACCGCCGTGGTCTGTCCCGCGCGCACCACCGGCACCGCGACGACGAAGAGGGACGCGCCCGGCGCGATGGCGTCCACCACCGACGTCTGGCGCGCGAGCACCTGCTGGAACCAGGGCCGCGTGGCGAAGCCGCCCGGGGCTTCGGCTTCCGCGAGCGGCGGGTCGCTCCAGCGCAGCTTGCCCTGCGCGTCCAGCACCATCACGCCCGCGTGGAAGAGGCCGGCGCGGGGCGTGGTGAGGTCCTGGAGGTCCTCCGTGGGCAGCTCGCGCTTCACGTCCGGGCCCACGCCCTCGGACACGCGCAGGAGCTCCGTCTGGAGCAGCTTCAGGTGCAGGCCCAGCGCCTCCGCGTAGACGCGCGCCTCCCGCGTCATGCGGGACTGGAACTCCGCGCGGGCCCCGGCGACGTCGCTGCGGTAGGAGAGCAGCGGGCCGGCGACGGCGACCGCGCCCAACAACACCAGGCCCGCGACGACGGAGCGCACGAACTGCCGCTCCGCCTGGGCGAGCCCGGGCCGGCCCTGGGGCGCGGCCCGCGTCTCAGGCGCTGAGCTTGGTGGCGCCACCCGCGCTCTGGGACAGCTTGTCGGTGAGGTACTGCCCGGAGAAGCACGCGGTGCAGTAGGTGCTCCGCTTCGGGTCCTCCACCGCGGTGCCCAGGCCCTCCAGCGACAGGTAGCCCAGGGAGTCCGCCGTCACGTACTTCGCGATCTCCTCCGTGGTGTGCGTGGCCGCGATGAGCTCCGTGCGGCTGGGCGTGTCGATGCCGTAGTAGCAGGGCCACTGCGTGGGCGGCGACGAGATGCGCAGGTGCACCTCCACGGCGCCCGCGGCCTTGAGCATCTTCACGATTTTGCGGCTGGTGGTGCCGCGCACGATGGAGTCGTCCACCACCACCACGCGCTTGCCCTTGAGGACGCTGCGCACGGCGGACAGCTTCAGCTTCACGCCGAAGTGGCGGATGGACTGCTGCGGTTCGATGAAGGTGCGGCCCACGTAGTGGCTGCGGATGAGGCCCACGTCGTAGGGGATGCCGCTCGCCTGCGAGAAGCCGATGGCCGCGGGCACGCCGGAGTCCGGCACCGCGATGACCAGGTCCGCCTCCGCGGGCTGCTCGCGCGCCAGCTGCATGCCCAGGCGCTTGCGCACTTCGTAGACGCTGCTGCCGAAGAGCACCGAGTCCGGCTTGGCGAAGTAGACGTGCTCGAAGATGCAGCGCCCCAGCCGCGCGGCGGGCTTGAAGGGCATGCTGGTGCACAGCACGCCGTTCTCGATGACGACCAGCTCGCCGGGCTCCAGCTCGCGGACGATTTCGGCCTCGATGAGGTCCAGCGCCGTCGTCTCGCTGGCGAGCACGTACGCGCCTTCCTTCATCTTGCCCAGCACCAGCGGCCGGAAGCCGTTGGGGTCGCGCACCGCGATGAGCTTGTCCTCGGTGAGGAGCAGGATGCTGTAGGCGCCCTCCACCCGGCGGAGCGCTTCCACGAGGCGCGCCTCGAAGGTGGGCTGCTTGGAGCGGGCGAGGAGGTGCATCACCACCTCCGTGTCCGCGTCCGACTGGAACAGCGCGCCCTCCGCCTCCAGCTCCGCCTTGAGCTCCGTCGCGTTCACCAGGTTGCCGTTGTGCGCGATGGAGAACTGGCCGCCCGCGTAGTTCACGAACAGCGGCTGGGCGTTCTTGATGCCGCTGCCACCCGCCGTGCTGTAGCGCACGTGGCCGATGGCCGCCTGGCCGGGGAGGTTCTCAATCACCGGCGCGGTGAAGATGTCCGCCACCAGGCCCATCTGCCGGTGCGCGCGCAGGGTGTGCCCGTCGGACGCGACGATGCCGGCGGACTCCTGTCCGCGGTGCTGCAGGGCGTGCAACCCCAGGTACGTCAGGTTGGACGCCTCTCCGTGACCCACGATTCCGAAGATGCCGCACATGGTGCGCTGCCTTACCCCTTTCGACCGCGAAGCGGAACAGGAACGCACGCCTTGAAGCCAGGTATTCCACCTGCTGACGACGTCGGCCCTTGTAGGCCAGGCAAGGTGCCGTTGCCCGAAAGGTAGGAGCCGCCCGGAGGCGCCGAGGGGGTACGCTCCCCGCGGCATGTCCTCCTCCCGGCGCTCCTTCTTCCGCACCCTGCTGCCCTTCGTCTTGCTAACGGCGGGGGCCGCCTACGCGCTCGCCTCGTGGAACTGGTGTGGACGCTGGGAGGAGCGCACGCCCGAGGTGCTGTCACAGGTGCGTGGCGAAGGCCCCCTGCGGGCGGGCGCGGCGAAGGTGGCCCTCTCCCCGCCCTTCCCGGTGGTGGTGGCGGGCTATCCGCCCCCCCGGCCCGAGGCGAGCCAGGCCGAGCAGCCCCTCCATGCGAGGGCCCTGGTGGTGGAGGCCGGTGGGGCGCGCGTGGCCGTGGTGTCGCTGGAGCTGCTCCTGGTGACCCCGGAAATCACGGCGCGGGTGCGCGAGCGCGCCGCGAAGGCGGGGGTGAAGGAGGTGCTGGTGGTGGCCACGCACACGCACTCCTCCTTTGGAGGGTACGACGAGCGCTGGATGGCCGAGCTGTCCGGGACGGGGCGCTACCAGGAGGCCTCCGTGAACGCGGCGGTGGCCGGCGCGAGCGAGGCGCTGGAGAAGGCCGCGGCCTCGATGACGGACGTGGGGCTGGAGGTGGGCGGCGCGGCGGACGCGGGGCTCGTCTATTCCCGCTCCGGAGGTGACGCCCCGGACGGCCAGCTCACGCGGGTGGTGTTTCGCGGGCCCGCGGGGCCGGTGGCGGAGTTGCTGGTGTTCGCCGCGCACGCGGCGCTCATTCCCCGGCAGCGGGCGCTGGTGGATCCGGACTACCCGGGCCGGCTGAGCACGCTGCGCGAGGAGGCGGGCGGTGGCGTCTCCCTGCTCGTGCAGGGCAGCGCGGGCAACGCGTCCGTGGCCTTCTCCGAGGGCCAGGGCCCCGAGCGCGCCCTGGGCTTCGCGCGCAAGCTGTCGGCGCTGGCGGACACGGCGGCCGGGGTGCCCGAGCCAGGGCCGGTGCGGCTGGCGTTCGCGCGGGTCCGCACGGCGCTGCCCCGGCCGGACGCGTCGCGGCTGGCGCCGGCCTTCACCCGGGCGGCGGGGGACAACTTCCTGTGCGCCTCCTCCCCGCGCGACGCGGAGGTGGACGCGCTGGCGCTGGGGCCGCTGGAGCTGCTGGCCATCCCGGGCGAGCCCACCGTGGGCGCGGGCCGGGCGCTGGCGGACCTCTCCGGGGCCACGCACGTGCTGGGGCTCGCCAACGGCTACGTGGGCTACCTGGACACGGCGGAGCAGGTGCGCGCGGGGCAGGGCGAGTCCCGGCGCCAGTACTTCGGCCCTGGACTGCTGGAGCGCCTGGGCACCGCCGCGCGCGTGGCCTCCGGCGCGGTGGGCTTCTCCGCCGGCAGGTAGACCGGGCGTCCAGGCCGTGGGCCCGTTTGCCCGCCTGCCCTGGGGACCTCCTGACGTCCGTCCGCCGTGGGCCGCACCGTCGCTGACGGAGGGCCCGCTGCCTACCTTGCTCCCCAGATCATCTTTGCGTTCAGGGGGCACGGGATGAGGTGGGAAGGCGGACGTCGCAGCTCGAACATCGAGGACCGGCGGGGAGGTGGCTTCGGGCGCCCGCTCGCGGTGGGCGGTGGCGCCGCGTCGCTGGTGGTGGCGCTGCTGGTGATGCTGCTGGGCGGGGACCCGTCCGACGTGCAGATCGGCACGCGCGACTCTCCATATTCCGACCCTGCCACGGGCGGCTCCGGGAACGTGGACCCCCAGCAGGAGAAGATGAAGGACTTCGCCTCCGTCGTCCTCGCGGACACGGAGGACACCTGGCCCCGCCTGCTGGAGCCGCAGGGCGTGCGCTACGTGCAGCCGCACCTGGTGCTGTTCACGGACGCGGTGCAGTCCGCGTGCGGCGCGCAGGAGAGCGCGGTGGGGCCGTTCTACTGCCCGGGCGACCAGAAGGTGTACCTGGACCTGAGCTTCTTCGACGAGCTGGAGAGCCGCTTCGGGGCGCCCGGTGACTTCGGCCGCGCGTACGTCATCGCGCACGAGGTGGGCCACCACGTGCAGAACCTGCTGGGCATCTCCCGCAAGGTGCAGTCGCTGCGCAACCGCACGAGCGAGGAGCAGGCCAACCAGCTCTCCGTGCTGACGGAGCTCCAGGCGGACTGCTTCGCCGGCATCTGGGCCAACCACGCCCAGAAGGACCGCAACATCCTGGAGCAGGGGGACGTGGAGGAGGGCCTGGGCGCCGCCAGCGCCGTGGGCGACGACACCCTCCAGAAGCGCGCCCGGGGCTACGTCGTCCCCGAGTCCTTCACCCACGGCTCCGCCGCGCAGCGCATGACCTGGTTCAAGCGCGGCCTGGAGCAGGGGACGCTGGAGGCGTGCGACACCTTCAACGCCCGGCGGTAGGCGCGCCCGCTTCCGCTCAACGGCGGCGCGGCTGCTGCGTCCCGTTGAGCGGCTGCTGGAGCTGGTACGTCCCGTTGAGGGGCTGCTGGAGCTGATAGGTGCCGATGAGCGGCTGCTGGAGCTGGTACGTCCCGTTCAACGGCTGCTGGAGTTGATACGTGCCGTTGAGGGGCTGCTGGAGCTGGTACGTCCCGATGAGGGGCTGCTCCAGCTGGTACGAGCCGGCGGGCGGCTGCTGGAACCCGCCGCCGTTCGCGGGCGGCTGATACCAGTAATTGTCCCAGAAGGCGCTGTCGCCGGAACCGCTTGTCAGTGATTGCCGGTCATCCAGGTTCTGCGAGTCATTGCCCTCCGGGGCAGTCGCCGCTTCGTCCTGCTGCGCCAACGCCGTCATGGCCGGGCCGGACGCGAGCGCCACCACCAGGGTCACCAGGGTGCCTGCGCGCATGGGAGTCCTCCTGCTTTCCGTCGCGGGAGAGGGGGAACCGCGCCGCGACCTGCTCCTCAAGATGACCGCCCGGGTGGGCTCCGGGGAGCACGCGGCCCCTCCACCCCGCCTGCCCGGGCGCCTGCCGTGGAGCCTTGCGTCAATCGCGTTCCGGACACATTGCGGACGATAGGCTTACCGCGTGCGCGTGCTTTTCCAGACGTGGCAAAGGGGCGCCGCGTCAAAACACAAACGCGTAACTTGTGCTTGTCGTCAGTGTGTCTTTGCTCCGAGCATGCCGCCTTCCCGCTGCTTCGCGGGCCCGGGAGCTTGCCCGCGGCCCATGCGGAGCGGCCTCGCGGAGGAATGACATGCCCCGTTTGCAGTGGACCCGCGCAACGAGCGCGACCCTTCTGGCCCTGGTGGGGGCCCTCTCGCTGACCGCCTGCTCGGATGACGACGACACCACGCCGGACTCGGGCGTGAAGGTGGACGCGGGCACGACCACGGACGCGGGCAGCGACGCGGGCACGACGGACGCGGGCAGCGACGCGGGCTCCGTGGACACGGGCATCCCCTGGGATGGCGGCAGCGCGGGCACCTTCTCCTGCGAGGGGAAGGCGCAGACGACGCTGAACTTCGCGCCGGGCCAGGAAGAGGCGTTCCAGGACCAGGTGAACACGCTGGCCGAGTGCACCACCATCACCCTGGCGCCGGGCACGTACACCTTCGACAACGCCATCACCATCCGCAAGAACGGCATCACGCTGGTGGGCGCGGGCAAGGGCAAGAAGGGCGAGGGCACGGGCGGGGCGGACAGCACGGTGCTGGTGTTCACCAACGCCGCGGCGAACTCCAACGGCCTGGACGTGGTGGGTGACCGCTTCACGGTGAGCAACCTGGCCGTGTGGAACGCCAAGAAGGACGCCATCCGCGTGGAGTCCTCCACGGACGTGGTGATGCGCGGCGTGCGCACGGAGTGGGCGGAGGCCAACAAGGAGAGCAATGGCAAGTACGGCCTGTACCCGGTGAAGTCCAAGTATGTCCTCATCGAGGACTGCGAGGCCTACAACGCCGCGGACGCGGGCATCTACGTGGGCCAGACGCAGTACGCCGTCGTGCGCAACAGCGTGGCGAAGCAGAACGTGGCGGGCATCGAGATTGAAAACACGAAGTACGCCTACGTGCTGGGCAACACCGCCCAGGACAACACCACGGGCCTGGTGGTGTTCGACCTGCCGGGCAACCCCATCAAGGGGACGGACATCCGGGTGAAGAACAACATCATCACCGGCAACAACCGGAACAACTTCGCGTCCGTCCAGTCCAGCAGCAGCACGGTGTCGCAGGTGCCGGCGGGCACGGGCACGTTCCTCCTGGCGTCGCGCCGCGTGGAGCTGACGGGCAACACCTGGGGGAACAACAACACGGTGGACGTGGCGGTGCTGAGCGGCCTCGCCATCGAGTCCGACCCGGCGCAGTGGGTCGCGGGCGGTCTGAACTTCGCGAGCGCGGACATCAGCATCCACGACAACACCTTCCAGGGTGGCAGCGGCGACAACGTGGACAACGGCAACACGAGCCAGTCGCTGCGGCCCCTGGGCGCGGCCCTGGCGGCGCTCTACGCCTACGGCGAGACGCAGGGCACGCTCGGCGTGGAGCACCTGCTGTGGGACGGCCTGGATCCCTTCGGCCATGACCGCGCGCAGCTCAACCCCATCAACATCTGCTTCGCCAACAACACGCTGCCCACGGGCACCACCACGGCCATCGTGGACCTGGACCTCCAGGCCGCCGCCACCCTGGCGGGCCAGGGCAACCTGCCGGGCGCGTGGGCCAAGACGCGGCACTACGCGGCCAACAAGGCCGAGTTCAACTGCTCGGGCTTCAGCCCCGCGCTGACGATTGGCGACTTCATCCAGTAACCGCGGTCAGGGAGCGTGACACCCATGTGGACGCCGTTCGTGAACCCCCGTCTCTCCGTGGTGCTGCTGGCGCTGTCGCTGGCGGCCTGCGGTTCCTCCGACCCGGAAGGCCCCAGGCCCACACCCGACGCGGGGACCTCCGTGCCGGATGCCGGAACAGAGGACGCGGGGGTTCCCGACGCGGGTTCACCGGACGCGGGGCCCGTGGACTCCGGAACGCCCGACGCGGGCGAGCCGGACGCGGGCCCCCCGCTGGTCATCCCCAACACGCTGTCGGGCTACGGGCTGTTCACCGGGAGCCCGGCGGACGGGGGCCTCGTCCCGGTGGAGGGCAACGTGCCCTACACGCTGTCCACCGCGCTGTTCTCCGACTACGCGGTCAAGTCACGCACGCTCTACATCCCCCCCGGCAAGACGGCGCACTACGAGCCCATGGCCGCGCTGGACCTGCCGGTGGGGACGCTCATCACCAAGACGTTCGCCTTCCCGGCGGACCTGCGGAAGCCGGACCAGGACGTGCGGGTCATCGAGACGCGCGTCCTGGTGCACCAGCCCGCGGGCTGGGAGGCGTGGCCGTACGTCTGGAACACGGAGCAGACGGAGGCCACGCTGGCCACCGGCGGCCGCTCCCGCGACGTGACGTTCATCGACACGGATGGGGAGAGCCGGTCGTTCAAGTACTCGGTGCCCTCCAAGAACCAGTGCCAGCAGTGCCACCACCTCCTGGACGACCAGGGGGCGCAGGTGATGCACCCCATTGGCGTGAAGGCGCGCTACCTGCACCACAACAACACCTACGGCGGCGTGGAGCGTGATCAACTGGAGTACCTGGCGTCGCTGGGCAAGCTGGACGGGCTGCCCGCCCCGGCGGACCTGCCGAAGGCGCCGGACGCGTTCGACCCGCAGGCGGCGGACCTGACCACGCGGGCGCGCACGTACCTGGACATCAACTGCGCGCATTGTCACAACCCGAAGGGGACGGCGGGCGTCACCAGCCAGCTGTTCCTCGACATCGGGACCACGAGCATGTTCAGCCTGGGCGAGTGCAAGCGCCCGGGCTCCGCGGGCAGCGGCGTGGGCGGCGAGTTCGACATCCTCCCCGGCAACCACGCGGAGTCCATCCTCTGGTACCGGATGCACACGGAGGAGTCCGGCAAGATGATGCCGCAGATTGGCCGCACGGTTCACCACGCGGAGGGCTCGCAGCTCATCGCGGATTGGATCGACTCGCTGCCGGCGAAGACCTGCAAGTAGCGCTCAAGTGGACCGGCGGACCCCAGCCCCCTAGGCTCCTGTCCGCCTTTCCCCCCATCCAACGCCGGGAGTGCTCCCTTGAAATTCACGAGCAAGGACGTGTCGAAGCTGCTGGAGGACGTGAGCGGGTCCGAGGACCTCATCGGGTACGCCTGCGCCACGTCGTACATGAACGGCTACCAGTGGACCTGGAACGGCACCCAGTGGGTGGGGACCTACTACCCGACGCAGCTCAAGATGCCGGTGGGTGAGGACTCCTCCGGCTCCTGCTAGGCCGCGTCTCAAGGTCCTGACTCCCGTGAAGGTCGCCATCGTGGACAGTGGTGTGTCGGTGGGCTTCCTTCGCGGGGCGGGGCTGTCGCTTGCCGGAGCGGCCAGCTTCACGCTGGACCGGGAGTCGCGGCGGCTGGAGTCCCGCGTCCACTCGCGTGAGGAGCTGGCCGCCTGGTGCGGCGGCGGCTCCGCGCTGGAGGACCTGGAGGACACGCACGGTCACGGCACCGCGGTGCTGAGCATCCTGCTGGACCAGGGCCGCCCCGGTGACGACGTGGAGTGGTACGTCGCGCGCGTGCTGGATGGGCGGATGCGCGGGGACTCGCTGTGCCTGCTGGAGGCGCTGGAGTGGCTGACGCAGGAGGTGCGCCCGGACGTCATCAACCTGAGCCTGGGCACCGTGGGCCGCGCCTTCGAGGCGCCCCTCACCGCGCTGCTGGACCGGGCGGTGGAGCAGGGCAGCCTCGTGCTCTGCGCCGCGGGGCCCGTGTCGGGCCTGCCGTCCGGGATGTCGTCGGTGGTGACGGTGGCGGACGCGGCCACGGCCCATGCGCTGCGCAAGGGCGACATCGTGGACCACGTCGAGGACGCGGCCACGGTGCGGCTGTATGCGGACGGTGCCTGGAAGGAGCAGCCCCTCACGAGCAGCTACGCGTGCGCCCTCGCGGCGGCGCGGGTGCTGCGCGAGGGCTGTCCTCCGGGATGGCGGCGCGTCACCGCGTCACACCGGACGCGGTGACGGCACTCTTTCGCGCAGGGGCTCAGGCCGGGACGCGGGTGTTGTCCTTGCGGTCCCAGTGCCGGTGCTTCGCGAGCGCCTGGGAGAACGCGGTGGCCAGCGCGGTGCCAGCGCCCGCCTTGGAGCCCGCGACGATGCCGGGCGCGGCAGGGTCGATTTCGCAGGCCTTCAAGAGCTCCTCCGCGTCCTTGGACGCGCCCACCGTCTTGCAGTGCAGGTAGGCCTCCTGCACGAAGTGGCGTGACTCGCCGTCCTTCTTCAGCGTCGCCACGCTCGCGGCGCCGCCGGGGATGAAGACGCCGTCGTACTCCACGGACGCCGTCGTCATCGCGCTCTTGTCCACCGGCACGTCCTTGCCGTTGGAGGCCTTCACCGTGCCCAGGCGCCTGGCGATGAGCTTCACCTTCGCGCCCTGCGCCTCCAGCTCCTTGCGCACCGCCATCAACTCGTCCGCGTCCACGCCGTCCGCGACGAGCACGCCAATCTTCCGGGTCTTGATGGACGGCGGCATGGCCAGCTTCATCGCCTCCATGCTCAGGGCCTTGGACGCCGGCGGGCCCTTGGGGGTGACGGGCGTGGCCTTGGGGGCGGGCAGGCCCAGCCCTTCCGCCACGGCGGACACCAGCAGGGCGTCAATCTTCGCGAAGTGCTCCAGCACGCGCTCCTGGATGGCGCGCGTCTCCACCTTGCCCAGTTCGAAGCGGCAGGCGTCGATGAGGTGCTCCTGCTCCGGCGCGGAGAGGCTGCGGAAGAACAGCGCCGCCTGGCTGTAGTGGTCGTTGAAGGAGGCGGCGCGCTCGCGCACCTTCTTTCCGCTCACCTGCTCCGGGTGGTGCACGTAGCCGCCCTGCTGCTGGGACGCGAGGAACGGGCAGCCGCCGCCCAGCGAGTTGGGGAAGTAGTTGGCGCGGCCCGCGTTGCTCGTGTGCCGGCCGAAGCCGTCCTGCTGGTGGTTGTGCACCGGCGCCAGCGGGCGGTTGATGGGGATCTCCGCGAAGTTCGGTCCGCCCAGGCGCGTCAGCTGCGTGTCCAGGTACGAGAAGAGCCGCGCCTGCATCAGCGGATCATCCGTGAAGTCGATGCCCGGCACGATGTTGGCCACGCAGAAGGCGACCTGCTCCGTCTCCGCGAAGAAGTTCGTCGGGTTGCGGTTGAGCGTGAGCTTGCCCACGGGCATCACCGGGGCCACCTCCTCCGGGATGAGCTTGGTGGCGTCCAGCAGGTCCACGCCCAGCGCCTGCGCGTCCTTCTCCTCCAGGATCTGGATGCCCAGCTCGTACTCGGGGAAGTCCCCCTGCTCGATGGCCTCGTACAGGTCGCGGCGGTGGAAGTCCGGGTCCTTGCCCGCCAGCTTCTGCGCTTCATCCCAGACGAGCGAGTGCGTGCCCAACAGCGGCTTCCAGTGGAACTTCACGAAGCGCGAGGTGTTCTTCTCGTCGATGAAGCGGAAGGTGTGGACGCCGAAGCCCTGCATCATCCGGAGGCTGCGCGGGATGGCGCGGTCGGACATGGTCCACATGACCATGTGCATGGTCTCCGGGACGAGCGACACGAAGTCCCAGAACGAGTCGTGCGCGGTGGCCGCCTGGGGAATCTCGTGGTGGGGCTCCGCCTTGGCGGCGTGGATGATGTCGGGGAATTTGATGCCGTCCTGGATGAAGAAGACGGGGATGTTGTTGCCCACCAGGTCCCAGTTGCCCTCCTCCGTGTAGAACTTCACCGCGAAGCCGCGCACGTCGCGCACGGTGTCCGCGGAGCCGCGCGAGCCCGCGACGGTGGAGAAGCGCACGAAGACAGGCGTCTTCTTGGACGGGTCCTGGAGGAACTTCGCGCGGGTGTACTTCGCCTGCGACTCGTACACCTGGAAGTAGCCGTGGGCGCCCGCGCCGCGCGCATGGACGACGCGCTCGGGGATCCGCTCGTGGTCGAAGCGGGTCATCTTCTCGCGGAAGTGGAAGTCCTCCAGCAGCGTGGGGCCGCGCGCGCCAATCTTGAGCGAGTCGTCGGTGTGCTCGACGCGGATGCCCTGGTCCGTGGTGAGGAAGTTGCCCGTGGGCTCCGAGCGGTCCTTCGCGAGCTGCTGGTCCTTGCTCTTCTCGTCGACGTTCACCGGGGCCGGCTGCTTCTGTGAGCTCACTGCACTGCCTCCTTCAAAAAGGGCGTGCAGGGTGCCGGATGCGCTGGAGGCCGCACGCCTTGCTGTCTGCCTTTGGGAGGTGCAGGACGGAGGGCGGCGGCTGTGTCCGGTTGCGTTCGTTCGGGACGTTGGCCAGCGAGCGTCAGGCGTCCTGGGCCAGGCGCACCAGCATCTTGCCGGTGTTGTCCCCGCGCAGCAGGCCGATGAAGGCACCGACGGCGTGGTCCAGGCCGTCCACCACGGTGGACACGTCCTTCACCTTGCCCTCGCGCAGCCACTGGCCCATGTCGCGGAGGAAGTCCGGGCGGCGGTCCGCGTGGTCCATGATGATGTATCCCTGGAGGGTGAGGCGCTTGCCCACGGCGAGCCCCAGGTTGCGCGGGCCGGGTGCGGGGTCGGTGGCGTTGTACTGGGAGATGGAGCCGCACAGGACGATGCGGCCGTGGTTGTTCATCAGGCCGATGGCGGCCTCCAGGTGGTCGCCGCCCACGTTGTCGAAGTAGACGTCGATGCCGTCCGGGCAGGCCTTCGCCAGGGACTCGGCGATGGGGGCGGCCTTGTAGTTGAGGGCGGCGTCGAACTTCAGGTCGTCGCGGACGTGCTTCACCTTCGCGTCCGAGCCGACGCTGCCCACCACGCGGCAGCCCTGGATGCGGGCAATCTGTCCCACGACGCCGCCGACAGCGCCCGCCGCGGCGGACACGAAGACGGTGTCGCCGGCCTTCGGCTTGCCGATGTCGAGCAGGCCCACGTACGCGGTCATGCCCGGCATGCCGAGCACGCCGAGGTACGCGGAGAGCGGGCCCACGGACGGGTCGGCCTTCTGGTAGTGCTTCGCGGGCGCGACGGCGTACTCGCGCCAGCCGCCGGTGCCGACGACGAAGTCCCCTTCCTTGAAGTCGGGCGAGCGCGAGCGGAGGACCTGGCCCACGCTGCCGCCGTCCAGTGCTTCGCCCAGCTTGAAGGGCGGGACGTAGGACTTCGCGTCGTTCATGCGGCCGCGCATGTACGGATCCACGGACATGAAGTGGTTGCGCACGAGGACCTGGCCCTCGGTGGGTTCCGGGACGGAGACGGTGACGGTCTCGAAGTTGTCCGGCGTGGGTTCACCGTGCGGGCGGGACTTCAGGCGGATTTCACGACCCTGGAGTGGCGTGGCCATGGGGGCCTTTCGTGGAAGGAGGATGAAGATGCGGGCCTCTTAACCACGCGGGCGCGGTGGGGCAGGGAATTGGGCGGGGAACCGATGGAAGACGTGTAAGGTAGGGCTTCGGACGTGTGCCCTGTCATGTCGGACGGGCGTGCTACCTCTCGCCGCCATGGATAGAGTGGGGGGCGGCGAGGAATGGGGAGACGTGATGGGAAAGAAGCCCGCGACCTATGCGGATTTGGAGGCGCTTCCCGAGCATGTCGTGGGGGAGATCGTCGCGGGGGAGCTGTATGCGAGCCCACGGCCGACGATGCGGCATGGCACGGTTACCCACCGTCTGGGAGGCGAGCTCCTAACCCCCTTCAGGGAAGTTGGGTAAGGGACCGGCGGTTGCTCCATGGAGGGGGCGCTTCCATGGCGTGGCAGCCGAGGCGTTGGACGACCCAGCAACTGGAGGAGCGGCGGCTTGCGGCCGGACG